>PXSD01000169.1:0-12542 GCA_003023165.1 Halobacteriales archaeon QS_9_67_15 | reverse complement strand
CCCAGTGGATCGCGGAGAAGGCCACCCCGTAGTCCGCGGTCGTGTCGATGAACGGGCAGTCGTACTGCTCCATGTCCATCGAGATGTCGATCATGCGTAGGCCACCCTATTGTCTATACGACTTCCCTCACGAACATAAATGATCCTACCTTCGTGGGCACGAGTTCGCATGGACGCGGTCGCAATCGACAGCCCCTCCCGAGACGGTGGTGAGCGAACAGCTTCTCTGTCGCTCCTTGTAGGGCGGTACCCGCTACAGACGCTGTTCACAGGCGTTGATAAAGGACCGCAGTTGCGATCCGACACTGGGGACGACACTCAGGAGGATACTGTGACAGTCGTCGTGCGGAAACTGAAATACGTAGGCGTTGTCGTGATAGTGAATTGTCGCTCGCTTTGAACCAACCGACGACTCGTCTTCGAGATGCCGCTCGCCACTCATCTCGACTCTGAACGAATCGACGACGCGTCTGTACAGGTCCGGATCGTACGATTCCTGCAGGTCGTCCCGCAGATAGATAATCTCGTAGTCGTCTTCGTAGAGAACGGTAACTGTTCGGAGCTCGTCACTGATCTCACTCAGGGCGTATTCCGCCAACCGGTTACCAGTTGCGTGTGACATACCGGGTGGTCAACACCGTTACACTTAGAGATACTGTCTCACTCGAAAAGACATTGTATCACTGATTATTACAGTGACGGGATTCCGAGATTCGAGTCGGACAGGTTCGTTCGTGGACGGGCCGGCTCCGATCCGGCCGTCGGGTGGTGCGACCGCGCAGACAAGTGCCCCGAATAGAGACCGCGGAGGACGGCCGACCGGGTTCACTCGCCGAACTCGGCTTCGACGGCATCGCGGTCGATCTTCGACGGCCCGCTCATGGGGAGCCGGTCGACGAACGCGAGGTGTCGCGGATGTTTGAACCGCGCGAGTCGACCGTCGAGGAAGTTACGCAGTTCCGTCAGCGTCAGCGGCTCATCGTCTGTTTCGTCGGTCTCGGCGGGTTCGACGACCGCTTTCCCGACCTGCCCCCACTGCTCGTCGGCGACCGGGACGACGACCACGTCGGAGACACTCGGATGGTCGGCGATGGCGTCCTCGACCTCCGCGGGATAGACGTTCTCGCCGCCACTGACGAACAGGTTCTTCTTGCGTCCTGCTATCGAGACGTACCCGTCCTCGTCGACGCGGGCAAGGTCGCCCGTCGACACCCACTCGCCGAAGGTCGCGGCGGTCTCGTCCGGTGCCCGCCAGTAGCCGTCGCCGGCATGTGGCGACCGGAGTTCGAGTTCGCCGATCTCGCCCGTCGGTAGCTCCGTCCCGCCGTCGTCCACGACGCGCGCGTCGACGTGCATGTTCGCGACGCCGACCGTGTGGGCCTTCTCGCGGGGCCAGTCGTCGGGCATCGCGAAGTTGTTCGGGCCACACTCGGTGAGCCCGTACCCCTGCGAGAGGGCGACGCCACGGTCCCACCACGCTTCCATGACCGACTCGCGGCAGGGTCCCCCACCGGACTTGACGAACCGGAGCGAGGACAGGTCGGTGTCGCTCCAGCGGTCGTGTTCGACCATCATCCGGAGGACGGCGGGCACCGCGACGAGGACGCTTGCCGAGCGGTCCTCGACGATGTCGAGGATCTGAGCGGGGTCGAACTCGCGGTCGATCACGACCTGTCCGCCCATGTGGAACAGGGGGACTGTGAGGACGTTCCAGCCGCCGGTGTGGAACATCGGGAACACCATCGGCGTCACGTCGTCGTCGCGCAGTCCCCACGCTGTGATCGTGTTCACCGAGTTCCAGACGATGCCCTCGTGCGAGATAATCGTCTCCTTCGGCCTCCCGGTGGACCCGCCGGTGTGGAGGAACAGATGCGGGCCGTCGGGGGCGACAGTCGGACCGTCGAACGCACCATCCTCGTCGGGGAGTGCCTCGGCGTAAGTGTCCCACGTCGACTCGCCGTCGACCGCCAACGAGAGCGTCGCACAGTCGGTGTCCCGCTCCTCGGCGGCCATGGCGTCGCCGACGAGGTCGGCGAACGGCTCCTCGACGACGAGGAGTTCGGGGTCCACGTCGCCGAGCAGTTCGGCCAGTTCGGGCGGGGCAAGCCGGTGTGAGAGCGGTGCGAGGACGCCGCCCGTCTTCGCCGTCGCGAAGAAGAGGTCGACGTACTCCGGTCGGTTCCGCGAGACGACGGCGACGCGGCCACCCGCTTCGGCAGGCTCGCCGCCGTCGATGGGTCCCCCGGTGTCGGCGGACTGGCCACCGCCGAGCGTCACGTCGTGGTCCGAGAGGAGGCGCGCACAGCGGTTCGCTCGCTCGTCGAGGTCGCCGTAGGTGTACTCGGTACCCGTCGCGGCGTCGACGAGTCCGACTCTATCGGTCGAGAGCGCGGCTCGCTTGCCGCTCCAGTCGCCGACCCAGTTCTGCGGCGAGTCAGCCATCGCTCAGGAACTCCCGGAGCTCGTCGTTCACACGGTCGGCTTGCTCGATGAAGAAGAGATGAGAGCCGCCGTCGACTTCGACCAGCCTCGCGTCGGGGATCAGGTCCGCGAGGAGTCGCCCGTTCTCGACGGGGAGGACGCGGTCGTCGGTCCCGTGGAAGACCAGCGTCGGGACGGAGAGGTCGTCGAGACGGTCGCTCGCGTCGAACGCGACGGCGGCTCCGCTCTGCCACTCGTAGGCGCGGTCGGAGGGGTCTGTGTCGAGCCGCCAGTCGACGATCTGGTCGAGTAACTCCTGGTGGTCCGCCCAGAACTCCTCGGTGAACGCCGGGCGCATCTTGTGGCGGATCGTCTCGGCAGGTCCGTACGCCTCGGGGACGTTCAGCATCCGGGCCTGGGTCTCCTTCGGGATCGGGACGGCGTCGTCGCCGCCCGGCGTCGTACAGAGGAGCGCGAGCGACTCGACGCGGTCGCACTCCAGCGCGTACTGCTGGGCGATCATCCCGCCGAGGCTCGCGCCGACGAGGTGCGTCCGTTGGACGCCGGCGTCATCGAGGACCGCCTCCAGGTCGCCGGCCATGTCGGCGACGGTGTACGGCCCCTCTGGCTCGTCGCTGTCCCCCGTCCCCCGGTTGTCCCAGACAAGCGTCCGGTAGTCGTCGAGCGCCTCGCGTTGCCAGTTCCACATCCACGTCCCGTAGCTCAGCCCCTCGACGAACGTCACCGCCTCCGCGTCGGCTGGTCCGTCGAGTTCGTAGGCGAGTTTCACCCCGTCATTGTCCGCGTGCGGCATGTCTCCAACGTCACTCCCGCTCCCCTTCAACCCGGGCGTTCACGTGTGAACCTATCCGGAACGCAATCCGTCCGCCGAGGAAAACCGAACGCTCGACCCATTCACGGAACCCGATGGATTTCGACCTCGAAGTCGACCTTGACGAAACGCTCGACGGACTGAACCCCCAGCCGCGAGGAAGCCGACGACTATGAGGAACGCGCAGCTGCCGAACGACTAGGTGCCGTCGACATTCAGGAGTCCAGCGACCCGCTGGGAGAGCGGCGAACACCAATGGCCCGCCTGAGAGCAACCGCCAGCACCCTGGTAGCGAGGTGAACCGTGAGTGACTACGAGGGCAGTTCGATCGGTATCGGCGCTGCGGAGTTCCGCGAAGTGGCCGAGGGCCGGCTGACTGAGAACAACCGCGTGTATCCGCTCGCGCCGTTCCTTGACGGCCGCGCGCTCCGCCGCTACGTCCACTACAAGCGACGGTACGATGAGATTCTACGAGTCAACGAGGACCATGACGCCGATCTCCCGGCGACCTTCGAACAGACCCAGTACTGTCGGAATCTGATTGCCGCCCATGGGTCGCCCGTCGCAGCGGCGGCAGTCCGCAACGGGAATCTCGCAGTGCTCTCCTGGCTATCCGGGCTGACTCGTCGAGAGTCGGACTTCTCCAGCGGCCAAGTATTCTCTCAGTTGGTGCGCGAGCTCCGCCGGCCAGGCTACCTCGGTGTGTTCCTCGGCATGACCGACGGCGGAAAGACGAACTCCGCCTTGGTCGGTGCCGGGCTACACCTCCGAGACCAGTCCGACGCCATCCTCGCCACGAATGTGACCACACTCGAGTGGGAAGAACTTGGACTGAATGAACGGACCTACACCGTTGAGTCCAAGTCGGAACTTGAACACTTGTACGAGGAGCATTCGGATGTGGTTGCCGTCCTCGACGAGATGAGTACGCAGGCGAACGCGCAGATCCATAGCTATGAGGTCAACAGCGAATTCTACCCGCTGGTGACTTCAAGTCAAAACTCGACTTGCGGTTATTTATCATCGGCCATCGTGAGGATTGATACGACATTGCCCCTCCGATTCGGGAACACGCCGACCATATCATTGTACAGCACGTCGAGGATGTGGGGACTGATGAGACCGAATACTCTGCAGAGTTCTATTGTGATCTCGTCGATGGCGAACCCGACGAGCTCGCATATGTGCTCAACCCAGTGCCGCCAATCGCCGGCTCTTACGAATCCGACGAACAAGCACAGTTCGATATCACTTCTTAGCGCGCTAACCCGCGAGCGCCCCCCTTAACGAGAGGTCATGCGTGTTGGCTCAAATATATTTGAAGTACTTTACCAAAGTAAGCTATCCGTTGCTCTTGAAAATGGTGGGGTACTGTTATTATTCCCTGATCCTATCAATCAGTTGTTTGGAGAAATAGAGGGCAAAAAGTATGACCAACATCGCAACTATTTCCACATCCGGTCCGACAAACGGGGTGACGAAATCAGCCATAAATGGTTAATCTCGGAGAACTCTTGTATGTTTTTTGCCCGTCTCTACTTCGTTCTCTTCATCACAACCCCGACAAAACCATAAATTCAATCCTGCATAGCCCATTATTTTTACTCTGTGAACTCTCGCTGGGTTAGAAAATATTTTATTTGAATGTATTCCACTTATCTATCACTTCACTTTCCCTTTAAGATAACAACCACGGCTGGAAGTCGTATTCATTATCATGGTAGTAACTAGGAATAAAAAGAGTTCGTTCATAGACTTTCTCAGGAGTGTAATTTGTCCAACCCGCTGAACATCCAGAATCATATGAGTCAGACTCATCGTCATAATTCGTCCAGAGCCCTGCAGCAGACAATTTGTTATCTGGGTCATCCGGGTACTTGGTAAAAACGGGAGATCCAGAGTCACCTGGACCGGCATCAACACTAGTGATTACGCCGTATGGATCCCCAGAACTGTCGACAGTTCGATTCCCACAGTATACTTCAATATCGGCGTCAATAGATTCTATGGTGCCGTCAGTGGATCCACTAGTAAGACCACTTTTATATAGTGTATCATTGTTCTTCATTGTCTCTCGTAGTCCCCATTCGGTGTAGAATTCTTCGAAGTCTCGACCACCGTGGTCTACCCAATTGATATCGTTGTCGAACCCCTCAATATCTGCGTCATCGGTCTGTTCTATCATTGCCCAGTCGCCATCTACAGACCCTTTTGCAACTTCCCCGATCTTGTTCCCGCCCTGAAACACATTAGCGCTACCACTTTCACCTGTATCACAACTTACGTTGTCTTTTTCTTCCACAACATGCGCGCATGCTAAGTACCGTGGTTCCCCGTTTGTCATATCCATGACTTTTCCAAAACCGGTACCAACTGTATCTTGCCCCACAATTTTCACTCCACCCTCAGCAGGGTCATATGTTCCGTTATTGGAACAGCCTCCAGTTTTAAAATTCTGTGGGGGGATCGTCTCAATTGGAACACCCTGAACTGAATCTGGGACTTGAGACGGGTCTCCATTTTCCGGAACACTTATTTGCAATTTTGTAATCTTGTGTCCGTCTTTTTCTTCTTTTGAGTCAGTCACCATTACAGAATCGATATTTTTATTTTTCTTCCTTCTGTTTGACATAACCTCTGCCATATTTTTCACATGCATGTCGCGTTCATAAACTGCACGCGGAATTTTAGTAGTACGAGCAACACCATCATTATCCCGAGTGATCGGAACCTGTTTTTTATTTACACCTTTCCCGGTAACTAATCCGACCCCAGTAATACCAAGACCTCCCGCAAGAGTCGTCCCTAATAGTCTTCGGCGGGAGATGAATGAATTATGGTTGGTATTTTTACTTGTCATATAATTATTTTCTTCTTCGGTCATGATTCTGTTTCATGATATGCGTTAATCACATAAATACTTTCTGCCACTCAATATGAGAGCATAGCTGATCATTTTATTACGTTAGCTCCAGATAGCTCGCCGCGTCTCGGACGCGCTGAGCGCCCCGAGGCGCGTCAGCGGCGAGCTGCCGGCAAGCGACCCCTTGCGGGTCAACCCGGCAAGCCGGGGCGCACGGGTCGACCTGTCGGCCCCACTCGTGTTGCGGTTGCGGTGCGGTCAAGCGCTATCTCTTAGAGCTCTACGAATTCAAGGACTGAGGGCTCGTGCCTGTACTTCGAAACTCTTTTTTTCACAGTGAGCTTTGATATTCGCCGGCTCGATCTCGCTCCCCGGATGCTGGTCGAAATTAACAGTCACCTCTTCCTCGCACTCAACGACTACAGCAATATCAGGGTCATCGTGTGACGGCTTGATGATGTAACCCCCGACAATGAATGGGTTTTCCGCGAACTTCAGATTCTCGTGCTTGTAGGTGTAGAGACTGATGTCCTGGTCATCGCAGTACGAGGACAGTAGCGCCCGGTCGATTTCCCTCCAGTCGCCGGGACCTTCATCGAGCGAACTTGGGAATGCGACCGAACTCCCTCCCCGTCCAACTCCTGCCCGTATAATTCGATCTGGTTCTCCGACGGAAGTACCTCGACGACGACCCCAACAGACGGTTCGTCTTCTCCTCTCTTCTCTACTCGATCACCCGGCTGAAACGGGTTCTCGGGCTTCTGGTTCATGTTCGCCATGTTCGGGCCGAGGTCCTGGAGATCGTTCATCGGCCTCAACGCCAAGTGTTGCAGTTTTTCGGGTTCTTCCCCGGAAAACTCCTCCTGTGTCTGGACCTTCGACTCAAGCGTCTGTACGTGCTCCCATCCGAGTAGAATCAGCGAATCTTCATTGTCCCGGTGCCACGCCATCACGATGATATCGTCCTCTGAATCCTTCTCTGTCGGTGTCTTCGGCAGAAACGCAGATACATCCCGAGAAGTCTTCACGTCAACCTTGTACTCGAAGACCTCGAAATCGTGTCCGGAGAAGCTTTCAGGATTGCATCGTTGAATCGCGCCTTCGTTTTCCCATTCCCACATCTCCGCAGGTAGGTACTCACGACAGAACTGTTCGAAGGCCAGCTCTCCCAGATTGCCGACTCGCTTCGCGTTTTTGTTCTCTGCTCCTTGCTTTTCCGCCTGATAGTCCACCTGCACTCTGTCTATTTCGTCCAGAATATATTGATACACATCATATTGACAAACAGCGTTTGTGTTATACTTTCATTTTCACTCCGCTGATGGCCACCTCTCTTTTACTTCCCCTCGAAATGATCTCAGTGTATAATGCTGGACGACTATGAGAATACTAATCGCCAGATCCACCGCGATATATCCCGTATTACCAGAGCCCCTCCGTTTGAACTGCACCAGAGAGCCGAACGGAGCAACTCGGTATCACACCGGTGATATTTCCTGAATCACCGTTCGACAGGGACGGCGGGGATAGCAACGCGTATTCGGCACACGTGAACTACACCGTGCTGTATTCCGCATACACGACCCTGACATTTCCATAAATCCGCTACAGTTTTAGGAGTTCGACGAACACGGACTGTTATGGAATTACATGCCAGAGAGGTGAATCAAGACGTCCGGGAGTTGGGTGAGCTCCTCGGAGACATCATCACGGAGCAGTCCTCGGAGTCTGCGTTCGATATCGTCGAACAAATTCGGAGGGCTGCCGTCGCCTACCGCCGCGGAGAAGCCGACGACCGCTCGGAGATCCACGAGACGCTGGACGGTCTCTCGCCGGAAAAACAGGACGTAGTCGCGCGCGCGTTCACGACGTACTTCGAGCTCATCAACCTCGCGGAGGAGCGCCAGCGCGTCCGCGAGATCCGTGAGGGCAGTCAGGAGGGCACGCTCGAGGACAGCGTCCGCGACGCCGTCGAGGAACTCGCCGAGCGCGACCTGAGCGCGGACACCGTCGAACAGCTGCTCGACGACGTGCTCATCCAGCCGACGTTCACGGCGCACCCGACCGAGGCCCGGCGGAAGACGGTCAAGGCGAAGCTCCGCTCGGTCTCGGAACACCTGGAGGACCGCGACGAGGTTCGCCTGACGAGCCACGAGGAGCGCGACGTGGAACGGGACTTGGAGGCCGAGGTGACGAGCCTCTGGCAGACGCCGCAGGTCCGCAACCGGCGGCCGGAGGTCACCGACGAGGCGCTGAACGTCCAGTGGTACCTCGAAAACGTCCTCTTCGAGGTCATCAGCGAGGTGTACGACGCCCTCGAACGCGCCGTCGAAGACAACTTCGGCGACGATGTCGATGTCCCGAAGCTCTACGAGTTCCGCTCGTGGGCCGGCAGCGACCGCGACGGGAACCCCTTCGTCACGCCGGAGGTCACCGAGGAGACGCTCGACCGCCAGCAGTCCGTGGCGCTCCCGCTCTACCGCGACCGATTGAAGGCCCTCTCCGGCGTCCTCAGCCAGGACGCCAGTCAGATCGACGTCGGCGACGGGCTCCAGGAGCGACTCGAAGCCCACCGAGACCGCCTCCCCGGCGTCGCGAGCGAGGCCGAGGAGCGCTACCCGGACGAGCCGTACCGACAGAAGCTCAAGCTGATGCGCGAGAGCGTCCTCCGCGTCAACGACGTGCGGTCGGGCGGCTACGAACACGTCGACGAGTTCCTCGCCGACATCGAGGCGCTGGCGGAGAGTCTGCGCGCAAACGGCGCCGACGTCATCGCCGAGTCCCACGTCGACCCGCTGTATCGCACCGTCGATACGTTCGAGTTTAACCTCGCCAGTCTCGACCTGCGCGACCACCGCAAGAACCACACCGACGCCATCGCCGAAGCGGTCGAGCGCAACGGGGTCGACTACGCCGGGATGTCAGAGGACGAGCGCGTGGAGTTCCTCACCGAAGCCATCCTTCAGGACAATCAGGTCATCGACGTCGAGGACCGCGAGGGGCTCTCCGACGACACCCAGCGTATCCTCCGACGCTTCGAGAAGACCGCCGAGTGGCACCGCGACTACGGCGTCGACGCCATCGACACCTACTGCATCAGCTGGAACGAAGAGGCCTCCCACGTCCTGGAAGTCCTCTTTCTCGCCGACCAGGCCGGTATCGTAGACCTCCCCGGCTACTGCGGGATCGACGTGGTGCCGCTGCTGGAATCGAAGTACGCCCTCGACGGCGCCCGCCGCATCATGGGCACGCTGTTCGAGAACGAAGCCTACCAGCAGGCGCTGGAGGCCCGCGGCGGCGTCCAGGAGATCATGCTCGGCTACTCCGACTCCAACAAGGAGAACGGGTTCCTCGCCGCCAACTGGAGCCTCTTCCGCAACCAGAAACGGCTCGCGAACATAACCGACGACTACGACGTGAAGATGCGCCTGTTCCACGGCCGCGGCGGGTCCATCTCCCGCGGCGGTGGCCCGATGAACGACGCGATGCTCGCGCTCCCGAACGAGACCGTCTCCGGCCAGATCAAGTTCACCGAACAGGGCGAGACCATCTCCGAGAAGTACGCCAACCGGAAGATCGCCGAGCGAAACCTCGAACAGATGCTCAACGCCCAGATCCGGGCGCGACAGAACGCTATCGAGACCCCGGTCGAAGAAGTCCCCGAGGAGTGGAACGAGGCGATGGAGACCGCCGCCGAGGCGGCCCGCGAGGAGTACCTCGACCTCCTCGGGACCGACGGCTTCGTCGAGTTCTTCGAGACGGCGACGCCGATCACCGTCATCGAGAACCTCAACATGGGCTCGCGGCCGGCCTCCCGCTCCGAGGACCGGAGCGTCGACGACCTGCGGGCTATCCCGTGGGTGTTCTCGTGGACCCAGGCCCGCTGTATCATCCCCGGCTGGTACTCCATCGCGACCGGGATCGAGGCCTACCTCGACGCCGACGGGGACATGGAGACCTTACGGGAGATGTACGACGAGTGGCTGTTCTTCCAGACGACGCTCGACAACGCGTCGCTGGCGCTCGCCCGCTCCGAGATGGAGATCGCGGAGCAGTACGCCGACCTCGCCCCCGACGAACTGCGCGAGAAGTTCTTCCCGCGCATCCGTGAGGGAGAACCTCGCCCGCCGTAATCCCTACGTCGACCCGCTCAACCTCCTCCAGGTGCGCCTGCTCTCGCAGTCTCACCGCACCGAGGAGGAGAGTCGGACGCTTCGACTGACGGTCCAGGGCATCGCCGCCGGGATGAAAAACACCGGATAACCCGGTTTCGACCTCGTCTGTCGGCCGTCCCGTGCCGTATTTTTAAATCGGATCGGCGGACGACTCCGCGCTGTGACCTGACAGTCGGGCGCGGGTCGTCCGCGGGAGTGCGACACAGCGGCCCGCGAGTCGGGAGTGAGGCGTGTCGCCTGCTCGCTACTCGACCAGCGCCGCTTCGAGGACTTCCAGCGGGTGCCGGATCTCGTAGCCGGTGCCGTGTTCCATCTGCATCGCGCAGGTCGGGCACTCCGTCATGCCGGTCTCTCCCTCGGCGTGCTCCATGTGTTCGAACATCTCCTCGCCGATCTCCATCGAGTAGTCGTACTTCTCCTCCTTCCAGCCGTAGGTGCCGGAGATGCCCGAGCAGGAGTCGCCGACGTCCTCGATGTCGACGCCGTCGAGGTCTCGAAACAGCTCGACCGCCTGCCGGTCGAGGCCCTGGTTCCGGGCGTGACACGGCGCGTGGTAGGCGAACTCCTCCGCGAGCTCGCCGGCGACGTCCGACTCGGCGACCGCGCCGGAGAGGTCCTCGTGGATGCGGAGGTACTCGACGGCCTCGTACGTGTGTGCGGCGACGTCGGCGGTCCCCTCGAAGTCGAACAGCTCGGGGTACTCCTGGCGGAGCGACATCGAGCAGGACGTACAGGAACAGATGGCGTCGTAGCCCTTGTCGACGAGGTCCGACAGCGAGGAGACGTTGACCTCCGCGTCGCGGCGGGCGTCGTCCAGCATCCCGTTGGCGAACATCGGCGTCCCCGAGCAGCCCTGTTCGGGGACGACCACCTCGTAGCCGAAGTGTTCGAACAGACGGACCATCGCCCTCCCCACTTCGGGCGTGTTGTAGTCGGCGTAACAGCCGTGGAAGTACGCGACCTTCTTGTCCGCGTGGGGGTCCTCGCCGCGGCGCTCGCGGTGCTCGGTCGCCCGCGCTCTCGACCCAGCGGCCGCGCCCTGGTCGGCCCACCAGTCGCGGAACGTCTCCGTCGCGAAGGCCGGAAACTCCCGCTCGCTGGTGATGCCCATCGTCTTCTCCATGACCCAGCGGGCGGGGCCGAAGTTCATTGCGAAGTTCGCGAGGCGCGGGAGCTTGCTGGCGAAGAACGCCGAGGTCCGGTAGTTCGCGAGGATGCGGTTGCGCCAGTACTCGACGGAGAGCCTGTCCATCTGGTCGTCGACGTACCGGCCCCGCGTCGTGTTGTGCATCTGCGAGAGCGGGACCCCGGACGGGCAGGCGTCGTCGCAGCGCATGCAGTTCGAGCAGGACATCACCGACTCGTCGACCTCGTAGTCCTCTTCGGACTGTGTGAGCCGCCACTGTTCGGGTCCTTGGAACTTCGGGCCGGGGAAGTCGTCGTCGACCTCCGCGACGGGGCAACTGGTGTCGCAGGACGAGCACTTGTAACAGGAGTCCGCGCCGGGACGGAGGTCGAAGTCCTCGGCGTCTCCGAAGATGTCGACCGCCTGGTCCTCGTCAGCGTTCGGTTCGACCGGGTCGAAGTTCGTCGTGTTCTCTGTGTCGCTCATCGTCGGTTCAGTGTGTCAGCGCTCGCAGCGCCGTCGGCGTCGCTCATTTCGCTCCCTCCGCTGCGGCCCCACCGGCCGCGTGGCCCGTGGCGATGGAGACGCCGCTTCCGGACTTCTCGGCGGCGAAGTCGTATCCGCCCAGCACCGATCCCGCGGCCCGCAGGTTCTCGAACTCGACGGAACCGCTCGCGTCCAGCGGCCGGAAGGTGTCGTCCGTCCGGACGCCGAAGCGGGCGAACGGATGATCACCGAAGGCGTCGACCTCGAACCACTCGTATCGGTCCTCGTCGTGGGGGACGTGACAGTCGAAGATCGGCTCCTCGACGCCCTCGCGGTCGGATCCGATGCCCTTCCCGACCAGCCCGCCCGTCGCGAGGACGAACCGGTCGGCCGCGAAGGGGATCTGTGCGCCGTTGCGGTCGACGAAGACGCGCTCGACGCGCTCGTCGCCCTCGTAGTCGACGACCGGGTTGCCGGTCTCCATACTGACACCGGCAGCGTCGAGCGCCGCATAGAGGTCGTCTTCGAGGCGGAGTCCCGGTAGCGAGGGCGGCCCCATCGGCACCTCGAACACGGGGACGCCCAGTTCCGATTCCAGCGCGTCGCGGACGGCCATCGGGTTTTCGTCACCGAGAACGG
>PXSD01000168.1:17579-24184 GCA_003023165.1 Halobacteriales archaeon QS_9_67_15 | reverse complement strand
GAGCCGCTCGACCCGCTCCCCGTCCGTTCCCGGCCCGCGGAGCGCGAGCCAGTCCTCACCGAGGACCGCCGACTCGTCGTACCCGGTCATCTCCAGGAACCGGTCGTTGGCGTAGACGACCGGCGTCCCCTCCGCGGTCGTGTCGAACTTCGTGATACCGACCGGTGCTTGGTCGACGATGTTGTATCCGGTGATGTCCGTCGAGTCGTGGTCGCGCACGCGTCCTGATCTATCACAATCTGGTGATTCATCGTATTAAATCCCACCCCTGAGGCGGTGGTAGTGTTCAGAGACGAGATTACGGTCGTCGGGAACGGGTGAAAGCCCCCGTCGGCTGCGGTCGAAGGACTCGCCGCGCTCCTCACTCCGTCGCGGTGTTTGGGTCGTCTGTCTTCCCGGAACCGACAGCCCTTTTCATAGTGATTATTGTAGCGATTTACCGGTACGCGCCGCCACCGGGGTCGGCGCGATCCGGAAATAATCTACAATAATCACTATCAGTCCCACCCGCGTAGACGGGTGAATCGGCCTGAGCGGGTGGGACTGAACGGGGCGACTCTCCGTCGCGTATCTGAACACCGTCGAAGCGGTACGGCGACCGAATCCGTCGGTCGACCGGCCGTCCGCCCGTGCGTGGCTTTTTGTCCGGCCAGCCGAAGGTGCGTGTGATGAGCCGTGAACCCTCGACTCGGAGCGCAAGCGAGGGTTCCGAAGAGCGACCGCTGTTCACACCGCGGCGCGAACGGCCGATGACCCGGACCCACGCGGCGCTCACGGCGGCGGATGTCGTGCTCACGATAGTCGGGCTCGCCGGCCTCTGGGCCGTGAAGTTCGCCGCGATGTGCTGGCTGGTCGCCGGGTGGGCGCTGCTTTCGGACCGCAACGCGTCGGTCTTTCTGGGCCTGTTCGCCGCGGTCACGTCGCTGGTCGTCGTCCACAACGCGGTCACGATCCTCGGTCTGTGAGAGTGCTCGGCAGTCGACTTACACCCCGTCGAGGAAGTTCCGGATCACGTCGTGACCGACGGCGGTGAGGACGGACTCGGGGTGAAACTGGACGGCCTCGATCGGATGTTCGCGGTGGCGGACCCCCATCACGAGGTCGACCGTCTCTCCGTCCGCAGTCTCGGCTTCGGTCGTCGCCGTCACCGCGAAGCAGTCGGGGACCTCGACGGCGATGAGCGAGTGGTAGCGCCCGCCCTGGAAGCCCTGCTCCAGTCCGGCGAAGACGCCCTCGCCGTCGTGGTCGACGGGGAAGGCCTTGCCGTGGATCGGCTCCGGGGCGCGTCCGACCTCGCCGCCGTAGGCGTAGACCGCGGCTTCGAGCCCGAGACAGACGCCGAGCGTCGGCACCTCGGGACTGATCTCCGTGAGGACGTCGTTTGTGACGCCCACGTCGCGGTCGTTTTTCGGGTGGCCGGGGCCGGGGCTGATAATGACCGCGTCCGGGTCGGCCGCTCGCACGTCGTCGAGCGAGGCGGTGTTGCGGACGACCTCCGTGTCGGCGTGTTCGCTGACGTACTCGACGAGGTTGTAGGTGAACGAGTCGAAGTTGTCGACGAACAGCACGTCGGTCGCCTCGGTCCGCTCGTGCTGACCGGCGCTCATCGGGGCACCTCCTCTGCCACGGCGTCGGTGTCCCCGGCCGAGTCGCTGTCGATGTCGTCGGTAGAGTCACCGGCGGCGTCGCCCTCGATGGCTTCCAGCGCGTCGAGGACGCTGCCCACTCCCCGCTCGCACTATCCGAGGCGCTTCGCGCCTCGCGCTCGACTGTC
The DNA here is from genome assembly GCA_003023165.1 of Halobacteriales archaeon QS_9_67_15. Classification (GTDB taxonomy): domain Archaea; phylum Halobacteriota; class Halobacteria; order Halobacteriales; family Haloarculaceae; genus Halosimplex. Next base: position 22,410 of record PXSD01000168.1, on the reverse strand, counting down.
GCCGACCGGATCACGATAGCGAACTCGGCGTCGCCGGTCCACGTGAAGTAGCCGACGCCGCCGCCGTAGGGACCGCGCGGCGACAGTTCGAGGTCGTCGATGGTCTCCATAGCGCGGATCTTCGGCGCGCCGGAGAGCGTCCCAGCAGGGAACGACGCCCGCGTCGCGTCGAAGGCGTCCTCGTCGTCCGCGAGCGTCCCCGTGACCGTGGACTCGATGTGCTGGACGTGGCTGTACTTGAGGACGCTCATGAACTCCTCGACGTCGACGCTTCCCGGTTCTGAGACGCGGCGCACGTCGTTGCGAGCGAGGTCGACGAGCATCGTGTGCTCGGCGCGCTCCTTCCCGTCCGCGAGCATCTCGCCGGCGAGCCGCCGGTCCTCGACCGGGCTGGTTCCCCGCGAGCAGGTGCCTGCGATGGGGTTCGAGAGCACCTGGTCGTCCCGGACGGCGACGAGCGTCTCGGGGCTCGCGCCGACGATGCTCAGCCCGTCGTAGTCGAGGACGTACATGTACGGCGAGGGGTTGACCGAGCGGAGCGACTCGTAGAGACCCAGCGGGTCGACGTCGCCGTAGAGTTCGCGCGTTCGCGAGATGACGCCCTGATAGATGTCGCCGGCGAGGACGTGCTCTTTGGCCGTCTCGACGGCCTGTTCGTACTCGTCCCGCGGGCCGGCGACTTCGCGTTCGCGGACGAAGCCGCCGGTCTCCAGGTCGTCGGCTGCCGAGAGGAGGTCGGCCACCCGCTCGACTTCGGCCTCCAGTTCGTCGTAGCGGGCGGCGGCGTCGTCACCGGGCCGGAGGACCGGCGTCGCAACGAGCGAGACGGTACCCTCCACGTCGTCGAAGACGAGCGTGCTCGTGGTGAGGACGAACTGGGCGTCGGGGAACCGCGAGTCGGGGTGGTCGAGGCCGACCTCGTCGAGCCAGAGGCCGTAGACGGCGTCGTAGGAGAGGAAGCCGACGAGGCCGCCCTCGAAGTGTTCGCGGTCCATGTCGGGGAACCCGCGGCGCTCCGCGTCGGGCATGGACGCGCGGACCTGGTCGAGCGTGTCGCCGCCGTTCGCGTCGAACGACGCGGCGTAGCGGTCGTCGAACACGTCGACGCTCGTCGCGTCGGCGTCGACCGTCACGACGCCCTTCGGGTCGTAGCCCACGAAGGAGTAGCGAGCGTGGCGGTCGTCCGTCTGCGGCGAGAACGCGCCGTCCGGATCGCTCGACGCGACCTTCTCGGCGCTCTCCAGCAAGAAACCGTAGTCCGCCGGCTCGGTGTCGGTCGTTCGGCCCGACAGCGCCGCGTACGCCTCGAGCGGTTCGACCTCGGTGTCGAGTTCCGCGGCGGCGCGGACGACGACTGGTCGGTCCGCCTCCGCCAGCTCGACGAACTCCGCCTTCGGGCGGTCGAGCGACGGCCCGCTCATACCGTCCTCACCCCGCGGGTCGCGTTCGCGACGAACCGCTCGACCGCGTCGGCGCCCTTCTCGCCGCCGACCCGGTCGCCGGCGTCGTCGACGCGTTCGACGCCCGTGGCTACGTCGACGCCGAACGGTCGGACCGTCTCCACGGCCTCGGCGACGTTGGCGGGAGTGAGTCCGCCGGCGAGTATCACCGGCACGTCGAGGTCGTCGACGACCTCGCGAGTGCGCTCCCAGTCGTGTGTCTCGCCCGTCCCGCCGCCGCCCTCGGCGTCGACGGAATCGACGAGCAGGGCGTCTGCGGCGTCGGCGTAGCCGGCGATGTCGCCGGCGTTGGCGTCGACCGTGGCGACCACGTCCTGGCTCACGCGGCGGCCGAACGCGCCGAGTTCGCTCGGGGAGAGGCCGCCGTGGACCTGCACGGCGTCCGGCACGAGCGCGTCGACGAGCGTCGCCGCGTCGTCGACGGAGTCGGGTATCGTCACGAGGACGCCGGTGACGAGCGGGGGAACGCCCGCGAGGAGGTCGGCGGCGGTCTCCTCGTCGACCTCGCGCGGCGTGTCCACCGGCACCTCGCAGATGACGCCCACCGCGTCGGCACCGGCGGCGACGACGGCGTCGCGGTCCTCGGCGCGAGTCGTCCCGCAGATCTTGACTCGCGTTGCGCGAGCGCGTGACCCACCGCCCGCGTCGGTCATTGGCCCCCGTCGGCGGCGACGCGAGCGCTGACCTCGCGCAGTCGGTCCAGTTTCTCGGCCGCGGCGCCGGAGTCGATGGCCTCGGCAGCGGCCGCGACGCCGGCTTCGAGGGAGTCTGCCTCCCCGGCGACGTAGACGGCCGCGCCGGCGTTGGCGAGGACGATATCCCGCTTCGCACCGGTGACAGAGCCGTCGACGACCCCCTGCAGGTCCTGCGCGTTCTCTTCCGGCGTGCCACCCGAGACCGCTTCGATGGGGTGGGTCTCCAGCCCGGTGTCCTCGGGCGTAATGGTGTACTCGGTGACCGCGCCGTCTTTCACCTCGGCGACCGCGGTCTCGTCGTGGACGGTGATCTCGTCCATGCCGGAGCCGTGGACGACCAGCGCGTGGTCGACGGGCATCTCCGCGACCGCGCGGCCGATGAGGCCGACGAGGTCGGCGTCGAAGACGCCCATGACCTGCGCGTCGGCACCGGCGGGGTTGGTCAGCGGGCCGAGGACGTTGAAGACGGTCCGCATCTCCAGCTCTCGCCGGGGACCGATGACGGCCTTCATCGCCGGGTGGAACGCCGGCGCGTGCATGTAACCGATGCCGACCTCCTCGACGGTCGCCTCGACGGCCTCGGGGGCGGTGTTCATGTCGAGCCCGATCTCTTCGAGCACGTCCGAGCTCCCCGACGAGGAGGAGACGGAGTAGTTGCCGTGCTTGGCGACCGGCACGCCCGCGCCCGCGGCGACGATGGCGCTGGTCGTCGAGACGTTGATCGTGTCGTAGTCGTCGCCGCCGGTGCCGCAGGTGTCGACCAGCGGGGACCGGTCCGGGTCGATCGTCCGCGCGGCCTCGCGCATCCCCCGCGCGAAGCCCGCGATCTCCGACTCCGTCTCACCCTTCGCCCGGAGCGCCGCGAGCAGCGCGCCGATCTGCGCCTCCGTGGCGTCTTCGAAAACGGCCGTCGCCGCCTCGCGAGCCGCTTCCTGCGTGAGGTCCGTTCCGTCCGTGACTGATTCGATATATGTATGCATGTCGGTCATCAATGGACTGTTCCGTAGTGTGATGAACAAATCCGTACATTAACTTAAGCGTGTCGGGTGCGGGCCGGACGAGGCCGTCGGCGTCCTCGCGACCGCCGAGTTCGTTACTCGTCGAAGGACTTGCCGACACGCGACGGTTTTAACTGATCTTGCCGAGCAGTACCGCGCATGGACCACAGAGACGCCGTTCGCGAGCGACTGGACGCGCTGCTCGCCGACCGCGGCCTCGAAGCGGTCTGGTTCGGAACGCCGACGTCGTTCAGGTGGCTGACAGGCGGGAACAACGTCGTCTCCCGGGACGCCCCCGTCGGCGTCGCGGCGGCCGGCTACGACGGCGACGGCATCACCGTCGTCACCGACAACATCGAGGCGCCCCGGTTGGTCGACGAGGAACTCGCCGCCGACGTGACCGTCGAGCGGGTCGACTGGTACGAGAGCGGTTTAGCCGAGGCCGTCGCGAGCGTCAGCCCGACGCCCGCCGCGGCCGACTTCGACGTGCCCGGTCTCGACTCGGTTGACCCGACGCCGCTCCGACAGCCGATGACCGACGAAGACATCGAGAACTACCGGTCACTCGGGGGGGAGGTAGCCGACATCCTCGAAAGCGTCCTCCGCGAGGCGGGTTCCGGCGACCGCGAACGCGGCGTCGGCGGTCGGCTGCGGGACCGACTGTTCGCACGCGGTATCGAGTCGCCGGTCGTCCTCGTGGGGGGCGGCGAGCGCGCCCGGCAGTACCGCCACTACACGACCGGCGACAGCGAACTCGGCGACTACGCGCTGGCCTCGATCACGGCGGTCCGCGACGGCCTCCACGCGAGCATCAGTCGCACCGTCGCCTTCGACGCGCCCGAGTGGCTCGACGACCGGACGGCGGCGGCGATGCGCGTCGAGACGAGCGCGCTCGCGGCCACCCGGCGAGTCGGTCGGGAGGGCGGCACAGCCGGGGACGTGTTCGACGCCATCGAGGACGTCTACGCCGAGGTCGGATTCGATGGCGAGTGGCGGAACCACCACCAAGGCGGCGCCGCCGGCTACGCCGGTCGCGAGTGGTTCGCGACCCCGAATGGCGAGGAAGCCGTCCGCCTCCCGATGGCCTACGCCTACAACCCGACCGTCCAGGGCGCGAAAAGCGAGGACACGCACCTCGTCACCGAGGACGACGTCGAACTGCTGACGGCCACGGGCGACTGGCCGACCGAGACGGTCGAGCCAGTCGGCGACGGTTCCGCGCTCGAACGCCACGCCGTGTTGCACCGATAGAGCCGACTGGACCGGTCGGCGGACCGACTCCCCACTTCTCTCCGCAGTTTTGTGCGCGGCACTCGCCCGCCAGCGGTCGGCAGCCCCCGCTGTGGGAGCGGTCTATCGAGGCGACGATTCGCGAGGAAGCCGCTAGAGAGAGCGACTCGAAAAGAAGCGGATCGCAAGAAACGATTCGCGAGAAACGACTCGAGAAACAGCGACTCGGCGTTCGAGCCGGTCAGTCGTCGTCGTCGACCGCCGCGGCGTCCCCCGTCGCCGAGGGCGTCACTCGATACGCGGGCTTTCGCACGATCTCCGTCCGGTGACAGCGAGCGCAGACGTACTCCGTCAGTTTCGTCGTCTCGTCGTTGTGGCTCATGCGCTCGCCGCAGTTCGAGCACTCGGGCATTATACTCCTAATATACTACGGCATAGTATAAATAAT
>PXSD01000168.1:0-17534 GCA_003023165.1 Halobacteriales archaeon QS_9_67_15 | reverse complement strand
CCGGGGATGCAGGCCATCCCGCCGGTGATGACGATCCGGTTGTCGAGCGCGAGCTGGTAGACTTTCATGTGGTCGTTGGCGAGCTCCGGGAGGAAGGTGTTACAGAACTCCTCGACGGCGTCGTCGAGGTACTCGTTGCAGGCGTCCATGACGCTCCGCTCGATTGTGAACTCGTGAGAGCCGCCGCCGGGCTGCTGGATAATGTCGGTGAACGGCTCGAACTCGTCGAAGTCCGCGTGTTCCTCCTTGTACTCCCGGGCGGTCTGGGTGTCGATATTGACCCGGCCCTGGGTTTCCTCCTCGATGTAGTTGGCGAGGACGCGGTCGACTTCGTTGCCGGTGACCGCACCGGTCGTGAACGGTGCGAGCTGTTCGCCCCGTCGGTAGCCCGACGCTTCGAGGTTCGTCGACCCCATGTTGACGGCGACGAATATCTCCTCGATGGCTTCGAGGTCGTCGCCGCGCGCGGGGATCGACCCGCAGAGCGATTCCGGGTAGCTCTCGACCAGCGCCCCGCCGATCGAGGAGCTCTCGATCACGTCCTCGAGGTTTTCGAGGCCCTCGGGGTTGTCGATGGTCGGGATGGCGTAGACGACGCCGCTGTTCTCAGGGATGTCGTTGGCGTCGATGAACGCCTCGAAGAACTTCTCGGTGAGTTCGGCGCGGTCCTCGTCCTCGGGCAGGCCCGACCGGAGCATGAACTGGACCTCGTCGGGGTACTCGCGGGCGGCCTCCTCGCCGTAGAGGACTTGCTCCTCGCCGGTCAGTGCGTCCTCGTAGGTGGCCAGACAGGTCAGCGTCCGGACCGTCTGTATCTCGCCGTCGTCGTCGGGGTATGCCAGAACCGTACGCGTACTGCCGAGCTTCACGCCGATTGGAACCGGCTCGTCGTCGCTCATGCCCCGGGATTTGGAGTCTCCCCGGATAAATATACCCCGGGCATTATCGTTTCTGCGAACGTCGGTCGGGTCGGAAATTATCCCGCGCGTACCCGGAAATTATCGGGTCCGTATCCGGAAATTACGGGACCGGGGTGTTCTACGCGAGCGACCCCGAACTCGTCGACCCGGACATCGTCGCGGTCCTCGAGGAGCGAGCCGACGAGGTCGAAGTGTGGGTTTCCAGCGAGCGTATCGACAACCCAGCGACCGCGGAGGGTTCGACGACGCTGCGGTGCGGATCGCGTCGTTCCCGGACGAACTGGCGAGCGATACAGCCGGTCGACTGCTCGCCGTGGACGGCGAGACCGTCCTCCTGAGCGTCCTCGCGGGCGAAGACCTGCCGGGCGTCCGCACGAAGACGGCTATCTGGAGCTCCGACACCGGGATCGCGTCCGTGCTCCCGCAGCTGCTCAGGAGTCACCTGGGTGACGCCGTCGAAGAGAAACTGTAAGCGCCGAAGCGCGACTGCGGACGACGGTCACCCCCGCGACCGTCGCTGTCGGGCGATCGGGTTCGCGGTGCGGCTCACTGCATCCCGGTCAGCTTGGCGACGTAGACTAAACTGAGCATGTGGTCGTCAACGTCGAGGTCCGACCCCTCGCTGGAGCCGTTCTCGTCGATGCCGAGCAGGTAGTCGTTGAGCTGTCCGGCCACGTCCTCGGTGATCCAGTCGATTGACTCGTAGTACTGCAGCGCCTCGGCGGCACCCTGGTAGCCGGCGTGCATCAGCAGGAACTCGAGCCACTCGAAGACGACGAACTCCGCAGCGTAGGTGTCCGGGACGCCGCGCAGGTACGGCTTCTCGAGGTTCTCCGAGCGGGGGTCGTCTCTGTCGACATCGTCGCGTTTGCGCGCCATCTCGCGCAACTCGTTGAGGTCGTAGTCCCGGGGGTTGATCGTCATTGATACTCGTCCTATTTGCCTGCGCCGTGATAAATCTTGCACTCGGTCAGACAACTGTCTAATACGGTTTCGCCCGTCCGAGCCGTGACACCGTCCGTTCGCTTGCCCACGGTTTTCGCATCGTCAGAGCGAAACCGAGGCGGACCGCCCACCCGTCGTCGGTCGATTTCAGGATCTGATAGCCCGGCGCGTATTTTTATAAGCTGGTAGGGCAGACACCGGGATACAGTGGCGAGTAGTAGACCCGGACCGGCGCGCATCTGCGTGACCAACGCGAAGGGCGGGACCGGCAAGACGACAGTGGCGATCAACGTCGCGGGCGCGCTCGGCGAGCGCAGTCGGGACGTGTTGTTCGTCGACCTCGACCCCCAGGGTAACGCGACGGAGGGGCTGGGCCTCCTCGACGAATACGACGCCGCGCCGCCGACGCTGTTCGACGTGCTGACGGACGGCGACCAGCGCGACCGGATCGGCGACCTCGTCGTCGAACACCCCGAGATGGACGTGGTCCCGAGCAACATCGACATGCTCCAGGCCGAACGCGAGCTGACCATCGCGGACCTGGTCGCTCGCGCGACGGCGCTCGCGGCGGTGAGCGACGAGTACGACTACGTCGTCGTCGACTCGCCGCCGTTCTACGGCAAACTCACGGACACGGGCATCTTCGCGACCCGGAACATCCTCGTGCCGGCGCTGACCGAGGCGTCCTCCGAGCGGGCTATCGAACTCCTGATCGACCAGATGACGGCGCTGGAGTCCCAGACCGGCATCGCCGTCGACACGCTGGGCGTGGTCGCGAACCGCGTGGAGACGACCGGCGAGGACGAGACGATGTTGGAGTGGTTCGAGACGGTGTTCGCGGACGACCCCGTCTGGAGGGTCCGCAAGCGAGTCGCGCTCCAGCGGGCGTTCTCCGCGGGGCAGTCGCTGTTCGAGTACGACCCGTCGGTCGACATGGCCGACGTGTTCCTGTCGATTGGGGCGGACCTCGACCGACAGTTCGGCTACGCAGAGGTGACAGCATGACCGAGGACGACGAACGCATGGACCGCGCCCGGCGCATCCGAGAGATGCGCGAGGGGTCCCGGCCACAGGACGAGGAATCGAGCGACGACCAGTCGAGCGACTCGACAGCCGACGCCGAAGGCACCGAGACAGCCGACGAGACGGACGCTCTCGAACGGTCTGCGGAGGCGGATTCAGACACGTCCGACGACGCGGAGACGACTGGCGGTTCAGAGACCACCGGCGACACCCCGGACGGCGACGGTGTCCGGACGGACGACACGACGGAGGCGGCGGACGACACTGACGAGGAGTCGGTCGACGCTCCGGCCGCGGGATCGGACGGTTCGGACGACGGGACGATCCACGTCCCGGGCACGGACGTGGGGGACGTGAACGTCGACGTCGAGGAGATGGCGCGACAGGCGGGCCTGACTTCGGCGGACGAGTCCGACGCGACCGGCGACGAGGCGGCGAGCGGGGAGGCGGACGACGCTGGCTCGGCGGTGACCGGCGCGGCGAACCGTGCGGCCGAATCGGAGAGCGAAATGGCCGAGGAGACGCGCGTCCTGGAGTTCACGCTCGGCGGCGAGCAGTACTGTCTCGACATCGAGTACGTCGAGGAGATCGTCAAACGCGAGACGGTGACACGGGTGCCCAACACGCCGGACTGCGTCGAGGGGGTCGTCGACCTGCGCGGGCAGATCACGACCATCCTCGACCCCAAAATCCTCCTCGACATCCCCGAGGAGGGCTCGAAGGACCTCATCGTCGTCTTCGACCCCGACGAGTTCGACGAGCAGGGCGCGGTCGGCTGGGTCGTCGACGACGTGAACCAGGTCACGCCGGTCACGGAGGACGAAGTCAACCCCTCCCCGGTCGAGCAGGACCACGTCAACGGCGTCGTCGACCGCGACGGCCGGTTCGTCATCTGGACGACGCCGGAACTCGACCTCGACGAAGTGGCCGGGTAACGCGGTTCAGGCGCTCTTCTCGACGGATTCGTCGTCCCCTTCCGGCCAGCCCACTTCCTCGCGGACGAGGTCGACGGCGTTCTCGACGGCACCGACGCTCGAGAGGTAGCCCGCACCGACAGACGTCTTCAGCGCCTTCGCGGCCTGTCCGGTCACGACCGTCGGGCCGACCTGTGCGACGGCACCGTCGCCGACGCTCACGAGCCACCCCAGCGAGTCGAATCGGTAGCCGTCGAGTCGCGGTTCGAAGCCGCCACCGCCCGACCGTTCGTGGTCGACGAGACGGACGATGTTGTCGGCGGCGACGCCGGCTTCGCGGATGGCCGCCTGCGCGCTCGCGGGAACGGCCTCGCCGTCGGTGTCGACGATGCGTCCGGCGTCGCCGACGACGAACGTTCCGTCCTCGTAGCGGAGCGTGTTGCGAACGACCGGGCGCTCGCCGTCGAGCGCGTCCGGCCCGCGGATGCCACCGGTCCAGACGAACTGGTCGGAGGCCATCGTCTCGTCGTCGGTGAAGGTGATCGTCTCCTCGTCGGCACGCGCGACGGTGCGACGAGTCTCGACCCGTACGTCCCGCCTCGCGAGTTCGTCGCGGACCGCACGCTGGAAGTTCTCGGGGAACCGCGGCGCGACGGTGGCCTCCTGTTCGAGGAGGACGACTTCCGTCGCGTCGCGGAGTCCCTCCTCGCGGGCGAGGGCGGTGAGCTCGCCGGCCACCTGGACGCCCGAGAGGCCGGCCCCACCGACGACGATCCGGGCGGGGTCCTCGGGACTGGCCGACTCGACGGCGTCGAAGCAGTCGGCGCGGATCCGCTCGGCGTGGTCGAGCCGTTTGAGCGGGGCCGCGCAGTCGGCGACGCCGGGGAGGTCGTAGTAGTTCGTCGCCGCGCCGAGACACACCGCGCCCACGTCGTAGTCGAGGTGAGTCTCGCCGTCGGTCGCTGTCGGCTCGCCGACGATCTCGGTCGACTCGCCGTCGCCAGCGCCCGGGACGGCGTCGCCGTGGTCGAGCGTGGCGACGCCGGCCTCGGTGTCGACGTCCGTGACCGTCGCCTCGCGGACGGTCGCGCGGTCCAGCACCTCGTCGAGGTCGACGACGATCTCGTCGGCGAGTCCGGGGTGACGGACGATACGGTGGAGTTCGTGCTGGACGAGGTGGCTGCCGTCCTCGTCGACGACGACGAGTTCGGTGTCCTCGGGCAGTGCAGGTTCGAGTTCGCGGGCGAGCGTGAGTCCGGCGTATCCCGCTCCGAAGACGGCGACGCGCATGGCGGAACTGAGGTCCCTATCGAGAAAAGGCCACTGACAGTGCGGTCGCGGTCCCCGCTCGACCTGTGATTGAAACGGTTCGCGGTCGTAGGTCCCATATGTACGACTCGATACTCGTCCCGACCGACGGGAGCGACACCGCCGAGTCCGCCGCTGGGCACGCGGTCGCGTTGGCGGATGCCTTCGACGCGCGACTACACGCCGTCAGCGTCGTCGACCCCGATGACAGGGCGGGGCCGTTCGACGCCGGCGGCGTCGACGAGGAGTTCCTCGAACGAGCGGAAGCCGACGCGGCGGCCGCCACCGACTCGATCGCCGAGTTCGCCGGCGAGCGCCCCGTCGAGACGACCGTCGTCAGGGGCAGTCCGGCCGCAACGATCACAGAGTACGTCGCCGAACGCGGCGTCGACCTCGTGGTGATGGGGACACACGGCCGAACGGGCATCTCTCGGGTGATGACCGGAAGCACCAGCGCACAGGTGGTCAGAGAGTCGCCGGTCCCGGTGGTGACGGTCCGCGAGACCGACCGAGAGCAGTCGGCCGGGTACGACGCCGTCCTGATCCCGACCGACGGGAGCCCCGCCGCCGAGGCGGCTATCGACCGCGGTGTCGCCGTCGCCGACGCGTTCGACGCGACCGTTCACGCCCTCTACGTCGTCGACACGATGGCACTCGCCGGCGGTGCGGACGCGACCGTCCCCGGCGGAGGCGGTGGCGGCGGCGTCGCCACGGGCGAGTTGCTGGACCCGCTCCTCAGTCGCGGCGAGGACGCGACTGACCTCGTCGCCGAGCGAGCCCGCGATGCGGGGGTCGAGGTCACCACGGCGGTCACCGAAGGGTCGCCCGGGTCGACGCTGCTCGAATACGCCGAGGCGGAATCGGTCGACTTCGTCGCGATGGGGACCCACGGCTACACCGGAATCGACCGGGTACTCCTCGGGAGTACCACGGAGCGACTGATCCGGAACGCGTCCGTTCCAGTCATGTCCGTCCGCGCCGACGACGTGACCTGAGTGCTCCGGGTCCACGGGAGTCGTCCGGCGCGCGAACTCAGAACAGCGCTTCGCTCTCGTCGAGCGCGGTGGCCGGGCCGCCGACCTCCCAGACGCGGGTGTCGACGCCGCAGTCGGCGACGGTTTCCTCGACCTCGTCGGCATACTCGGCGGTCGTGTTGACGTAGGTGCTCGCGCCGGTGTCGACGGAGAAATAAACGGGGACGCCGCCCTCGCGGAGTTCGCGGACGGCGTTGAATATCTCGATGGTGCGCGGCTGCCAGTAGACCCAGCCGGACGGGCCGGTCATCGTCGTCGCCGCCAGCGACAGCGAGTCGCGCTCGGCGCGCTCGAAGGCGGCGTCGAAGTCGCCGTCGCGCAGCTCCCCTCGCATCTTCGCGATCTGGCCGTGGATGTGGGCCATCCGCCCCTCGAACATGTGGCTCTCGGCGGCCTCGGCGTGCGCGGAGTCGGTCTCCTTGTAGCTGGGGACCATCCCGGCGACGACGCGGACGTCCGCCTCGAGTTCGTCCGCGACGTCGATCCGCTCCGAGCGGCAGTCCTCGTCATCGGTGCCCGTGCGGAGGTGCGAGTATGCGCCCGTGACCGCACGGGCGGCCGAGGCGGACCCGCGGCGCGCGATCGCCGAGACCTCGGGGCGCGTGAGGGCCAGTCCCGCCGCCTCCGTCAGCGCCATCGCGGCCGCCGCGAACCCGGACGCGGAGGAGCCGAAGCCGATGTTGGTCGGGAAGGAGTTCTCGGAGGTGAACCGGACGCGGTGGTCGATACCGGCCCGCTCGCGGACCTCGTCGACGACGCTCCGGATGCGGTCCGCGCCCTTGCCCTCGACGGGTTCGCCGTCGACGACGTACTCGTCCGCCTCGCGGTCGGAGTCGAACTCGACCGTCGTCTTCGTGTGACTCGGCGCGGTACAGAGGCTGATGGAGTCGTGGTACGGGTGTCGGAGTTCCTCGTCGCGCATCCCGTGGTACTTCACCAGCCCCTGGATCGGGTGGGCCTTCGCGGTCGCTTTCATACCCGCACGTCCGTGGGTCTCTACTTTGCAGTTTTGTCTCGCCGGTGGTGCCGGAATCGAGCATGTCACCACGCTCTGGAGGATAGCCGGATAAAAGCGCCCATCTCGCGGGCGGTCCTGCCGGCTGGCCCGGCCCCGCCAGTGTGCCACGCGCTCTCGGGATGGAGAAACCCTTTTGTCCGCAGTGGGCCGCAGGATAGGTATGAGCGACCGCGAGGAGATACTGGCGTTGCTCCGCGAGAACGCGCGGTACTCGACCGAAGACCTCGCCCGACAGACCGGGCTCGACGCCGACGACGTCGAGGCTGTCGTCGAGGACCTGGAGTCCGACGGCGTGATCAAGGGCTATCAGGCCGTCGTCGACTGGGACGAGGTCGAGCCCGAGCGCGTGCGCGCGGCGGTGGAGTTGAACGTAACGCTGGACCGCGAGACCGGCTACGACGACATCGCCCAGCGCCTCGCGAAGTTCCCCGAGGTACAGGGACTGCGACTCGTTAGCGGCGACTTCGACTTCGCCATGGAGGTCGAGGGCGACTCGATGAGCGAGGTCTCGCGATTCATCAGCGAGCAGGTCGCGCCCGTCCCGGAGATCACCCAGACGGTGACCCACTACATCATGGAGAGCTACAAGGAACGGGGCGTCGAGTTCGGGGACGGTCACGACGACGACCGACTGTCGGTCTCGCCATGACGTTCGAGCCGACCGACCGCGTGGGGTCGGTGCCGCCGTCCGGGATCCGGAAGTTCTTCGAGCTCGCCGAGGAGTACGACGACATCATCTCGCTGGGCGTCGGCGAACCCGACTTCGCGCCGCCGTGGGCGGCCCGCGACGCGGCCATCGCCTCGCTCGAACGCGGACAGACCTCTTACACTGCCAACCGCGGTATGGCAGACCTGCGCGAGCGGATCGCCGCCGACGCCAGCCGGCGCTACGGGCTGGAGTACGACCCCGACGAGGAGGTCCTCGTCACCGCGGGCGCGAGCGAGGCGGTCGACCTCGCCTTCCGGGCGTTTCTCGACGAGGGGGACTCGGTGGCCATCGCCCAGCCGTGTTACGTCTCCTACGTCCCCAGTGCGAAGTTCGCGGGCGCCGAGGTCGTCGACGTTCCCACCCGCGCCGCGGACGACTTCAAACTCACCCGCGAGGTGCTGGAGGCGTCGGGAGCGGCCGAGACCGACGCGCTGGTCATGTGCTACCCGAACAACCCGACCGGGGCGACGATGACGCGCGAGGAACTGCTGCCGGTCGCCGAGTTCGCCCGCGAACACGACCTGCTGGTGTTTTCCGACGAGATCTACTCGGCGCTCAGCTACGAACACGACCACGCCTCGATCGCGACCTGCCCGGGAATGCGCGAGCGGACGGTCGCGTTCAACGGCTTCTCGAAGGCCTACGCGATGACCGGCCTCCGACTGGGTTACGCGCTGGCGCCCCCGCAGGCCGTCGAGGCGATGAACCGCATCCACCAGTACACCATGCTCTCGGCACCGACGACCGCCCAGTACGCGGCGGTCGCGGCGCTTGACAACTGCGAGAGGGAGGTCGAGGAGATGCGCGCCCAGTACGACCGGCGACGGAACTTCGTCCTCTCGCGGTTCGACGAAATGGGGATCGACTGCTTCCCCGCGGCCGGGGCTTTCTACGCCTTCCCCGAGTGCCCGTGGGACGACAGCGACGCCTTCGCCGAGGCGCTCCTCGAGCAAGAGCGCGTCGCGGTCGTCCCGGGGACCGTCTTCGGCGCGGGCGGCGAAGGCCACTTGCGCGTCTCGTACGCGACCGGTCTCGGCGACCTCAAAGAGGCGATGAACCGCATCGAGTCGTTCGTCGGCTGATCAGACGAACGTCGGTCCCGTAGACCGGGAGTACGAGCTACCTACTGCAAACGAACTGTCGGTAAGACGCGATTATCGTTCGCTGCTGTCAGGCGTAAAGTTTTTTCTGTCTTACCAGCAGATAGTCTGTAATGGCAATCGATGACACGGGGGGTAACGACTCAGACCAGGTCGATTCGGTGGACCGGTTTCTCGAGGGTGGAGCGACGGTCGGTGAATACACCTGGAACGACCTGCGTCGCGACGTGCATACGGGCGGCCGGTTCGACCGGGGTGAGTATCTCGGGTTCGACCCGCTCGACGTCGAGAACCGGGTCGAATCGGCCGCGAGTGCGGCGAAGACGCTCGACCAGGCGTGGGGAGACCGGATCGAGGCCGAGCGGTCGTTCGTCGTCAAGGACCGCTACAGCTGGGAACACTTCAAACAGGAATACTACTACGACGAAGACGGCGAGATCCCGCGGGACAGCAACGGCGAGAAGGTTCCGTTCGAGCCCGAAGAATACCTCGGGTTCGACCCGGACGAGACCGAGGACCGACTGAACGAGGCCAGCAGCGCCGCCGAGCGACTCTCGGCTGTCGTCGACGAGCGAACGGTCGACGTCAATCCCGACCTCGACGAGGACGCCTTCTTTTCGACGGTCAACGGTCACACGACGGTCGTCAACCGCTACGACCTCGAGAAGGCCGTCCCAACTGAGAAGAAGGCTCACTTCGTCGAAGTCGAGCGCTACTGGGTGAACAAGCCCTACGCCTGTATCGTCATCTTCCACTCTCGGAAGGAAAACGAGAAGAAGTACTACGCGATCGAACCGCACGAGAACGGGATCGAGATCAAACTGGCGAAGTTCCTCTCCGGGAAGCTCAAGTCGACGATCAAGTACTCCGACGACGACGTCGTCGTCGAGGGGTCTGAGGCCGACCGCGCCGGCGTCATCCAGCGCGAGACCGAGCGCCTGCTCGAACGGTACGACCTGTACTCGCCGGGAGAGCGGACGAACCACGGGATGATGGCGCAGCTCAAGGGCGCGCTGGGCATGGAGCAGGAAGTCGAGATCGAGGGCGGCGAACTCGACGGGATCACCGCGCGGCCGGAGAGCGAGGTGGTCGAAGACGACCCGAAGGACCTCAACGAGTACCAGGTCGAGAAACTGCTCTACCGGCTCAAACGGGACTTCATCGGCTACTCGCGGATCGACCCCGTCAAACACGATATTAATGTCGAGGACATCTCCTGCGACGGATACAACTCGCGGGTGTTCGTCTACCACACCGAGTACGAGAACATCATCACGAACGTCGAACACGGCGAGCAGGAGCTCGACGACTTCGTCGTCAAGCTCGCTCAGCGCTCCGGGAAGGGCATCTCAAAGCGCCAGCCGCAGGTCGACGCGACGCTCCCGGACGGCTCGCGGTCTCAGCTGACGCTCGGGCGCGAAGTTTCCGACCACGGGACCAACTACACGATCCGTCAGTTCAAGGACGTCCCGTTTACGCCGGTGGACCTCATCAACTGGAACACCTTCTCGCTCGACGAGATGGCGTTCCTCTGGCTGTGTATCGAGAACGAGAAGTCGATGATCTTTGCCGGCGGGACGGCGTCCGGGAAGACCACGTCGCTGAACGCCATCTCGCTCTTTATTCCGAGCAACGCGAAGATCGTCTCCATCGAGGACACGCGCGAGGTCGAACTGCCCCAGCGTAACTGGGTCGCCAGCGTCACCCGCCCCTCGTTCGGCGAGGACGACAAGGGGGACATCGACGAGTTCGACCTGCTCGAGGCCGCACTGCGCCAGCGCCCCGACTACATCGTCATGGGTGAGGTCCGTGGTGAGGAGGGTCGCGACCTCTTCCAGGTCATGTCTACCGGGCACACGGCCTACTCGACGTTCCACGCCGACACGGTCGGCGAGGTCATCAAGCGCTTCACGACGGAACCGATCAACGTCTCGAAGACGCTGTTCACGGCGCTGGACCTGGTCTCGATCCAGACTCAGACGCGGGTCAACGGCAACAAGGTGCGCCGGAACAAGAACCTCACCGAGATCAACGAGTACTCGGCGGAACACGACGAGATCAACGTCCGCGACGTCTACGAGTGGCAGGCCGAGACGGACGAGTACCTCCAGATGGGTAACTCGAACACGCTGGAGGAACTCAAGTTCGACCGCGGGTGGAAGCAGGAGCGGCTGGACGAGGAGCTGTTCAAGCGCAAGGCCGTCCTCGCGTACCTCATCGAGCAGAACCTCAACACCTACACAGAGGTCGCGGCGACGGTCCAGGCGTTCATCAACGACCCCGATACGATCATCGCGCTCATCGCGGAGGGGAAACTCGAACGTTCGCTGGAGGACCTCCGCGAGATGGAGTCGGTGTCGATCGACATCGACTCCGACAAGGAGGAGATGGTCCCGCGGCCGGACCCGCCCGCGGAGATGCTGCACGAGGCCCGGGACATCCTCGAGAACGCCGAGCCGCTGTTCCAGCGGTTCCGCGAGAAGGAGACCTCGGACATCGTCAGCGCCCTGACGGGTGTCGAAGAGGAAGCGGACATCACGCCGCTAGAGAGCCCCGAAGGGGAGGACGACGAGGACATCGACTTCAGCGAGTTCGTGCCGGCGGCCGGTGCGGAGGCTGACGAGGCATGAGCCTCGGGCGCGAATCCCAACAGATCGGTGGCACGAGCAGCGTCGGCGACACCTTCTATCCGCTGTACCAGACGCTGTTCGACGAGGAGGGCGACTTCGTCAGCGGTGTCGACGAGAAGCTGGCCGAGGCGCGCATGGACGACAACGTCGAGATGTACATCTCGCGGGCGCTCGCGGTCGGGACCGTCGCCGGCCTGACGCTCTGGCTCCTCGGGATGCTGCTCGGGTACCTGGTCGTCCAGATTCTCGGTATCGCGGACCCGCAGTTCCTCGGCATCCGCCTGCCGGAGACGGTCGGTCCGATCGTCTCCGCCCTGAAGATCCCGGCCATCATCTTCACGTCGGGACTCGTCTTCGGCGCGATCGGGTTCGGGATCGGGTTCAGCTCGCTCGTCTCGATCCCCTACTTCCGGTCGAACGCCCGCGAACGTGAGATCAACGTCCTGCTCTCGGACTCTATCGCCTTCATGTACGCCCTGTCGGTCGGTGGGCTGAACCAGCTCGAGATCCTGCAGGCGATGGCACAGGCCGACGACACGTACGGCGAGGTCGCCGAGGAGTTCCAGTCGCTCGTCCTCGAGACGGAGTACTTCGACACGGACTACCGGACGGCGATCAGAAACCAGGCGCTGGAGACGCCCAGCGACGAACTCAGTCAGTTCCTGACGGACATGCTCTCTATCGTCGACTCCGGGGGGGACATGACGTCGTTCCTCGAGGACCAGAAGGACAAACACATGCGGACGGCCCAGCAGGAACAGAAGAAGATGCTGGACACGCTGGAGCTGTTCGGCGAGATGTACATGACGCTCTCGCTGTTCCCGCTCCTGCTCATCATCATCCTCGTCATCATGAGCATGATGTCCTCGGGGTCGAAGATGGACATGATGGTCGGGACGGTCTACGGGCTCATCCCGCTGACCGGGGTCGGCTTCCTCGTGCTCACGTCGACGGTCACGCAGGACTCCATCGGTGACGGCTACCTCCGGCCGGACCGGGACTCGGAGCGGACCTACTCCGAAGCCGACGACGGCATCCTGAGTCTGGGGATCGTCGAGCACTACACGGGCACGTACGGCGTCTTCGACCGCGTCAAGAGCCGCGAGGGCACCTACCGCGCGACCCAGATCCTCAAGGCGCCCCACATCTTCTTCCGCGACAATCCGCTGTACGTCCTCGGCGTCACGGTCCCGATAACGATCGCGTTCTTCGCGACGGTCATCATCTTCCACATGGCCCCGATGAGCATCCCGGAGCTAGTCGTCCCACAGGGCGGATCCATCCCGGACGACATGGGGACGCCGGACAAGCGGTGGCAGTACCCCGTCATCACGGGGACGTTCATGTGGGTCTACGTCCCGATCTACCTCAACCTCCTGCCGCTGGGGATCTTCTACGAGTGGAATCTCCGGACGCGCCGGAGCGTCGTCGGGAACCTCTCCGAGAACCTGCGGAAACTCGCCAGTGCGAACGACACCGGGATGACCCTGCTCGAGTCCATCCGCGTCGTCGCGGACACCTCCTCGGGGCGCATGGCCGACGAACTGGAGGCGATGCACGCCAAGGTGAACTACGGGACGGACCTGAAGAACGCGCTTCGCGAGTTCAACAACACCTACCACATCCCGCGGCTCGCACGAACGGTCAAGCTAATCAGCGAGGCCCAGGAGGCCTCCAGTCAGATCCAGGACGTCCTCTCGACGGCCGCACAGGCCTCCGAGAACCAGGACGACATCGACCTCGAACGCAAGTCGCGGACGCGGATGCAGATGGTCATCATCATCATGACCTACCTCACTCTCCTGGGGGTGATGGCGCTCCTGAAGATCAAGTTCCTCAACGTCATGGCGGACCTGGCGAACCAGGCCGCGGCCTCGGGCGGGAGCGGGGGCAGTCAGGCCCCCGGCGGGAGTTTTAGCGGCGTCAACACGCAAATGCTCTCGGTGCTGTTCTTCCACGCAGTCGTCCTCCAGGCGATCCTGTCGTCGTTCATCGCGGGGTACATCCGCGACGTGAGTCTGCTCTCCGGCGTGAAGTTCGCCGTCATCCTCCCGACGATAGCGCTCGTCGTCTGGTACGTCGTCACGCTCATGTCGTGACGGCGATCCGTCCTCGCCCGCACTCCCGTCGAACCCTGTGTGGGTAGGGAGGGTCCTTACCCGGTTCGAGGCCCAACCGACTCCATGGACACGCCGGACACCCTTCAGTCGGCCGTGGCCGACGAAACCCTCAGGACCACGCGCCGAGACGACGAGAACGGTGGGACGCTGACCGTCGTCGACTTCGGGGAGAGAGTGACTGCCCACCTCGACGTCGTCGGCGACACTGCCATCGTCGTCGCCGACGACCGCCAGTTCGAGTTCGACATCTGCGAGGAGATGACAGACCTGTCCGTCAACGACGGGATGCTCCGAATCGGAGCCTGAATCGAACCGGAGCACGCTCACCTCGCCCGCTTTTCACCGTCGGTACGCCTGCCGACGCCTGCCCAGTAGCTAGCCCGTGTCATCGGTCTGTTCGTCGGTCCGCTCCGTCGAACCGTCGGTCCGGGTTGTCGGATCGTCGGTCTCGGCTGTAGGCGTCCGGGGGCTATCGGGCGTCCCGGTGGACTCGTTCGTATCCGTTCCCCGGTTCGTCGGTTCCGGAGTCGAGCGACGCGGGATGTCGTCGAGCCACTCCGGCTTCGGCGGGTCGGAGTCACCGAGGCGGCTGTAGTCGTACCTGAAGGTGACCGTGGACCGGTTCCCGTCGATGACGCGGTCGTAGTCGACCGCCATCGACCGGACGAACCCCCCGGCGGTCACGTAGGCAGTCGCCGTGTAGTTCCGGATCGTGGCACCCGACTCGGTCAGCGTCTGCGGGACCGGACCGCCGGAGGAGTAGAGTCGGTAGTAGCTCCGGCCGCCTCGTTCGACGGTCGTCACCTCGAAGGTCGTTCCGCCGAGGAATCGGCGGATCGCGTCCCCGGAGAACGCGTACTCGACGGGGTCGCCCGGGGCCCGAAGCAGGTCGTACTCCGTCTCCCTCTCGGACACCACTCGGAGGTAGCCGCCCGACTCGTTGACGTAGAGCGAGGTGTTCGCTCCGGTCCCGGGGTTGCGCTGCTCGACGAAGTACGCGTCGTCGCCGACGACGGCACGACGGAGGAACTTCCCGCCGATATAGTCCGGTTCGCCCGTGTCGTAGTCGACGACCCACGTGTACGAGCGGTTCTCGATGAACGCGACGTGTGCGCGAGCGAGCGCCTCGGCGTCGACCGTCCCGTCGGAACCGATCCCCGGCGGGAGGTCCCCCGGTGTCGCCGTCTCGTTCTCCGCGGCGCCGTCGGTGATCGGGACCGGTGTCACGGTCTCCGGGGGTGTCGCTTGCTGGCCACCGGCCCCGAACGGAACGGCACTACAACCGGTTACGAGGACGAGCGCGACGACGACGACGCTCCGTGCTCTGGTCGACCCGAGTCTCGGACGCGCTCCTCGACGACGTGACGCGCGAGGAACTCGTCGAGTGGTACCTGCACAAGCGCCCGGACGGCACGCGCGCCGAGATCGAGGCGCTCGTCGACGCCGCGGACGAACGCGTCGCCGACGGCGGCGCCTCCGACACATACGAGGAGTCCTCCGACTGGCTCGCCGGCAACTGACGCCATTGGCGCTGTCGCCCGCGGGAACTCGACCGCTCACCCGCCCTGACGTGTTCGTTCCGGACATTGCGAAGGACTTCCTGCGCGTGACCTTCGGGGTCTGCGAGTTCCGAGTCATAGACCGCCGTTACTTCGCCGTCCGCGAGTACGAACGTTCGACGCGGTGTCCGCCCGCCGATTGTGTCGAGCCCGAGCGCCGACGCGACGTCGCCGTCGGGGTCCGCCAGCAGGTCGAAGATGATCCCTTCCGCGTCGGCGAACTCCGCGTGAATCTCGACGTCGTCCATCGAGACGCCGTAGACGGTGATCCCGCCTTCCTGGAACTGCGGCAGGGCACGCTGGAAGCTGTTCGCCTCGATGGTACAGCTGCCGATGAAGCCCTCCGGATAAAAGTAGACGACTGCCGGTTCCTCGATCCGGCGTGACGGTGTCGCCGTACTGGTTCCGTGCGCTGATACGCGGGGCCGGATCGGCGACTTCGACCGTGTTCATCCGTTGGACTGTCCGGCGAAAGGGATCGGGGTCGGGGGAGTCGAACTCCACCGCCCCGAACCACTTGCCGAAAGAGGCACTTCGTTCGTCTCTCGCTCGTCCAATTCATCGGAGTCGTGTCGGGAGCAGTGAACTCGCCGGGACCGAGCGAACGCTGGTTACCGCGCAAGATCGACGCGCGAGTCTTGCAGCAGTAATTCATGCAGAAACTGGTTCCATCGCTCCCGTATCCGACCCCTGGATTAACGGGCTGGTACCCGTATAACTCAGTATCTATGGCCGAGCCGGAGTCAAGGGAACTGCTTGAGGTGACATTAAACGTCTGGCATCCGGATTGTTGGGGGATCATCTCGACCGACCGAGTCGGCAGTGGACTGCTCGGACACGGGGCGTCTCTCGACGGCACGTCGGGGTTCGAGCGATGCACGATCCACGGTGACTCCCTCGATCACGTCCAGCAAGCAATCGATGTGGCCAGAGAATCCCAGTTCATCAAAACCATCGAACAGCTACCAGGCGGCCCCGCCACGCCGGCCCCGCGAGCGGGGATCGGCCAGACCGCACAGGACGTTTTCATCGAATACGACGCCACCGAGGGGATGGGCTCGGCCTTCCTCTCGGAGGGCTTCGTCCTCGACGGCACCTACCGGATCGACGACGGCATGGAAACCTGGGAGCTGCTCGTCTACGCGACCCGGGAATCGTTCGGACGGACGCTTGACACCATCCAGCAGGACCGCGACGCCGACATCTCGCTCACACGTATCTCACCGGCCACGACGCCACCACAGCCACCGCCGACACCTCGTCCACAGGACGACCTCACGGCCCGCCAGCGCGAGGCCTTACAGGTGGCACGCCAGCAGGGGTACTACGAGTGGCCACGCGAGGTGTCCGCGACGGAACTGGCGACTGATCTCGGCGTTTCGAAGGCAGCGTTTCTCGAACACCTCCGGAAGGCCGAGGCGACACTCCTCGGCCCTGACCGGTAACAACTGGACCGACCCTGCCCTTCCATGGAAGGGTACAACTGATAGCCATTCCCCGCAGGATAGGGTATGTAGGTCTCGATTCGAGCGGTCGGATGGCCTTCCGGACGGCCGGGAGCCCTCCGCTGGATCGGGACATACACTGAGGTATGAGCAATGAACGCTACCAACACTCTTCGGACAATCGGCGTGCTCGGTGGAATGAGCAGCGAATCGACCGTCGCCTACTACCGTGGAATCGACCGGGGAATCAACGACGCACTGGGCGGCCACGCGGCCGGGGATCTGGTGATTCGCAGCGTTAACTTCGGTGACATCGAACGGTTCATCCGGACCGAGCAGTGGGAGCAGGCGGGCGAGTATCTGGCGGCGGCGGCCGCCGAGCTTGAAGCGGCCGGAGCGGAGTTCGTGGTGATGGCGACGAACACGATGCACAAGGTCGCGCCGGCCATCATCGATGCGATCTCGGTCCCGTTCGTCCACATCGTCGACGTGACCGCCGAGGCCATCGACGAGGATGGTATCGAGACAGCGGGGCTGTTGGGGACACAGACGACTATGGAGGCGTCGTTCTACCGAGACCGGCTGGCCGACCACGGTATCGACGTCGTCGTGCCCGATTCGTCGGCCCGGGAGACGGTCGACGAGATCATCTTTGAGGAGTTGACCGACGGGGTCGTCCGGGCGGCTTCACGGGAGAACTACTTGGAGATAGTAGATGGCATGGTGGCGGCGGGTGCGGAAGGGGTGGTGCTGGGATGTACGGAGATCGAGATGCTGGTCGAACAAGCGGACCGTCCGGAGGTGCCGCT
>PXSD01000167.1 GCA_003023165.1 Halobacteriales archaeon QS_9_67_15 | reverse complement strand
CGACCAGTTCCTCGCCCGTGGGGACGACGCTGACGGGGGGCTCCGGTCGGACCGGCACCGAGCGGTAGCCGCCGGCCTTCAGGAGCCCGAGGTCCGACGGCCGCAGTCGTCTGCCGGCCTCGAAGAGCGGGTCGCCCGACTCAACGTCTTCGCCCGCCGGTGCGACGTTCTCGCCGGGCGGGACCGCCGCGAACACCTCGATCCGGTCGCCACGCTCTTCGGTCTCCTCGACTCTCACGACGGCGTCCGCGCCGTCGGGCATCGGGCTTCCGGTGTGGACGTAGCGCGCCCGCCGGGTGTCGACCGCGCCGTCGACAGTGTCGAGGACGACGGGCGAGCGGCCGCTGGCGTCGTGGGTGTCCGTCGCAACGACGGCGTAGCCGTCCATCGCCGCGCGGTCGAAGCCCGGCACGTCGCGCTCGGCCGTGACCGCTTCGGTCAGCGTCCGCCCGTCCGCGTCGGCAACAGGCACCGATTCGACCGTCTCGGGCGGGTCGATGACAGACAGCAGTTCCTCCCGCGCCGCCGCGAGGCGCGTCACCTCCGCGAAACCCTCGTGTCCCATTGTCCGGATTTCAGCCCGGACCGATAAAAACGACGGGGAACGTCCTCCCCCTGGCCGTCGGCGAGGCAGGTCCCGCCTGCGACCGGCGCTCGGTCCTCGATCACCGCATCGAGGCGGCGCTGACGACGAGCGACCGGTCGACGGAGATCCACGTCGACATGCGCTCGACGCCGGTCGACGCCGCCGGACAGACCGTACAGCGGTCCGGCCGCTCGTCGTACCTGACGAGCGCGAGTTCGAGCGGCGGCGCGCCCGTTTCCGATAGTCGGCCATCGGCTGATGTGTGCGGGCGAGGCCCCCGGAAATCGTGGCCGTTCGACCGAGTTCGTCCCGACATCTCGTGTCACGTGGACGGAACGCGAGCCGCTCAAAGAGAGTTGCTATGAACACGTCTCGGCGTGGCCCGTTCGACCTCGAACGGCGTCACGTCGGCCGGGTCCGTCGCGGTGGACGACAGCGAAGCGAGGAACGAACGCACCGGCGTCGGGTCCCGGTCGCTGACGAGCTCGAACGCCTCGCCGGGCTCGGTTGCGTCGAAGCCGTCCGGATGCGGTCGTAGCGCTCGTCGCCCGGGACGCCGCGCAGGTCCAAGGCGTCGTCGGGCAAGTTGGCCGACCAGACGGCTTCGACGCGCTCCGGATCGCGAAGAACGCCGTCGGACTGGAAACGGCGACTCCGAGAGTCGGTTCGTGTTCGTCGGTTCGCCCTGACCGCGATGACCACTCGTCGGTCGCCGACGACACCATCGGACTACGGAGCAGTTCCGAAGACAGATCATGGGTGGAGACGAACTGCCCGAGACATCGATACTACCGTTCTGAGAAATGAACACATAAGAATAAATTACGCGTATATTTCTATACCGTTCTCAGAGCACACTACCGCCAGCTATCGACGGAGACGTGTTCTGCGAGAAGCGATGGCCGTTTCGTTTCATATGTGGGTTCAGTGGGTGCTGAAACGAATACTCACACGTGGAACTTCGATACGTCTACGGAGAGTGAGCGATTCGTCCGCTTCAAGAAGAATTTTCTGCTGGCAGGGTATACCCATTTCGGATCTGAGTATTTGTCATGCGGTTCGTCGATTCGCACCCCTCACTTTCTGGGCGGGGCAGCTCCTGTAGTCTGTTCCCCTGATACCAATTCGGAGAGTAAGAAAGGTGAGCGTATAGTCGGTTCGGGACCGTGCAACAGTCGGGAGCGTCCGAGACGAGCGGGAGAATCAACTGGATTTACGTTCACGTCTGGATTACTAGTGACCGATTCCCGGTCCGAGTCCGGTCGGACAGGAGGACTATCGTGAAACGGCAATTCGAGGGGACAGATAGAGGGAAACGCGTCGTCACGGCAGACGGTTCCGCGGTGGGAACTATCGTCAGAGTCGACGGGGACCGAGCGTTCGTCCTGCTCGACCCGGAACGAGTCGACGGGGATCAGGTCGAGGATCGCGGGCGGACGACGCACGCGATCCATCGGCGGGTCGTCGCTCACAGCACGAACGAAGTCGTCAGGCTCGGTGAGAGCGCCAACCCCCCGGGTGGACGGACGCCGGCGTGAGCGACGACTCGGCGAGAAAGCGGTCGAAGCGCGGTTCAGGCCCATATCCTCGGCAAGGGTACTCGTGACGGAGCCACGGCTCCGCGTCGCGTGCCGGATAGAATCGTGTGTCACCCGTCGGCCGTCGGGTCACGGGCAGGTCGGTCGACGGGTGAACGCGGACCGCTGGTAAACGTCACCGTCTTCCCGTATCGCGCCCGGGCAGGGCACGACGCCGAAGGAGCGGCCGACCGGTAGGCTGGGAAGCCGACGGAAACGGGAGTTACGTCGGCGATGCACAGGGGTTCGGGCGTGTCAGGTGGTGCCGGTCGATGGGTCGACGGCAACTGGGAGAAGGGAGGTGAGACTGTTAAACGGGTACAATCGTTTACAGTTCTCGACTCGCAGTAAACGACAGTTACAGACTGACATTCGCCCGTTTCCCCGCGAGTGTCGCCGAGCGGTCGGATCGATAGCGATCCCGGGCTCATCACGACTGTAAACGCCCATACCGGATTCGAGAGGTCGCGTCTGAGAAGCCTATGTAGACTATAACTAAGTGTCGCGCGAGGACGGGGACCATGAGGCTGAGGGAGGCACCAACGCCGTTCGGTCTGATACGGTTCGCCACGCCGACGGCCGGCGTCCGGAGTCCCGCCCTGTGTCCCCATTTACCCGACATTTCCGGCACGTGCCTGTCCGGTAGTCGAGCGGTCGCCGCGTACTCTACGCAGCGGCCCGTCCCGCGTAGCCGACCTATTACTATCCGTATTGATCCGGCAGGGATCCGGTATGATCGATACCCGACGTAGGGTCGTCGTCGACGGCGGAACTATCGTTACTCCGGGCGAAGTGCTCGACCGCGGCCGAGTCGAGGTCGCGGGGAACAGAGTGGCGGTCGTCTCCGAAGCGGCCGAAGGCCAGCCCGACGACCGTGTCGATGAGCCCCAGACGGACTCGGACGGCCAGGGGACTTCGCGAACGGACGCCGACCGAGTGATAGACGCGTCCGGACAGCTCGTTCTCCCAGGACTCGTCGACCTCCACGGCGACGACGTCGAGCGGTACCGCTACCCGCGCTCCGGCGAGTGCATTGACGCGACGGCGGCGCTCGTCGCCGCCGATCGGCTGACGGTCGCGGCGGGAGTCACGACCAAGTTCGACGCGATCGCGGTCGAGGAGACGCCGGAGAAGAACCGGTCGATCGCCGGCGCGACAGAGCTACTTGAGGCGGTGGCCGCCGGAACGGACCTCGTCGCAGACCACCGCGTCCACCTCCGCTGTGAGCTCACGGACCCCGCTTCGGTCGAGCGCGTCGCGACGCTCGCCGAGCGACCGACGGTGGACATCGTCTCCCTGATGGCCCACGTCCCCGGCCGCGGCCAGTTCGAGGACGAAGATGCCTACGCCCGCCGATTCACCGACGGTCGCGGTGCCGTCGCCGACGAGGCGGCCAGTGCCGGTCGCGAGAGTCGCGGCGTCCCGGCGTCGACCCTGCGCGAGCGAGCGAGCGAACTGACGGACGACCTCGCCGACAGCGACGTCGTTCTGGCCTCGCACGACGACGGCGACCCGACGACGGTCGACGAGCGCGTCGACGCCGGCGTCGACCTCTGCGAGTACCCCCTCTCCCTCCAGGCCGCTCGGCG
>PXSD01000166.1 GCA_003023165.1 Halobacteriales archaeon QS_9_67_15 | reverse complement strand
CCCGCGTCACTTGCGTCGTCTCGTACGTCGAACGCGTCGCCCCTTTCAGTCCCACCCGTGTCGGCTTACCAGCCAGTCTGGGCGGACGGGACCGAAAGGGGCCGTCCGCTCCGGGAAGACGGGTGACACAAGCACCGCAGCCGAGCGAAGCGAAGCGAGGAGCGCAGCGAACCCCTCGACCGGAGCGGACGGGGGCTTTCCAGGCTGGTTCCAACGGCTTTCTCGAGCGCAGTTATTTCACTAAACACGACCACCATTGACACCCAGCCGCTTTTCCGCGAACGTCGCCGCCGAACGGGCAACGAGCGGACGAAATCAGGGGTTCGGAACAGTTTTACGCGCTGCTGGGCCAAGGTTATGCCAACGAATGAGCGATCTCGAACAGGAGTACCAACTCGACTATTTCGAGGAGCACGGCTTTCACCGCAAGCAGTGTTCCGAGTGTGGGGTCCACTTCTGGACGCTCGACGAGGAGCGCGAGACGTGCGGCGAGCCGCCGTGCGAAGAGTACGATTTCGTCGACGACCCGGGGTTCGACGAGGCGCTCTCGCTGGAGGAGGCCCGCGAGCAGTTCCTCTCGTTCTTCGAGGAGCGCGGCCACGAACGCATCGACCCGTATCCGGTCGCCGCGAACCGCTGGCGCGACGACGTGTTGCTCACGCAGGCATCTATCTACGACTTCCAGCCCCACGTCACCAGCGGCGAGTCGCCGCCGCCGGCCAACCCGCTCGTCGTCTCCCAGCCCTGCATCCGGATGCAGGACATCGACAACGTCGGCAAGACGGGCCGACACACGATGGCCTTCGAGATGGGCGGCCACCACGCGTTCAACGCCGACGAGGGCGCCGACTACGCCTACGAGGGCGAGGTCTACTGGAAGGACCAGTGCGTCGAGCACTGCATGGATCTGCTCGCCGAGGTCGGCGTACCGCGCGAGGACGTGACGCTCATCGAGGACCCGTGGGTAGGCGGCGGCAACGCCGGCCCGGCCTTCGAGGTCATCTACAAGGGGCTCGAGCTCGCGACGCTCGTCTTCATGCAGTTCGAGCAGGACCCCGACGGCGAGTTCGAGATGAAGGACGGCAACACGTACAGCCGGATGGACCGGCGGGTCATCGACACCGGCTACGGCATCGAGCGCTGGACGTGGATGTCCCAGGGCACCCCCACTGTGTACGAGGCCGTTTACCCCGAGATGATCGACTTCCTGAAGGACAACGCCGGTCTCGACTACTCCGAGCGCGAGGCCGAGGTCGTCCACCGCGCCGCGACGCTCGCCGGCCACATGGACATCGACGAGGCCGAGGACATGGAGTCGGCCCGCGACACCATCGCCGACAAGCTCGACGTGCCGACGAGCGAACTCACCGACCTCCTCGAACCGCTCGAGGACATCTACGCCATCGCCGACCACTCCCGGACGCTCGCGTACATGCTCGGGGACAACATCGTCCCGTCGAACGTCGGGACGGGCTACCTCGCGCGGATGGTCCTCCGGCGGACCAAGCGCCTCGTCGACAACGTCGGCGTCGACGCGCCGCTGGACGAACTCGTCGACATGCAGGCCGACCGGCTGGGGTACGAGAACCGCGACACCGTCCGCGACATCGTCCGCACGGAGGTCGAGAAGTACCGCGAGACGCTCGACCGCGGCGGTCGTCGCGTCCGCCAGCTCGCCGGGGAGTACGCCCGGCAGGGCGAGCCGATCCCCGTCGACGAGCTCATCGAGCTGTACGACTCCCACGGCGTCCAGCCGGACATTGTCGAGGAGATCGCGGCCGAGAAGGGCGTCGGCGTGGAGACGCCGGACGACTTCTACGCGCTGGTCGCCGACCGCCACGGCGGCGGGCAGGCCCTCGAAGCGGAGTCGGAACGGCCCTACGCCGACCGGCTGGAAGAGCTCCCGAACACCGACCGGCTGTACTACGAGAACCAGCAGCGCACCGAGTTCGAGGCCGTCGTGCTGGAGGTCTTCGAGCGTGAGGACGACCGCTACGACATCGTCCTCGACCAGACGATGTTCTACCCGGAGGGCGGTGGCCAGCCGCCCGACCAGGGGACGCTCTCGACCGACGACGTGACCGCCGAGGTGTCCGACGTCCAGATCGTCGACGGCGTCATCCGCCACACCGCCGACGAAGACCCCGGCAAGGGCGAGTTCGTCCGCGGGCAGATCGACAGCACTCGCCGCCGTCGCCTGATGGCCCACCACACCGCGACCCACATCGTCGTCCACGCCGCCCGACAGGTGCTCGGCGAGCACGTCCGACAGGCCGGCGCGCAGAAGGGCACCGAGTCCTCCCGCATCGACGTGAGCCACTACGAGTCGGTCTCGCGCGAGCAGGTCCGGGAGATCGAACACCGCGCGAACGACATCGTCCGCGCGAACACGCAGGTCACGCAGGAGTGGCCCGACCGCCACGAGGCCGAAGACGAACACGGGTTCGACCTCTACCAGGGCGGCATTCCCGCCGGCGAGAACATCCGCCTCATCCACGTCGACGAGGACGTGCAGGCCTGCGGCGGCACCCACGTCGCTCGCACCGGCGACATCGGGACGATCAAGATCCTCGGCACCGAGCGCGTCCAGGACGGCGTCATCCGCATCGAGTTCGCGGCCGGCGACGCGGCCGTCCAGGCCACCCAGGAAACCGAGGACGCCCTCTCCGAGGCCGCGGAGACCCTCGACGTGGCGCCACCGGAGGTCCCCGAGACCGCCGAGCGCTTCTTCACCGAGTGGAAGGCGCGCGGCAAGACCATCGAGGAACTGAAAGAGGAGCTCGCGGCGGTCCGCGCCGCGGGGTCCGACGGCGGCGAGGAGGTCGCAGTCGGCGACGAGACCGCCGTCGTCCAGCGCCTCGACGCCGACATGGACGAACTGCGAGCGACCGCGAACGCCCTCGTTGACGACGGGAAGATCGCCGTTCTGGGGTCAGGTCGCGACGGCGCGACTTTCGTAGTCGCCGCGGCTGGGACCGGCCGATACCGTCCGAGCCTGTCCGAGCGCGGCCACCCGCTACGGGAAACAGGCGCGGTCGGCCGCGGTGATCGGCTTGGACTCGCTGCTAGTTTCGGCAGTCAGCGATTCGGACCCACACTCCTCGCATGCCGACTCCTCGACGTCGTTCGGTGTCTGTACGGCTCGGCAGTTCTCGCAGATAGCTCCGGCCATACTCGAAGCGTGGGGCTCGGGGCGTATCAACACCGGCAGTAGTTGCGCTCCTTTCGGCCGTTGTTTTCGTTTCAGACGGCAGAACCGGCAGTCTGAACGGTGTCGAGTGGGTACCATCGAACGCTCGAGCCGACGAAATCGCTCGAAGTGAGTGAAAGTGAACGAATGCGAACGGGCGCAAGCGGACGCGCAACCCGTCAACAAGCAGTAGCCACTCACCGGTTCGAGCGCGAACCGCCGGTCGGGCGGACCGACGGCCGGTACCGGCAGGTGGAGCCCGTCGTCACCCACCGCTGACGGGCGGGAACAGCGCGAGTTCGTCGTCCGCCTCGACCGCGGTATCAAACCCCTCGGCCGCCGAGAACGGGTCCTGTCCCTCGTGGAGCAGCCGGACGTGTTCGTAGAGGTCGCCGTCGTCGTCGAGCACTTCGTCTTCGAGCGCGGGGTGGGCCGCGAGCAACGCGTCGAAGGCGTCACCGACCGTCCCGCCGCTCTCGACGTTCACTTCGACCTCCGTGTCCCCGGCCGCCTCGGCGAGCGTCGCGAAGAGCCGCCAGTGCATACGAGCAAGACGGCGGCGAGACCCAAAGAGCGTTCCGCACTCGGCGCGGGTCGCCTGGCTCGACCCGTTCCGTCCGAACGCGACCGCGACCGGTCGTCCTCGTCGCGCCGCTGGTCGACGGCCACGCTCCAGTCACCGTCATCTGCGTCCGCCGCGTCGGCGTCGTCGCCGGACGGAGCCGGTCCGTCGCCCGACGTACTGTCGTCCGCTGTGTCGTCGTCCGCCGTCTCCTCGTCCGCCGCGTCACCGCCGTCCGCGCCGCCCTCGTCCGCGATGCCCCCGTCGTCGGTCGGTTCGCCGTCGGACTCACCGTCGTCCTTCGAGCCGTCGAGCGTTATGTCCGTCCCGGTCAGGTCGTCGAGGTCGGTCCCGGCCAGCGTCTCCAGATCCTCGCGAGTCGGGTCAGTCGGTGGCTCGCCGTCCTCGTCTCCGCTCGCCTCGTCTCGGTCG
This sequence comes from Halobacteriales archaeon QS_9_67_15, assembly GCA_003023165.1. Classification (GTDB taxonomy): domain Archaea; phylum Halobacteriota; class Halobacteria; order Halobacteriales; family Haloarculaceae; genus Halosimplex. The sequence goes on along the minus strand of PXSD01000166.1, from coordinate 24,298 downwards.
TTCGCCTTTCGGGCGGTCTCCGCGCCGCGGTCCGCGTTTTCGCCGCTCCCTGCGTCCCCGTCCGGTGTTTCGACGGGCCTCTCCTGTGGGCGGATCGCGACGACGGAGACGTCGACCGCACCGACCGGCTGGCCGGCGAGGGCGCTCCTCTCGGCGACGGTGCCGCGGACCTCGGCGGTGCGGACGCCGATATAGATACCGAACAGCAGTTCGACCGGAACGACGCCATGGGCTGATGCACGGCAGCCACTCGTAAACCTGTGTCGGCGAGTCGCCGCGGGGGAGCGGTGTCAGCCCCGCTCGGGTCGTTAGGTGTCGGCAGAACGTTAGCCGTTCTTCGGGACGAGAATGGCCGTCTCAGACCCGAAAGAATCGATTTTCGACGACGCGGACGACGACCCAGCGCTCCGGTGAGATCCGGTCAGTCGTCGCTCTCTGCCCGGGCGATCAGGTCGCTGGCGTGCTCGCTGGCGCGCTCACGGACCGTTTTTTCGTCGAGCGTCAGGACCTCGCGGTCGCGCATCAGCACGTCGCCGTCGCAGACGGTGTGGCGCACGTCGCTCCCGTGGACGGCGTAGGCGAGGTGGCTCACGAGGTCGTGAGCGGGCGTGAGATGGGGCGCGTCGAGGTCGACCACGGCCAGGTCGGCGTTGGTGCCCGCTTCGATTCGACCGCTGTCGAAGCCCAGAATATCCGCGCTCCCCTGCGTGACCATCTCGACGACGGCCTCGGCGGGGACGGCGCTCGCGTCCTCGGCGGCCAGTTTGCCGAGCATCGCCGCGTCGCGCACCTCGTCGAAGGCGTCGAGGTCGTTGTTCGAGGCCGCACCGTCTGTCCCGATGCCGACCGTGACGCCCGCGTCGCGCATCCGCTGGACCGGTGCCATCCCGCTGGCGAGTTTCATGTTCGAGGCCGGACAGTGGACGACCCCGGTGGCGCGTTCTGCCAGCAGGTCGATCTCGGTCTGGTCGACGTGGACGCCGTGCGCGATGAAACTGTCCTCGGTCAGCAGACCCAGGTCGTCGGCGTATTCGAGGGGTCGCACGCCGTGTTCGTCGACGATGGGGTCGACCTCGTTCTGGGTCTCGTTGGCGTGAAAGTGGATCGGGAGGTCCGCGTCGCGGGCCTTCGGCACGAACTCGCGGAGGTACTCCTCGCCGACCGTCGTCAGCGAGTGGGGCTGGAACGTCGTCGTGACCCGCCCGTCGGCGGCCCCGTCGAACGCTTTCGCTACGTCGAGACTCTGTTGCATGTCCGCCTGCGCCGCCTCGTCGTCTTTCCCGACAGTGACGGCCGTGTGACCCAGCACGGCTCGGACGCCCGCGCGGTCGACCGCGTCGACGATCCGGTCGACGTGGAAGTACATGTCCGAGAGGTGAGTCGTCCCCGACTTGATCATCTCGACGAGTCCGAGTTCCGCGCCCGCTTCGACGTCCTCGGCGGTGAGTTCGGCCTCGACCGGCCAGATGTCCTCCCGGAGCCACGCGTCGAGGGGCTTGTCGTCGGCCACGCCCCGCAGGAGCGTCATCGCGACGTGGGTGTGTGCGTTCACGAGCCCGGGGATCACGAGCCCGTCGCTCGCGTCGAGTTCGTCGTCGCCGTCCAGTGCGCCCGGTTCGTCGACCGCCGCGACGTCGCCGCTGTCCCGGTCGACGAGCACGTCCGCTCGCTCGACCGTCAGGTCGGGTCGCAGCACTTTTCCACCGGTTACGAGAAGGTCGCTCATGGTCCGAGATTCACCCGGTGGGGGCCTGAATCTGTTCCTTCGTGACCGGGGTCCAGCGTCACTCCCGGGAAGTGCGGTCGCTCGGTCCGTCGATTCGATGGGTCAGTGACGGTCCTATCGCCCGTCGGGCGCGGTGGCCGCCGCCCCAGATGCGGTGGCCGACTCCGTCGAGAGGGAAAGACAGTTGCCCGCGGCCCTGCCAGAGACGGTATGCGCATCGCCGTCCCCAACAAGGGTCGCCTGCACGACCCCGCTATCGACCTCTTAGACCGGGCCGGTCTCCACGTCGTCGACGGGGCCGACCGGAAGCTCTACGCACAGACCGTCGACCCCGACGTGACGCTCCTGTACGCCCGCGCGGCCGACATCCCCGAGTACGTCGCCGACGGCGCGGCCGACGTGGGCATCACCGGTCTCGACCAGACCCGCGAGGCCGACACCGACGCGCTCGTCGACATGCTCGACCTGGAGTTCGGTGCCTGCCGGCTCGTCCTCGCCGCGCCCGAAGATGACACGATCGAGAGCGTCGCCGACCTCGACGGCGGCACCGTCGCCACGGAGTTCCCGAACGTCACCCGCGACTTTTTCGCCGACCACGACGTCTCGGTCGACATCGTCGAGGTGTCGGGCGCGACGGAACTGACCCCGCACGTCGATATCGCCGACGCCATCGTCGACATCACCTCGACGGGGACGACCCTGCGGATGAACCGCCTCGCCGAGGTCGCCGACGTGCTGGAGTCGTCGGTCCGCCTGTTCGCCCGCGACGAGGTCGCCGAGGACGACAAGGTACAGCAGGTCCGCATGGCGCTCGAGTCCGTACTCTCGGCGGGCGGCAAGCGCTACCTGATGATGAACGTCCCCGAGGAGGGTCTCGACGACGTGAAGGAGGTCCTGCCGGGGATGGGCGGTCCCACGGTGATGGACATCGCCGGCAAGGACGACGTGGCCGTCCACGCCGTCGTCGACGAGCGCGAGGTCTTCGAGACCATCAACGCGCTGAAGGGCATCGGCGCAAGCGACGTGCTCGTCACCGAGATCGAGCGGCTGGTCGAGTAACGAGCCGCCGTTCACTGTGCTGTCCGTGCCACCGGCCGTCGGTTCTCAGAACACGTCGACCGTGCCGTCCTTCCGCGGGTCCGTCGCGCCGGAGAGCGTTCCGTCGTCCCAGCGGGCGATCTGTGCGCCGCCGAAGCGGATGGGGAGGTCGACGCCGACCTCGTGCCCGCGGCGGACGAGTTTCGAGGTCACGTCCGCGTCGAAGCGCGCCTCGACGGCCAGCGACCCGTCCTCGCGGTAGCGCCAGCGCGGTTCGTCCAGCGCCGCCTGGAGCGGGCGGTCCCGGTCGACCAGGTTCGAGACCACCTGCAGGTGGCCCTGCGGTTGCATGTAGCCGCCCATGACGCCGAAGGCCGCCCAGTCGTCGGGACCGAACCGCGCCAGCCCCGGTATCAGGGTATGGAACGGCCGTTTTCCCGGCTCGACGCGGTTGGGGTGGTCGGCGTCCAGCGAGAACGAGGCCCCGCGGTTCTGGAGCGTGAGCCCGGTGTCGCCGGCGACGAGGCCGCTCCCGAAGCCGTGAAACAGGGAGTTGATGAACGAGACGACGTTGCCCTCGCCGTCGACGACGGTCAGCAGGACGGTGTCGGCGTCCTCTGCGGGCGATTCCATGGGACCGACCTCGGGGTCGTCGATAGCCGTCTCGCCGACCGCCGCCGCGCGCTCGGCGGCGTAGGACTTCGTCCCCAGTGGCGGGTGGTCCTCGTAGTCGGGGTCGGTGATGTAGCGGTGGCCGTCGGTGAAGGCGAGCTTCATCGACTCGGCGAGCAGGTGCGTCCGCTCGACGGGGTCGTCGGCGTCGGACACGCCCACCGCCTCGGCGACGTTCAGCGCCTCGAGCGCGATGAGTCCCTGGTTGTTCGGCGGGAGCTCGAACACCTCGCAGCCGCCGTAGGTGGTCGAGACGGGGTCGGGGTACTCCACCGCGAACGACGCCAGGTCGGAGCGTTCGAGGAGCCCCCCCTCGGACTGGACCGTCGAGACGATCTGGTCGGCGATTGCCCCCTCGTAGAACGGGTTCGCGCCTTCGTCGGCGAGCGTCCGGAGAGTGTCGCCGAGTTCGGGGAGCGCGAAGTGCTCGCCGACCTCGGGTGCGCGCTCGCCGTCGACGAGGTACTGCTCGCGGGCGGCGTCGTTCGCCAGTGCGGGTTCGCAGCGCTCCCACGCGCCGGCGATGACCTCCGAGACGGGGAACCCCTCGGTGGCGTAGTGGATCGCGTCCGCGAGCACGTCCGCGAGCGAACGGGCACCGAATCGCTCGACGGTGGCTTCCCAGCCCCGCGGTGCGCCGGGGACGGTCACGGGCAGCGGGCCGCGCACCGGCATCTCCGCCTCGTCGGGGGTCGTGTCCTCGTGGTCCGCGACGGTCTCGCGGACGCGGTCGAGCGTCGCGGCCTCGGGCGCGCCGCCGCAGGCCCGCATCGCGCCGACCTCGCCGTCAGCGGTCCGGTAGAGCGCGAAGGCGTCGCCGCCCAGCCCGGTGCTCATCGGTTCGACGACGGTCAGCGCGGCCGCGGTCGCGACCGCGGCGTCGAAGGCGTTGCCGCCCGCCCGGAGCGTCTCGACGCCCGCCTCGGCGGCGAGCGGTTGACTGGTCGCGACGACGCCGCGTGTCCCGTACGCCGTCGAGCGCCGGGACGTGAACCGGTCGAGGTTCGGGTCGCTGTCCATGGCGGTACCGAGGAGACCGACGACAAAACGCTTTGACCAGCGGCGGACCTGACCGGGACGCACCCCTCAAAAGAAGCCGAGGATGTTGTTCAGTGCGAAGCCGAGGACGGCCGCGAACGCGAGGTGGAGGACGGTGAGGAGGGCTGTCGGTCGCCACGAGATGCGATAGGAGACGCTGATAGCGATGGCGTCGGCGACGAGCGTCGCGAGGAGGACGACCACGATTCCGAGCCCGGGCGAGACGAAGCCGATGCTCTCGACGCCGTAGCGGCCGAGGAGGATCGAAACGACCGCGGGGACGGGACCGACGTAGGCGGCCCGCTGGCTGGGCACGTCGCCGATGAAGAACGTCGCGGCGAGGTGGAGCGTCACGGCGTAGAACAGCGAGGTGAGCACCAGCGTCACGAGGAGTGCGAAGAGGCCGCCGCCCGTGATATCGGTCTGGAGCGGGGAGCGTGCCGTCGAGCGGGCGACCAAGTCGAGCGCGAGCGTCGCTACGAGGGGCATAGCGGCGGTAGGGAGGGCGGCCGCTTGTAGCCTGCTATCGCGAGTCGCCGTCGAGCGGGTGCGGTCGCGGCGGTCGACGGAAGCGGGGCGTCCGTGACGAGGAGTCCGACCGTCGGCTCGGGAACTCGGTCCGGACGTCGAGCGCGGTCCGCTACTCCAGGAGACCGAGGTCTTCGAGGCGCGAGACGATCTTGTCGACGGCTTCCTTGGCGTCGTCGGGCTGTTTGCCGCCGGTGATGACGAGCTTACCCGACCCGAACAGCAGCGCGACCACGTCGGGGTCGTCGAGGCGGTAGACGAGGCCGGGGAACTGCTCGGGCTCGTACTCGATGTTCTCCAGCCCCAGACCGATGGCGATGGCGTTGAGGTTGAGGTTCCGTCCGAGGTCGGCGGAGGTGACGATGTTCTGGACGACGATCTCGGGGTCCTCGTCGACCTGGATGTTCAGGTCCCGCAGCTTGTCGAAGACGATGCGCAGACTCTCGTGGACGTCGTTCGTGCTCTTCGCACCGGTGCAGACGATCTTGCCCGAGCGGAAGATGAGCGCCGCCGACTTGGGCTCCTGGGTGCGGTAGACGAGACCGGGGAACTGCTCGGGGTCGTAATCCGCCCCTTCAAGATCCATCGCCACGCTCTGCAGATCGAGCTCCTGCCCGATTCCAGTCGAGGCGACGACGTTTTCGATATTGATTGTCTCCTTGGGGTCAACCATGTCTCGACTTAAACGTTGTATTTAAGCTTTATAAACTTTCATAGGTGGAGTTGACAGGTCACTCGATGCGAAGGGTCAACTCCGTGATGTTGATCGCGCCGTATTCCCCGTAAAAACGACTTTTAACGGGGTGAGAACGGGTTTTATGAGGGGATGAGTGACTCCCGGCGGCTCGGTAGTGGGGAGCGGACGGTCTGCGGTCGACCGGTGGGTTCTTGCTCGCCGAGGGGCGAACCTCGGGCGTGTACATCCTCGAACTCGGCGGGCAGGACGACGCGTTCGCGGCCCGTGAGGCCGCCAGCGCCGCGTCCGGGGTCGACGTCGTCGGCGCGGGGCTCGCCGCCGCGCGCGCGGTCACCGACCGCGTCCGCGATCTCGCCTTCGTCCGCCGCGCGAGCGATGTCGTGGGCCATGCCGAGCCCGACGTCCCGAGTGCGCGTGCGGTCCTCGCCGCTGCGAGCGTCGAGCGCGAGGGGAGCGTCGCCGTCCGCGCGGTCGACGTGCGCGGGACGACCGGCGTCGACACCCAGCGCGCCGAACGCGAACTCGGGCAGGAACTCGTCGACCGCGGGTTCACCGTCGACCTCGACGAGCCGGACCACGAACTCCGCGCGCTGTTCGCCGGCTCGCCCGAGGCCGACAGCACGGACGAGAACGCGGAGAGTCCGGGAGACGGAGACGGTATCTGCGTCCTCGGGTGGCTGACGGCCGAGAGCGAGCGGGGGTTCGGCGACCGCCGGCCGACCGACCGCCCGTTCTTCCAGCCTGGAAGCATGGACCCGATCCTCGCCCGCGCGCTGGTCAACATCGCCGGCGCGCGGGACGGAGCGACCGTCGTCGACCCGATGTGCGGGACCGGTGGCCTGCTGTTGGAAGCGGGCCTCGTCGGTTCGCGCGTGGTCGGAACCGACGCGCAGGCGAAGATGGCCCGCGGGACGCGCGACAATCTCCGAGACGCGCTCGGCGACGACGGCGACTTCGACGTGTGTCGCGGGGACGCGACTCGCCTGCCGCTGGCCGACGACTGCGCGGACGCCGCGGTTTTCGACGTGCCCTACGGTCGCCAGTCGAAGATCGAGGGCGACTCGCTGGCCGAACTCGTCGGCGACGCGCTCTCGGAAGCCCACCGGGTCGCGTCGCGTGTCGTCGTCGTCGCCGACCGCTCGTGGACCCAGGCGGCCGTCGACGCCGGCTGGACCGTCGGGGACCACTTCGAGCGGCGGGTCCACAGGTCGCTCGTTCGCCACGTCCTGGTCCTCGAACGGGACGAGCACGGGGTCGGGCCGACGAGCGGGTGACCGCGTGGGCTGTCGGTCGGGAGTCCCCGACCGCAGATGTGTGGTTTTACGTCGGAGCGGGTGCTGGTACTCGCAAAGATGCAGCAGTATCTCGACCTCGTCCGGACGGCGCTCGCGGAGGGGGCATATAAGCCCAACCGGACGGGCGTAGACACGCTCTCGACGTTCGGGGCGCACTACGACGTCGACCTGCAGGAGGGGTTCCCGCTCCTGACCACCAAGGACCTCTCGGGGTATCGCTGGAACTCGCTCATCCACGAGCTCCTGTGGTACCTCTCCGGCGAGGAGCACATCCGAAATCTCCGCGAGGAGACGACGATCTGGGACGCGTGGGCCGACGAGGAGGGGCGGCTCGACACCGCCTACGGTCGCTTCTGGCGGCGCTACCCAGTCCCCGACGAGGGGCTCGACGGCGAGTCCTGGCCCGACGACGCCCACCGCTGGGTGAACGACGACGAGCGGACGTTCGACCAGTTCCAGTACGTCCTCGACACGCTCCGCGAGAACCCCCAGTCCCGCCGGCTCGTCGTCAACGCCTGGCACCCCGCGAACGCGACCGTCAGCACCCTCCCGCCCTGCCACTACACGTTCGTTTTCAATGTCCAGGGCGACCACCTGAACCTCCACCTCACCCAGCGCTCGGGCGACATCGCGCTCGGCATCCCGTTCAACATCGCCGCCTACTCGCTGGTGACCCACATCGTCGCGGGGCGGACCGGCCTCGAAGTCGGGACCGTCTCGCACTCCGTCGTCGACGCCCACGTCTACTGCGGCGAGGGGGCGCGCGGCGGATGGTACGAGGCGAACCGTAAGCCGTTGCGCGAACGGATGAACGCGGTCGACGACCGCGCGGAGTTCGGCAGCGTCAGGGACTGGATCCTGACGGAAGCCCCCGAGGAGCCGGGGGCGGAGAACGCCGACCACGTCCCGAACCTGCTCGAACAGTTGACCCGCGAACCGCGCGAGCGGCCGACTATCGAGGTGGCCGACACGCCCATCGACGACCTCGCGTACGACGACATCAAGGTCCGGAACTACGACCCCGCGCCGGGGCTCGACTTCTCGGTCGCGGAGTGAGGATGGCGGAGACAGCGTGCGACTCGATAGAGGTCGCGCTCGTCGCCGCCGTCGCGGAGAACGGCGTCATCGGCGCCGACGGCGAGATGCCGTGGCACTACCCGGCGGACCTCGCCCACTTCAAGGAGACGACGATCGGTCACCCCGTGGTCATGGGCCGAGTGACCTACGAGTCGGTCTCGAGCCAGCTCGGCGGCCCGCTCCCCGGCCGGACGAACGTCGTGCTGACTCGCTCGGGCGTGAACGCGCCCGAGGACGTCGTGCAGGTCGAGAGCGTCGACGCCGCGGTCGAGGTCGCAACCGCGACCGGTTCGGACACGGCGTTCGTGGCTGGCGGTGCCACCGTCTACGAGCAGTTTCTCCCCCGTGCCGACCGGCTGGTGCTGACCGAGGTCCCGGGCGAACCGGAGGGGGACACGTACTTCCCCGAGTGGGACCGCGACGAGTGGGTCGAACACGAGCGCGTCGAACGGGAGGAACTCGCGTTCGTGACGTACCGCCGGGAGTGACCGTACTGTCGGCCGCCTGTCTCGCCCCGCTGGACGAAGTCGAGTGACGAGCGGCGACCCGGAGCGGCCGCGAGAGTCATACTGGTGGCTGTAATTTTTTTACTCACCGGTCTCTGCTATCTGCGGATACAGACCCGTTCCGCCTGGGTCCTCAGTTCGAGTTTTCACGTACTTACAGCCACCAGTATCAGTTCGCGTCGATACCGAGCGCGGCGAACGCGCGGTCGGTGTCGCCGTCCATCCGGGCCAGCAGCGCACGGACGCGGTCGCGAATGTCCGGGTCGACGGTGACGTGGACGACGCCCTCGTCGGGCTGGCCGTAGAGGACGCTCGCGCCGTCCGGGACGGTCGCGATCACCGGCAAGGCGGCGAGGTCCTCCTCGCCGTCGACCTGCACGAGCGTCCGCTCGTCGCTGGCGAGCGCGTCCGCGAACGTCTCCAGAACTGCGGCGGTGAGCGTGGCCGCGGGGTTGTCGACGGTCGCGACGCGGTCGAAGGCGTCGGGGTCGATGGCGGCCCAGACGTCCTCGTCGACCGCGGCGCGCTCGGTGCGCTCGTCGACGAACGCCACGTCCGGGACCGAGCCGGCGCTCAGCGTGTGGTAGGTGACGATGTCGCCGACGGTGACGAGCGGTTCGCCCGACTCTGCGAGAACGGCGGCCGTGTCGGTCGAGACGGGGCCGAACGGGTCTTTGAGCTCCGAGCGGAGCGCGGGCTGGAGTTCGAGGACGACAGTCACGCTAGCGGACCTTCAGCGCGTACTGCCCGGGTTCGGTGACGCCCATCTCCTCTGCGATGCGGCTGCGGTCCGGGTGGCCGATGACGACGTAGCCCGCCCAGTCCTCCGTCAGCGACGAGGAGCCACAGGAGACGCACGTCTCCGCTTCCTCGGACTCCTGCACGCGGTGGCACTCGCGACAGACCAGTCTGTCGGCCATCAGTCCTCACCCGCTTCCGTCGCGGCCTGGCGCTGCTGGCGCTCCTCCTCGAGCCAGCCGTGCTTGCCGAGGCCGACCTGTTTCGCCGTGAGACCGATCTTCGAGTCCCGCGGGTTGCGCTCGTCGATGCTCTTCGTGACGATCCGCGCTCGGACGGAGTCGCCGACGCCGAGCGTCCGGTTGGAGTCCCGCGAGGAGAGCATCTGACCCTCCTCGTCGTAGGCGAGGTACTCGTCGGAGATCTGGGAGACGTGGAGCAGGCCGTCGACCGGTCCGATACCGACGAAGGCGCCGAAGTTGACGACCTCGACGATCTCGCCGTCGACGACCTCCTGCATCTGCGGGTCGAAGGTGAGCGCGTCGAACTCGGCCGTGAAGTAGACCCCTTCCTGGCCGGGGACGACCGCACCTTCGCCGACGTCGTGCACGTTGATAACGGAGACGACCGACCCGACGTCTTCGTCCATTCGTCCTTCGAGCTTGTCCTGCAGGAGCCGTTTGACCAGCCCCGGCGTCACGTCCGCCAGGTGCGCTGGCGGCACTTCGACCGTGTCGCGGAGTGTGACCCGTTTGTACATGTTATGGTTGAGTGACTGTGAGTTTGTTCTCGGCGCGTAAACTAATTACCGGAACGCCCGCGTCGAGCACCCGGCGCTTCAGCGGCCCGTCGTTCGTGACCGCGTGTGAGACATCCGTCCGCTCGGCGACTTCCAATACCGCATCGTCCGCGTAGTCCTCGTCGTGGGCGACCGACTCACAGCGGTCGCGCGCGAGGTCCAGCCCGACGCTGGCCGCGGTTGCCTCGTCGCCCGCCCCGTCCGCGAGCGTCGCGAGTTCGTCGAGGACGGCCTCCGGGACGACCAGTCGCGCCGGGTCGACCAGCCTGTCGAGTTCCTCGAGCACGCGAACGTCGCATTCGACGGGCATCATCAGTGCGTTCGTGTCCATGACGACCGTCATTCCCGCAGCGTACCGATCCCGATGAGCCGCCAGCGGCCGCCCAGCCGTCGGTTGATGGCGATCTTCGCGCCCTCGCGGGCACAGACCGGGCGCTGGAGCGCGACCTCGGCCTCGCCGCCGCGCGCGCTGGTGACCGACCCGACCGTCGTGGCCGTGCCGATGGTCATCATCAGCGGTTCGCCCGTCGAGATCTCCTCGACGTCGCCGGCGTCCTCGCCGACGATGCGGTCGAGCAGGTCCACGTCCATCGTGAACTGCTCGTGGACCGGCGGGAGCGTCCCCGGCGGGCCGGCGACCTGTCCGGCGAGCGCGTCGCCTTTCGTGATCGACGGGTCCAGGCCCGTCCCGACGCCGAGCAGTCCGCCCGGCGTCGTCGTGTCGACGGTCTGGCCCCCCTCCTCGACCTCGCGGCCGGGACGGAGCTGGATCTCGTCGCCCGCTTCGAGCTCGCCCTGGACGAGCGAGCCGCCGAGGACGCCGCCCATCAGCGAGTCCCAGGTCGTGCCCGGGCGGTTGATGTCGAAACTTCGGGCGACGAGCATCTCCGCGTCGGCCTCGGGGTCGCGCTCGGGCGTCGGGATCTCCGCCTCGATGGCCTCGACGAGGAGATCCATGTTGACGCCCTGTCCGGCGCTGATCGGGACGATCGGCGCACCTTCGCCGACGGTGCCCTCGACGAACGCCTGGATCTGCTGGTAGTTCTCGCGGGCCTGCTCGGCGTCGACCAGGTCGATCTTGTTCTGGGCGACGACGATGTTGTCGATCCCGATGATGTCCAGCGCCATCAGGTGTTCCTCGGTCTGTGCCTGCGGGACGGGCTCGCTGGCGCTGACGACCAGCACCGCGCCGTCCATGATCGACGCGCCGGAGAGCATCGTCGCCATCAGCGTCTCGTGGCCCGGCGCGTCGACGAACGAGACCGTGCGGAGCACGTCCGTGTCGACGTCGTGCTCGCTACAGGTTTCCTCGACGGTGTAGGCCTCGGGGACCGGGCCCTCGGGACACTGACGGAAGGTCGCGTCGGCGTAGCCGAGACGGATCGAAATCCCGCGTTTCATCTCCTCGGAGTGCTGGTCCGTCCATTCGCGACTGATAAACCTACTGTTTGGTGGCCGCCACCAGTGGTCCGGCCCCCGCCGAATGTCTCCCGTCCGGTCACAGCGCCGTCGCGGTCCGTCAATCCTCGCGGAGCCGCTCGATTTCCGACGCCAGCCGGTCGAACCCGCCGCCCATCGGTCCCTTCTCGACGTAGCGAGCGCCCCGGTCGCGCGCTCGCTCCGCGACCCGTTCGTCCAGGGATCCCGTGAACACGACGAACGGGAGCGCCGGCCGGGAAGAACGGACGGCGTCGAGCAGCGCGAATCCGTCCATCCCGGGCATCTCGTAGTCACTCACCACACAGTCCACCTCTGACAGTCGCGCCAGCGCCGCGTCAGGGTCTGAACTCGTTCGGACAGAGACACCGTCGAGCCGCTCGAGGTAGGCATCGGCTACCGCTGTCATATCCGGATCGTCGTCGACGACGAGGACCGTCCACTCCGCACCCGACCCGGCCGACTCCTGGAGCGACGCTGAATCGCTCGGTACACACATCGATTCCGACTTCGTCCGGGACCGTGTTAACGACTCGCTAGCGTTTTCTGTCAGTGAAACTGCCGTCCGACAAACGACAGGAGAGTTACAAAAAGGCGTTTCAGCGAACGCTTTTGGGTGGTCCCCCCAAAGAGCGAATATGAGCCGAGCACGCGAGGACGCCGGCGAGGACGCCGACGCGGCGGGAGTCGAGCCCGCCGAGGCCTTCGGCGTCGTCGCGAACGAGACCCGACTCGACATCCTGGAGGCGCTGTGGCGCGCCGAGGAGCGCCCAGTCAGCTTCTCCGACCTCCACGACGACGTGGAGATGCGCGACAGCGCGCAGTTCAACTACCACCTCCAGCAGCTCACCGACCAGTTCGTCACCAAAACCGACGACGGCTACGACCTCCGGCACGCGGGCGCGCAGGTCGTCCGCGCCGTCCGCGCGGGGACGTTCACCCGACAGCCCGACATCGACCCGTTCACGGTCGAAGGCGCATGCACTCGCTGCGGTGGCGGCCTCGAGGCCAGCTACGCCGACGAGCAGTTCTGCATCGAGTGCGTCGACTGCGGGAAGTCCCACGGCGAGTACGAGTTCCCGCCCGGCGGGCTCGTCGACCGCACGGACGAGGAGATCGCGACCGCCTTCGACGAGCGCGTGCGCCACCTCCACTGTCTGGCCGCCGACGGCGTCTGCCCGTCCTGCGCCGGGCGCATCCACACCGAGATCGTCCGCGGCGGCGACTGCTGTCTCGACGTGTCGCTGCGGGCCGAACACGTCTGCGAGCGCTGTCGCAACGAACTCTGTTCGCCCGTCGGCCTCGTCCTCCTCGACGAGTCCGTCGTCTCGGCCTTCTACGAGGACCACGGCATCGACCTGTCCTCGCGACCCTACTGGACGCTCCCGTGGTGCGTCGACGACGAGTACACGACCGTCGAGGGTGTAGTTTTTTACCGCCGATTGGAATGAAATCCCGGTTTCGAGTGTCTGATGAACCCGAATACGTCGGCCGCTGTGAAACTATCTACAGTAATCCGTATGAGCGGTCTCAGCTACCGGCGACACGGTTCGGAACGCCGCCCACAGTCAGTCGGTTTTCCGCGGTATGTTGACCTTACCCCGAACGTCGAAGGACGCCGTAACAATGATACTGATGGAAAAGAAAGGCTACCCGTACTTGACATGGTGCGTGAGCGACAACAAGGGCAATCGGGGGGGCGTGATGGTGACCGGTGGCGACGGACCAGTCAGGTGGCCCGTGGGCAGACGCTCCACGACTACACCGTCGGTATCAGTCTGTTCGTCCTCACGCTCAGCACAGTTCTCGCCGGACTGTTCGGCTTCGTCGGACCGCTCTCGACCGAGGTCGGGAGCGAGGAAGTCTCGCAGTCCGAGCGCGTAGCGACCACTGTCGTCCAGAACCTCTCGACCGGGCAACGACCGAACGAACTCGACTCCGACGAGTTGGCGGCGACGCTCGCGCGGTCCGAGGACGACCTCCGGACGCGGTGGGGTATCCCGCAGTCGGCGCGCCTGAACGTCACGCTCACGACGCTGAACGGGAGTCGCATCGTCTCCGACGGCGGTTCGAAACTGACTGCCGGGTCGCCGTACCAGCGGAACGTGGCCGCGTCAACGGCCCGTGTCGTGACGCTCGACGACGGGCCGTGTCAACCGGGATGTCGGCTCGTGGTCAGGGCGTGGTAGCATGGACAGGTTCGGAACTCGGGGACAGATGTTCACCCTCGAAGGACTCGCGTCCGCGCTCGTCCTGCTCGGTGCGCTGTTCCTGGCGATCGGGTCCATCGTCGTGACGCCGACGACGGGCGGCGACGTCGACCAGTCGACGCAGACCGACCTGCAGCAACAGGCCGACGACATCCTCCTGATGACCGCCCAGTCCGAGTCACAGGACCTCTCCTCGCTCGTCCGGTACTGGTCACAGAGCCAGCGAACCTTCGCCGGGGCCACGAACCCCCGCATCGGGTACGGGTCGGAGCGACTCCCGGGGACGTTCGGGGAACTATTGAACGAGACGTTCACACAGCGGTCGTACTTCTTCAACGTCGAACTCGCCTATCGCCCCGCGAACCTTTCGACGGGCACCCAGACCGTCCAAATGGCCTACCGCGGCGAGCCGTCCGACGACGCGGTGACCGCGAGCTACACCGTGACGCTGTACGACAACCAGACGCTGACTTCGGATAACGCCTCGCAGAACGTCGAACTCTGGCAGTACGACACGAACGCGACCAACAGCGACGACGGCTACTACCCGGTCCCGAACGCCGTCGAGGGTCCGATCTACAACGTCGTGGAGGTGCGACTCCTCGTATGGTGACGCGTCCAGACGGACGGAGCCGAGCGCAGATGATCCTCCTCGGCGCGCTCACGCTCGCGGCCGTCATCATCGCGCTCACCGTCGTCGTCAACAGCTACTTCGTGACCCAGAACGGGGCCGTCTCCGAGGTTTCCCCGCAGATCGACGGCGCCCAGGAGTTCGAGTACGAGTCCCGCCAGGGGAGTCGCTCGCTCGTTCTCCGGCTCAACCATCGCCACCGGAACCTCACCGCGACGGAGCTCGGGACCGTGATCGAGCGCAACGTCAGCGTCTACAGCGCCCTCATGGCCGAGTCCTACGCGACCTCCCGCGGCGAGGACGTCAACGTCACCTACAACAACGGGAGTTCCCGCTTCGGCTCTCGCGTCGTGCAGGCCGCCGACGGGAACGTCACGTCGGACACCGGCCGGGGAGCGTGGACGGTCGGATGGTCGGCGGAGCCGCGCGACCTCGGCTGGTTCATGATGAACGCGAACGTCGAGGAGACGAGCGACGCGCCCACCTGGATCAACGTCACGAACGGGACCCGCCATTCCGTGAACATCTCGATAAACAGGACGACCGCGGGGACCGGTATCAACGTCGGGATCACCTCGAACGTGAGCCACGCCGGGAACGCGTCCGCCCTGTGTGACCCCTCGCGCGACCGCGTGCTGCTCGATTTCGTCGATGGGAGTTCCTACACCGACGACTGCGACTTCAACGGGACGCAGGCCATCGAGCCGCCCTACGTCGTCGAGGTCTCGGGCGGCAAGAAGCTCGTCGCGAAGTACGAACTCGTCTACAACGCGTCGGTCTCCTCGCCGCGCAAGTGCAGTCCAACCGCCGCGATGGACCAGCCCTGTCGGACACCCGCCGTCTGGACCGCGAACGTGACGACGGCGTTCGAGGGGAGCCAGCTCGGGTACCGAAACGAGTACAACGTCAGCGTGTACAGGGGGTCCCGATGAGGCGGTTCGGCCTCGCCGACCGCGGCATCTCGACGCAGATATCGCACGTGTTCGGCGTCGCGATCACCAGTCTCCTCATCGTCGTGCTCCTGAGCGGCGTGACGGGATACGTCCAGGACGAGCGGGCCACCGTCGCGGACGCCCAGCTCGAGACGGTGGGGAACGAGCTGGCCTCACAGATCGAGCGAGCCGACGAACTCGGCCAGCGAGGCGGCACCGTCACCGTCGAGACGACGGTCGAATCGACCGTCGTCGGGAGCAGTTTCAGCGTTCTGCTCGCCGACGGCAGCGCCTGCGACACCGACCGCTTCCACACCGACTCCTGTCTCCGCCTCGAAGGGGACGACGTCGACGCCGCCGCGAAGGTGCCGCTGAACCTCACGAGCGACGTGACGCTCGAAAACGAGGGCAGCGGCACGTTCCTCGTGACCGTCGTCGACCCCGACGGCGCCACCACCGCAGCCCAGCCCGTCGCGGACCGCACGCCCCGTATCGGCGTCGGTCGGACCTTCGAGGTCGACCGCTTCGGGACCGTCGCCAGTCCCGTCAACCGACCGCCGATCGCGAAGTTCACGTTCTCGCCGGGGACGCCCAGGAGCGGCGATCCGATACGGTTCGACGCCAACGAGTCCTTCGACGTCGACGGCGACATCGTCACCTACAAGTGGGATTTCGACGACGACGGGACCGTCGACGCGCTCGGACAGAACGTCTCTCGACAGCTCGACCCCGGCCCGCAGTCGGTCACGCTCCGTGTCGTCGACAACGAGGGCGCGACGAGTAACGTCACGCGGCAACTCCGCGTGTCCGGGGTGGCGTACGAGGGCGACCTCACGAACAGCGAAGAGGGGACCGAGGAGCAGTACTACGGCTCCAGCGAAGGCGCGATCAACTTCACGGTCACGAACGAGTACCACCCGTCTATCGACTCGTTTGTCAGGATCAAGTACGTGCTCGTCAACCCGAAAGACGACAGTCTCGACCCGGTCGAGAACGACTGTGACGACGACGACAACTGTCCGTTCGGCGACGACGACAACGACGGCGAGATCGTCGTCGACGAAGGACGCGGCCAAGGGCGCGACGAGTCGGTCACGTACGTAGACAGCGACGTGCCCGACGGGGGGATCCTCGTCGAACTGGATAGCGTAGTGAAACTCAGTCAGGGCGAGAGCGCCGAGGTCTGGGTCGGCGCGTTCGAGGGGACGAGCGACCTGAACGGAACGGAGTTCGAGCTGGGCGTCAGATACGAAGTCGACGACCAGATGAACTCGACGGTGTTCACCGACGTCGCGGGCAGCGGGAGCATCGAGGAGTTCCGGATCGAGACGAGACAGGGGTACGTCGGCACGCTCACGAGCGGGACCGTGAAGGCCAACCTGACGGTCGCCGAGACGAACGGCGTCCCGGCCAACGAGACCCGCGGCTCGAAGGCGATAAACAGGTCCGTCACGCTCCTCGACGGGGACTACGTCTGGCAGGACGCCGCGGACTGGGACGCGGCGAGCGTCTCCGAGGGCGTCGTCCACGCGTCGTTCGGCGACCGCCGGGACGACCGAGTCGCGCTCGGCTATCCGGCCGAAGACCAGTTCGGGTCCGGCCTTGCCGGGTACTGGTCGCTCGACGGCACCACCGACGACGCGTCTGCGAACGACAACCACGCGAGCGAAGAGAACGACCCCGGGATCGACTTGGGCGTCTTCGGCACGCGGAGTTACACGTTCGACGGAGCCGACGACCACCTCCGCATCGACGATGACCCGTCCCTCGATATGAGCGACACTGACGCGGTTACCGTCTCGATGTGGGTGTACAAGGACACGTCACAGAGCGGGTGGACTGCGCTGTTCCAGCACTCGGACCGGTCGTACAACCTCCACTTCGACGGCGACCAACCGCTGTTTACGATCTACGACGATTCCTGGAACAGCGCCACGGCGGGATTCGGTCTCAGCACGAACACGTGGTACCACGTCACCGGCGTCTTCGACGGGTCGACCGTGACGATGTACGTCAACGGCCGGCCGGTGGCGACGGCAACCGCGAGCGAGGTCAATTCGGCGAATATAGACATCGGAATCGCCGAGAACATCGACAAGAATGGCCGTCACTTCGAGGGGAAGATCGACGAGGTCCGGGTCTACGACAGAGCGCTCACCGACACGCAGGTCGAGTCCCTCTCCGAACACGCAGGGACGCTCGAAACGGACTGGCGGAGCGGCACACAGCCACTGGGACCGTCCAACGCGAGTCTCCAGTACCGGGCTGACGTCCCGTCCGCGACGTCCGTCAACGTCACCGTCCTCGCCGACTACGACGGCGACGGGACGGTCGACGAACGGAGCGACCGTATCGACCTCAACGACGGACAGAACACCGCTCGCGTGAACGGATTGTCGGGGACAGCCCAGGACTTCAAACTCAAGGTCGAACTCAACTCGAGTTCCGTCGTCAAGTCGCCGGTCTTGCACGAGGTCGGACTCACGGAGGACTCATGAGACTGCACCGCGACGAGCGTGCGGCCCGGAACATGATCGGCTTCACGCTGACGTTCGGGATCATCGTCGTCTCCGTCGGGCTGGTCGCGACGATGGGGTACCCACAGGTCGACAGCCTGAGCCAGAACGAACGCATCGACAACGCCGAGGCCGGGATGGAGCTGGTCGCGTCGAACTTCCGGGAACTCCAGGAGCAACGCGCGACCGCCCGGACGAACGAACTGTCGCTCTCGGGCGGGTCGCTGACGGTGCTCGACGGCCCGACGGTTCGAGTCCAAGCCGAGGACACCGACTTCGACCGGACGTTCGCGGTCGGTGGCCTCCAGTACGGCTACGAGGGGACGACGATCACCTACGAGAGCGGGGCGCTGTTCAGGACGTACGGTGAGGACAACGTCGCGGTCGTCGAGGGGCCGACGATGCGGTGTAGCGAGGAGCGAGCGGTGGTCTCGGTCAGCCGCGTCGTTTCGAGTTCGACCGCCAAGACCAGCGGCGACTACGTGTCCGTGACCGGCACGACACAGACACAGGCGCTTCGGTTCCCGACCAACCGGACCGGTCCCGGCAGCATGGCCGACGCCGACGAGATCTTCGTCACCGTCTCCTCGCCGCGCTCGGACGCCTGGAACCGGTACTTCGAGCGCAACGGGAACTGGACCGCCGGCCCCACCCCGGACACATACCGCTGTGACGGCATCGACACGATGTACGTCCGCGAGACGGTCATCTCCGTCTCGTTCGGCGCGTGAGTCGGCCCGAGAAACCGTGAGCGGTCGACCGGGCGGGTATCCGCCGACGCGCCACTCCTGCCGTGACAGGTCTCTGTCGCGAACGCCCGCCGTCGATTCCCGCCACGGACGCCCGACGCACGCGGAGCCGCGGCCGGTCAGGAGTCGACCTCGACGTTGTTCACCCTGATGTTGATGACGCCTTCCGGCCTGGCTTCCGACTCGGCGAGTCCGACCTGGTAGAGGAGCGCGAGTCGGTTCGTCGAGTTCGTCCCGTCGGGGTAGTCGAGGACGACCAGCGCCTGGTTGCTCTTCATGTGGACGACGTTGCTCGTGGTATTGAGCTGAACGTCGGAGCGGGAGTCGATGGCGTCGGTGATATTCTCCTGCCACCACGCCGGGTCGTCGCCGCTGAAGAACGAGGACATGTCGTCGCCGTCGCGGAAGACGGTCGCGTCGTCCGACCCGATGCTCACGTCCTGCGTGGTCATGTTCGTACAGCGAGTGACCTGGTACGTCGACCCGTTGTGCGAGCGGGCGATCCCGGTCCCGCGCCACTCCGCGCAGTCGTACGTCGACGCGTTGAACGACAGCGACTCGTTGTCGGAGAGCGCGAAGGCGTGACTGAACAGCGTCGGCGCGGTCGGGTCGTTGACGTTCAGGTAGCGCGTCCCGTCAGTGGTGTTGACCGCGATTCCATCCGTGTCGCCGGCGATCTGCGGGGCGTACGTGCGGTCGGAGCCCGTCTGGAGGCTCGTCGACGTCGGCATGCGAGCGATCTGTTTCGTGCTGGAGATGCGGGTGACGATATCCTCGAAGACGTCGTCGAGGCGGCTGGCGTTGTCCGCGAGATAGTACTGGCCGCCGGTCGAACCGCTGACCGACTTCAGGAGGGGCTCGTCGATGTACGACCTGTCGCCGAAGCCGATCGCGTGGATGGTGACGTCCATCTCCGCGGCCCGCTCGGCACGGTACTCCGACGCCTCGTTGAGTGTGTACCGGTCCCCGTCTATCCAGACGTGATCGTCGTTGTTCTCCCCGTCAGAGAGGAACACGACGACCCGCTCACGGGTCTGGTTGCTCTTCAGATGCACGACCCGGTTGGCGTCGCGCAACCCCGCGTTCCCGAAGGTTCCGCCTCGGGCGTCTGTCCTGCCCACGGTCGAATTAAATGCTGTGAACCTGTCGATGAAGTAGCGACCATCAGTCCGGTAGTACTGTGCATTGTCGTCGGCGCGTTGGTAGAAGCCGACGAGACCGACCCGGTCTTTACTTTCGTTCAGGTCGCCGACGAAGTTTCGGATCGCGTCGCGGACAGCATTACGCTTGCTCTCACACCCCGCCGTACTGCGTTGCGACTGGCAGCCGGACTTGGATGGGTTTGCGTCCCAGCTCATCGAGCCCGACTCGTCGACGACGAACACGACGTCGAGCGGCGGTCCGGTGACGTTCTGGGCGTTCTCGATGCGCCTGACCTGCCCGATATCGACGCGGTTCTTCGAGAGCGACTCGACGTAGACGCGGTAGTCGTTGGAGGCGTTCTTCGTGACGCGGATGGTGTTCCCCTCGATCTCGACGTCCTCCATGTACGCCGCGTCGGACGTGTTGATCACGTCGTTGCGGCTGTCATCGACGCGCCGCGGCAGCTGGCTCTGGTTGAGGTAGGCGACGACCGTCCGGTTCGACGAGTGGACCTGCGTCTCGGTCCCGAGTTCGGCTTCGAGGTGCGCACTCCAGCCCCTGTAGAAGTCGCTCTGGACTGTCACCGTGACGTTGTCGGGGCGGGCGCAGGTGCCCGTGATGACCTGCTGTGAGCGTGCGGTCGACTCGCGTTTGGAAGTCGTCGCGTTGTAGAACGCGCGGTTCGTGTCGGCGGAGACGTCGCCGGTGAGGTTCGTCACCGAGACGTCGAGGCTGCCGTTGCGGTACTTCACGTCCGGTGGCGTCTGTATCGCGCTCCCGCCGTCGTTCCCGACCCAGACGCCGCCGGCCTCGTAGGCGACGGTCTCCCCGTCGTCGTTCTCGTACCGTATCGAACTCAGCGATATCTCCGTCGCGCACGTCCCGTTCCGGTTGACCGTGACGTTCAGATACCCGTCCCTGACCAGCCACGCGTCGTTCCGTCGGAGTTCGCCGAGCGAGAACCGGTCACGGGTCGAGTACTCGGAACTCGTCAGCGTCGACAGTTCCGAGTCGATGCCCTCCATGACGACCTGTGAACTCGTATCGGCCCGGTCCTGCTGGAGTTCGTCGATGACGGTCGAGCCCGTCATCAGGACCAGCATCGCCCCGGTGAGTACCAGCCCTATCAGGATCACCATCCCGATGATGCCGGACTGGCCTCTGCGCTCCCGCTTGTTGCTACCCATGTCCCACGTCACTCTATCTCATTGCTAGTTACATATGACAGTGCAAAAGTGTATCGGTGAGTTGACTCGCTTCCGAGTTGCGCCGTCTGACGGGTCGGCCTCGGGACGCGTCGCCCTTATGCTCGCTCGCGCTAACCGGGGAGTGTGCAGGAGTTCGCGTTCGAACTCGCGCTGTGTGCGCACCTCGAGGCTCCCGACCGGGTCGTGGGTCGCCAGCTCGGCGCCGCGGTCCACGGCCGCCGCGTCGCCGACGTCGTCTGCGTCGAGCCGGGCGCCGAGTTCGACCGTCGGGCGGCCATCACGCCCGAGACGATCCCCCCGCTGGCCGTCGAGAGCGCGGTCGGTCCGGGGACCGCCCGGCCGGTCGCGGACGCGTTCGACTGTCATCCCGAGCGCGCTCGTGCGGTCGCCGAGCGGGCCGTGGAACTGGGCTTTTTCGAGCGCGAGCGGAGCGGGTCGAGCACCGCGGTCCGCCAGACCGTCCGCTACCCCGACTGGTTCGACTCGCTCGTGGGTATCGAGAACAAGCCCGACCTCGACAGGCCGGGCGACCTCCGCGACCAGTTACGCGTCGACGTGTCGCTGGGTCTCTTCGACGAGGTGGTCCTCGCCACCGAGACGTACGTCACCGGCGCGCACCGCAATCGCCTCCCGGACGAGGTGGGCGTCTGGCGGTTCGACCCCGAGACGGGCGAGCGCGAGGTCGTCCGCGAGGCGGACCCGCTCGACACCGACGGGCCGGGCATCGAGTTGCTCGACCGCGAGCCCGGGCGGGCGAACGTGCGACCCGTGACGGTCGCCGAGAAACGCAGACAGCGCCACCGGATCGCCGAGCGCGCCTACGGCAAGGGCTGGCGGACGTACGACCTGCCGAACTGCGTGCGGTGCGTCCCTGAAGCGGCCGAACCGCCGGAGCGCTCCGAGGCGGGACTCCCGTGGTGTGACTGGGCGGACGAACTCGTTCGACCGGTCACCGACTGCGGTCCGGACTGTCCCGGCTACGAACGGGCGGACGCGGAGGCAGAAGCCGACGCGGACGAGCGGGGAGACGACGAGACGGCGACGGTCAGGGCGCGACGGAGCGCGTGGGAGCCGGATCCGGCGGGTGTCGCGCGTCGACAGGCCGGACTGGACCGCTTCCGGTGGTGAGTCACTCCTCGACCGCGTGGGTCGTGTCGGTGCCGACGTCGGTCGCGTCCTCGCTCTCTCGACGCCGCAGGTAGCGGTTGCCGGCGACGTAGACGAGCGTGAACGCGACGACGAACAGCACCGTCTCCAGCGCGTCGACCGAGCCGTCGAGCACGGCCTGGACCCCGACGTACGCGGCAGTCGCCACGGCGGCCACGAGCGCCGTCGCGACGACCGGCTGTTCGAGGAGCACGTCGTCGGCTTCCATGTTCATACCCCTCTGAACGGACTCGAACTGCATAGGTGTGTGGGACGGTATCAGACCGCGGATCGGTCACTCGGGCCGCGAGTAGGCGGTCGCGCTGGCGCTCTCTCCGGAGCGGACCGCGCCGACGACGGCGTAGACGAAGGGCGTGTCGGCGACGGCGACCAGGACCTTGAAGACGTACTGGCCGACGATGAGCGCGAGCGCACCCGAGAGGTCGGAGCCGCCGAGGACGACGAAGCCGACGACGATGAAGACGACCGTATCGAGCAGCTGGCTGGTCGCGGTCGAGGCGATGTTCCGGACCCAGAGGTAGTCGCCGTCGGTGGCGTCGCGGATCCAGTGGAACACGAACACGTCCCAGTTCTGGCTGACGAGGTACGCCGAGAGGCTGGCGGCCACGATGGCGGTGCTGGAGCCGAGGACGCTCTCGAAGGCCGCGAGGTCGATCTGACCGGGCGCGCCCTGGGGGAGCGCCGGCGCGGCGATGGTCCCCCAGACCAGCAGGAGGAGGACGAAGTTCATCACGAAGCCGACGTTGACGACGACGGTAGCGGCCGTCCGTCCGTAGAGTTCGGCGTAGCAGTCCGAGGCGAAAAACGTCAGCGCGTAGGCGAGCGCCGCGCCCGGGAGGACGAGCGACCCGCCGGCCAGCGGGAGGTCGAACGGGAGCCCGAACGCGAGGAGCTTCGAGGCGGTCACCTGCGCGGTGACGAGCGCAGTGACGAACAGACCGACGAGCCCGACCTGCACCGGCGACGGCGCGGCGCGGTACTCACTCATCGTCGAGCCTCCCCTGCCGGGAGTCGATGTCGTCGAGCATGTCCAGCATCTTCCGCATCGACGCCCGGATGGCCTCGCTCCGGTTGACGAACTTTCCGTCTGCGCCGACGTGGTCGTCCACGTCGTCGAGCAGTTCCTGGGGCACTTCCACGCTGATCTTCGGCATGGATATTCGCCAGAGGTTCCTCGAAGAATATAGGTGGATCGGACGGCTGTGGACGACCGCGGAACCGACGCTGTCTCTTTCTGCCAGATACTTCACAATGAACGGCCATGGCATCAGTCGATAACGAACGGCGGTTCGACGACCCCGTGCTGGAGGAGACGACGCTGGCGCGTATGTTCGAGAACAGCGCTTCGCGACGCGCGGATGGCGCGGCCCAGCGGTAGAAGAGAGGGGTCTACGACCGGTCGCTGGCCGGTGTGGCGTTCCCGGACACACCCGACGGCGAGTTCGCAACGCTGACCTACGAGGAGATAGCGGACGTGATGCACGACCTCGCCGCCGGCTTCCGCGAACTCGGGGTCGAGCGGCGACCCGACGGCTACTACGTCTTCCACGAGCGCGCGAAACAGCTCATCGTCCTCACGCAGGACAACGGCCTCATGACGCCGACGCTGAAGATGAAACGACGGGACATCCGGGAGCGCTACGCCGACGGGGCCGCGGACACGTACGGGGAGAAGGAGTTCGAGCAGGCGCTGTCAGCCGACAACGACTGACGGCGGCGGGTCCGGTCTCTTCGCGGTTTTCCTTGTTCGTCGCTCGCATCAGTCCGTGGTTTCGCGCTCGCGACGGGGCGAGTATCGGTCGGCGAGCGGTCAGTCCGCGGCCTCGCCCTCGCGGCGGGGCGTGCGTCGGCCGCCAAGCGTGTAGACGTACAGGATTCCGAGCCCGACCATGTACGCGAAGGCCGTGGGGATGGAGAACACGAGCATCGTGAGCAGGCTGGAGGGCGTGAGGAACGCAGCGGTGACGATGATGGCCATGACGACCGTGCGCCAGCGGTCGAACATGGTCTGGAAGGTGACCAGTCGACCGCGGTGGAACAGCAGCATCGTGACGGGCACTTCGACGAGCAGACCGACACCGACGGTCGTGAACACGACCAGCCAGCCGAAGTTGTTGATCCGGTAGTAGATGACCATGCTCGAACTGATGGCGTCGGCCGCGAGCCAGGAGATGATCGCCGGCGCGACGTA
>PXSD01000165.1:605-5022 GCA_003023165.1 Halobacteriales archaeon QS_9_67_15 | reverse complement strand
ACGGCGAGTTGCGGTCGCAAGTCCCGAAAGGGCGGCGACGAGAGCTGTAGCGTCGCGCTTCCTCGCTATCGTTCAGCCCCGCGACCACGCCAAACCTTATCACGGATACCGAGAATCGTGGGCGTATGTCGTGGGCGCGCGGACTGTTCGTCGTGTTGTCACTAGTCGCGGTCATCGCGGCCGCCGGCGTCCTCGTCGCGGCGACCTACGGCGATGGCGGGGTGACCGTCGAGGACGTCACGGTGTCCGGCGAGACGCCGACGAACGTGACCGCCAACTGCGAGGACGTGGTCGTCCGGACGGCGAGCGTCTCCGTGACCGTGGACCGGCCGGAGACCAGCCTCGAGAGCCCGCAGTTCTGGTCCGTCGGCGTCACCGTCCGCGCCTCGGTGTTCGAGGCGACGACCGGGCGGTCCGTCTCGGTTTCACCGGACTCCCGACAGACGGTGACGGTGCCGTTCAATACGGTCCGGGAGGGCTCGTGGGCACCGCGGGAGTCGGTCGAGGCGGTGATTCAGGTCTCCAAGGGGAGTGCCGCGGTCGCCGACCGAACGCAGACGGTGACGTTCCAGCCCGTGAAAGCCGGCGAGAACTGCTGAACGCCGTCGCGGTCGCGGGTTCCCGTCCGTCACTCGATACGGGGCACTCGCCACGTTCGTCACTCGTCGAGCTCCTCATTCCTCTCGCTCACGGACCGTCCCGCCGCTCAGACCCTCCCACTCGACTCGGTAGCCCAGTGCCGACAGCGCGGCGCTCGCGTCGTCGATACCGTACTCGTCCAGTTCCGCCTCGGCGTCGGCGAGCGCCATCCCGACCTCGATCCGTTCGCCGAGTTCGTCCAGCACCGCGGGTCTGACGAGCGTTCGACCGACGCGTTCGTGTTCGGGGAACGATTTGCCCTCGACGGCATCCTCGCTGACGCCGTACTCGTCGGCGAGCGACTCGAGCGTCACCACGTCCGCGTCGGGAACGAGTTCGTCGGAGAGCGCGGCGGCGCTCTCGGCGACGAGGTCGTCCTCGTAGCGCCGGAGGGCGTCGCGCACGTCCTTGACGCGGACGGTCCCCGAGTACGGGACCGCACGGTGGTCACGGGCTTCGACGGCCTCGCCCGCGCCGAGGCTCTCGTCGACAGCGACCAGCAGTTCCACGTCATCGATAGCTTCGAGCTGGCCCAGCTTCTTTTCGACGTAGTCGGGGGTCCAAAAGCCCATGATCTCGAAGAACACGCGGAAGTCGGCGTGGCGATACTCGAAGGCGAAGTCGGGGATGGCGACGCTCGCGCCCGCCTCGAGCGGCTCGGGCTCGCGGACGAGGCCCCAGTCGAGGTCCAGCGACCCGAAGCGGGTCGCGAAGTCGGCCTCGACGCCGCTGTCGTAGCTCACTTCGGTCACCGGCTCGACGCCCGGGACCGATACGTCGGCGTCTGTCAGCGTCATCGCCCGCTCCGTGCCGCGGTCGTCGATGGTCGCCTTGAGGTGCCATTCCTCGGCTTTCGCGACCGTCCGGAGGAGCCGGGCGAAGCGGGTTCCGTATCGTCGCGTGGCGCGAAAGAGCGCGGTCGGGCCGGTCACGACTACCTCTCGACCGGTGGCGGTTTTCCGGACCTCGTACATGAGACGGAGCCGCTTGACCGCGGAGACGAGCGCCTTCGGGTCGCTGGAACGGACCCTGACCTCCGTCGCGTCGAACAGCGCGGTCTGTGCCAGCGAGAGGTTGTACTGGACGACCAGTTCGTCCGGGTCCCAGCGCGGGTCGACCTCGGCGAGGACCTGTCGGTCGTCGATGTCGGCGTAGAGCGACTCGGCGACGGCGTCCGGGGCGGCGTCCAGACGCTCGCCCGCTCGTTCGAGGGCCTGCTCGCGTTCGTCGGCCGTGACGACTCCGAGGGCGTCTCCCGCGGCGAAGGCGGCCTCGCGAGCGCGGCGCGGGTCGACGGGCGAGCGCGTCTCGAACCGCGCCTCTCGCTTCAGTAGCTTCGCGAACCCGCGGACGAGTTTGAAGTCGTCGGCCTCGCGTTCGAGGGACTCCAGCGCGTCGTCGAGTTCGGCGCGCGCGTGGTCGACGTGGCCCTGATAGACGCCGAGGACGCGGGCGGCGAGCGCTCGTCGGGAGTCGTCGGCGAACCGGGGGTAGAACCCGCCGCCGGCCCGCGAGACGCGCAGGAGGTCCTTCGTCAGCACACCCGTCGGTGGGCCGCGAACCGACATAAACCCGGCGAGGCAGGCGCGTCTCAGCCCGGCGATACGGGGACGTCTCCGCCGCCGTCGGGACGAGAAAATACTTACTGGCCGGTCCCACTGTGACAGGTATGCAACGACGGTCGGTCCTGTGCGGATTGTTCGCTCTGACGACGGGGGCGATCGCGGGCTGTCTGGGTGCCGAGGGTGAGGTTCCGGCGGTGGCTCCTGAGCCGCCGTTCGAGGTCGAGACCGCCGACGACGGCGAAAGCGGGACCGATGGCGACGGCTCCAACGGGAGCGACGAGAACGAGACACCTGACCGGCAGCGGTTCCGCGTCCCCGACCGGACGTTCGAGGCGGCCGACGACGGTCACCTCGTCGTCGTCGTGACCGTCGAGAACCGGTCGGACGCCCCACACGAGGCGGTGCTGACCGCCGAAGTAACTGCCGGCCGAAAGGTGTTCACCCCCTCGGAGTTCGTCTCGCTCCTGTCAGGGGAACGGCGCGAGGTGCGGTTCCACGTTCCGGTGCCCTACGGGGAGTTTCAGGCGGATCCCGGTTTCGGCGTCCAGCTCGACCCCGGACGGCCCTCGACGCCACTCCCCGACGGGACCGTACCGCGAGGCCGCCGGTCACCGCCGCCGTCGCGAGACCCGTTCTTCCGCCGTCTCCTCGGTGACGATCTCGTACAGAAGTGCTCTCCCACCGAGCGGGGACTCCGTCCCCTCGCGAGTCCCCGAGTCCGTGGCGTCGGAGACAGCGCCGTCTTTCGGTCGGAGGATCCGACCGAGCCGTTGCGTGAACTCCCGTTCGCTGCCGCTCCCCGACAGCACGACGGCGACGTTGGCGTCCGGCACGTCGACGCCTTCGTCGAGCACGTTCGCGGTCACGACCCGGGAGTACTCGCCGGACCGGAACCGCGCTAGGGTCTCGCGCCGCTCGTCCGCGCCGGTCTCGTGGGTGATCGCCGGGATCAGGAACCGCTCGGAGAGCCGGTAGACGAGGTCGGTGTGAGCGGTGAAGACGATGACCCGGTCGGTCCGATGGCGGTCGAGGATCTCGCGGAGACGCTCGACCTTCTCCGCGGCGTTCATCATGACCTCGCGCGCTCGCTGCTTGGCGAGTAGCGCCTCCCTGGCCTCCGGGTCGGTGCCCGAGCGCTTGACGAGTTCCTGGTAGTCACTGCCGCTTCGCATCTCGATACCCGATTTCGCGAGGTAGTCGGTGAACGTCTCCTGGTGGCGCTCGTACACCTCGCGCTCCTCCGACGTGAGCGACACTTCGAGTCGCTTGATGTCGTAGTCTGCGAGGTGTTCGCCGGCGAGTTCGTCGACGGCGACCCGGTGGGCGAGCGACCCGACGAGGTCCGCGATCACCTCGTGCGCGCCGTCGGGTCGCTCGAACGTCGCGGTGAGTCCCAGCCGGGCCGGCGTCGCGAGCAGGCGAGCGATGTCACGGTACCCCTCGCCGCCGAGGTGGTGGACCTCGTCGAAAACGACGAGACCGAACCGGTCGCCGAGTTCGTCCGCCCGGAGGTACGCCGAGTCGTACGTCGAGACGGTGACGTCGGCCAGTTCGCGCCGCCACTGCTCGAGGAGGTCGATAGTGGGCACGACGACCAGCGTCGGCGCGTCGGCGGCCTCCATCGCGGCGATACCGATGACCGTCTTCCCGCTTCCGGTCGGGAGTTCCAGTACGCCGCGTCTGTCTGCGGCCTCCCAGTCGTCCAGCGCCGCCCGCTGGTACTCGCGGAGTTCGTAGGCGGAGTCGAGGGAGAGCTCCGGGAGCGAGAAGACGCGGTCGTCGTAGGAGATACCGCGCTCGTCGAGGTCGGCGATCAGACCGGGGTAGCAGTGTGCAGGTGCGCGGAGCGTCTTCGAACGCTCGTCGCGCTCGACGAACGGGAGGTCGAGGACGCCCGCGCCGTCGCGGTCGCTGTCGATGGCGTCGCCGGTGACCCGGATCGTGCCGTCCTCGTAGGTGAGCCGGACTGTCACTCCCTGTGGCTACCCGTGCTCCACTGTTAAGTCGTGCGGCCGCCGGTGCGAGTCGACGGAACGAATCTCCTCCGAGGGGCGACGCAGTCGGATTCTCAACCCTTTTGTCGCCGCGGCGACTTCCTCTGGGTATGAGCGAGCAGGACGCGTCCGAGCCCACAGCGGAGCACGACGCGACCGCCGACGACCAGTCGCAGGTGGACGCGAACGACGAACCCGACGAACCGGTGCAACCCGACG
>PXSD01000165.1:0-579 GCA_003023165.1 Halobacteriales archaeon QS_9_67_15 | reverse complement strand
CAGGCGGAGTTCCAGAACTACAAGAAGCGGATGGAGAAACGCCGGGAAGAGGAGAAACAGCGCGCGACCGAGGACCTGGTCACGCGCCTGCTCGACGTGCGCGACAACCTCCAGCGCGCCCTCGAACAGGACGAGGACGCCGACATCCGCGGCGGCGTCGAGTCCACGCTCCGGTCGTTCGACGACGTCCTCGACCAGGAGAACGTCGAGGTCATCGAACCCGAACCCGGCGAGGAGGTCGACCCCCATCGCCACGAGGTGCTCGTCCGCGTCGAGTCCGACCAGCCCGAGGGCTCGATCGCCGAACTCCACCGGCCCGGCTACGACATGGCCGGAAAGGTCATCCGCGAAGCTCAGGTCACCGTCAGCGACGGGTCAGAGGCCGAGTGAGCCCGGAACTGTCTCTCGGACGACCGCTCGGCACGCTTGCGCTCGTATAGTGGTGTTTAGTTTAGTGGTGAGTCAGCTCGAGGGGCGGCCAACAGCGTGAAAGCCCCGACGCGTTCGACTCCTGGGACTCGCTGTCGTTCGAGAGAGCGAAGCTCTCTCGTGATGACGAAAGACGCCGAGGCGTCTTTC
>PXSD01000164.1 GCA_003023165.1 Halobacteriales archaeon QS_9_67_15 | reverse complement strand
AGAGCACGACCAGTCGCCACTGCGAGCCGATCTGTTCGAGCGAATCGACTACGGGACACGCCTCCGCGTTCGCCGTTTTCGCGTCTGTGTCGGTCGCCATGTACCCACCCGTACCCCGTCCACGCACTTAGGCGGTTCGTTTACGAACTCGGTGTCCCGACGAAACCGCTTTCGGTCCGCTCCGAGTCCTCAGCGCCCGCCGTCTCGGTTCGGCCCGCGATACACTAACTCCGAGCGCACCCGGTAACACCGCCGTCCCCCGGTGACACCAATATCAGATAACGTATATGTATTCGAGGGTCGTACGTACTGTCGATGTCAGAGGCATCCGTTTCACCGATGGACAGTGCGGTCGAACGACGGAGCGGCGCGGTTCGAGCGGCGGTGGGTGCCTGATGGTCGTCGAGTCCGCAGCGGGCGCGGCCATCTTCCTCGTCGCACGGGTACTGTTCGGCGGCCTGCTCGCGTTCATGGGCGTCAATCACTTCACGGACACCGAGGCGATGGCCGGATACGCGGAGATGAAGGGCCTGCCCGTGCCGACGTTCTCGGTGGTCGCGTCGGGTGTCGTCCTCGTCCTCGGCGGACTGGGTGTCGTACTCGGGGTCGCACCGGTCCTCGCGGCCGGCGCGCTGGCGGCGTTCCTCCTCGTCACGGCGGTGACGATGCACGATTTCTGGGCGGTCCCGGAGGACCAGACCCGGGACGAGATGACGCAGTTCCTGAAGACCGTCTCGCTCGCGGGCGGCGCGCTCAGTCTGCTCGCGGTCGGTGGGCAGGCGTGGCCCTACGCCGTCGGCATCGGTCTGTTCTAGATCACTTGGCCATGACGCGGTCGATGATCTCGTCCGCGGTGTCCCAGCTGTTTCGCAGTCGGTCGGTCGGTAGATAGTAGTCGTCGGGGTCGTCGCGGCGGAAGTCGTAGTCGACACCTGGTCCGCGGACGACGGGGCCGTTCTGATCCCGGGCGTCGGGTTCTCCAGCGAGCAAAACCCCTTTGCTGACACTCTCCGAACGACCGCTATGGACCTGACAGACCGGGACTGGCGGCTGATCACCGAGGAGTCGCGTCCGGGCCCGCTGAACATGGCACTGGACGAAACCGCCGCCGAGACGGCCGCCGAAGAGGGGACGCGGACGCTCCGCGTCTACCGCTGGGACCCCAGCGCGCTCTCGCTGGGGTATCATCAGGACCCGGGGACCATCGACTGGGAGCACTGTGACTCTGCGGGGATCACCGTCACCCGGCGACCGACTGGCGGCGGTGCGGTCTATCACGACAACTGGGGCGACATCTCCTACTCCATCGTCGCACCCGCCGACGAACTCCCCGGCGACCTCATGGAGTCCTACGAGCTGCTCTGCGAACCGCTGCTCGATGCCTTCGAGCGAATGGGTATCGACGCGGACTTCGCCGACGAGGAACGGCCGGCGGTATACCAGCCGGCGTGTTACCTCCGGGCGTTGCATCCCGCCCACGACGTGGTTGCGGGCGACGGCCGGAAGATCTCCGGGAACGCGCAGTACCGACAGCGAGACGCGGTCGTCCAGCACGGTTCGATACCGTTCGAATCGACGACGGAGCGTCACCTGTCGTGCTTCGCGAACCCCGATGCCACCGCCCCGGTGTTCGACGACCGAGTGACGAGCGTCCACGAGCAGTCCGGGATCAGCCGCCAAGCGGCCGTGGCCGAGCTGACCGAGGCCCTCCGCCACTGGGCCGATGCCTGCGAAGCAACCTGGTCCGACGAGGAACTCTCGCGTGCGCACGAACGTGCGAGCGAGAAGTATAAGGCGACGGCGTGGACTCGGGGCGGCGAAGAACCGACGGCCTGAGTCGGGGCTGTGCTGATTCGACCAGCGTCCGGGTTCCGTCCGGTCCCTCGTCGGTTCGCCGCCGGTTCGTCGCGGGTTTCGGGTCGAGTGGTCCCCGATTTCGAGTCGAACCGTCCTCGGTCCCGCCCGTCAGCTGCGCTTCGATACGACTTTGCCGGTCGATTCCCTGCGGTCTCCCATGATCCGGATCGGCGCACACACATCGATCGCGGGCGGCGTCCCGAACGCCGTCGACGAACAGCTGGACATCGGCGGCAACTGCGGCCAGATCTTCTCCCCCTCCCCGCAGGTCTGGCAGGACCCCAATATCGGCGACGAGGAAGCGGCCGAGTTCCGCGAGATGGCGGAGGAGAATGACCTCGGCCCGTGGGTCATCCACTCCTCGTACCTCGTGAACCTCTGCACCCCAAAAGACGACCTGCGCGAGAAATCGATCGATTCGATGCAGGAGGAAGTCGACGCCGCGGACAAACTCGGTATCGAGTACGTTAACGTCCACCTCGGCGCGCACACGGGCGCAGGCATCGACGGCGGCCTCGACAACGCCGCGAGCGCACTCGACGAACTCGACATCCCGGACGGCGTCACCGTGCTGGTCGAGTCCGACGCGGGGTCGGGGACGAAACTCGGTGGGAACTTCGAGCACCTCGCGGCAGTGCTGGACCGCTCGGAGCAGGACCTCGACGTCTGTCTCGACACCGCTCACATGTTCGCGGCGGGGTACAACCTCTCGACGCCCGAGGGCGTCGAGGAGACCATCGCGGAGTTCGACGACGTCGTCGGCCTGGAGCACCTGGAGTGCGTCCACCTCAACGACTCGAAACACGAGTGCGGGACGAACAAGGACGAGCACGCTCACATCGGCGAGGGGCTCATCGGTGAGGACGGGATGCGTGCGTTCGTCACCCACGAGGACCTGTTGGACGTGCCGCTGGTGCTGGAGACGCCGACCGAGGACGGGAAGAGCTTCGCGTGGAACGTCGATCGCCCGCGAGCAGAGTGACCCGCGAGTTGCGGGATTCCGAGTGACCATCTGACGACTGTTTCTCGACGCGTTCTGCCGTCTCAACACCGCTTCCGCGGTATCGGGGCGATTCTGCACGCGGGGCAGTGAGTATCGAGCGCTTTCACTACGTCGCCGATCTGACGCCCCGCCTGTTGGACGTACACGATCCCGGAGTTGTTCACGGTCTGGGTCTCCCAGCGTTCCCTTCTCGATGGCGGTGTACACCGTCTATCCGCGCCGACGGAGGCCGTCGGCGACGGGGACCCAGATACTCTCGTCGCAGTACAGCGGACGCGTCATGCGGAGGCGGAATCCGTAGCGGAAGACCGGAAATCGTCGATGTGGTCGTAGTAGTACGCGAGCGCGCGGTGGACGTCCGAGAGGGTCAGGTCTGGGTACAACTGCGTTATTTCGTCGGGTTCGTACCCGCTGTATTCGTACGCCGCGGCGATGTCTTCGACACGAATCCCCGTCTCTTCGACGGTCGGAACGCCGTCACTGTGTTCCGCGTCGCGGACGATTCCCATACCGTTTCGTAGTCCGTCATCTGACTTGAACTACAGGGTCGAGCAGACCGGTGACTATCGGGTCCCGGAACAGTCGATACCACCTGATAGAGACCGACGGGCATTTGCCACCGGCGGTCCGACACACGGCCCAGTGCGACGGTTCAGCGCCGATTACCTGGAGACAACTCGCGAGGGGATGTGGGGCGACTCCCGCGAGGCACTCGCAGACTTGGACCTCGACGGCCGTGAGCGGGTCCTCGACGTGGGCTGTGGAACGGGCGAGTTGACCCGCGTCCTCGCCGAGGAGTCCGGGGCTCGAGTCGTCGGTGCGGACGTAGACCCGTCGCTGCTCTCGGTCGCCGGCGAGTTCGCGCCTGTGGCTCGGGCGGACGCGAGCCGACTGCCGTTCGGCGACGACGCGTTCGACCTCGTCGTCTGCCAGGCGCTGTTGATCAACCTCCCGGACCCCATCGACGCGGTCCGGGAGTTCGCGCGGGCTTCCTCTGCCCTCGTCGCGGCCGTCGAGCCGGACAACGGCGCGGTTTCGGTCGATTCGACGGTGGACGCGGAGCCGCCGCTGGCCCGTCGAGCGCGCGAGCGGTTCCTCGACGGCGTCGAGACGGACGTGACGCTGGGTGCGGGGGCACACGGGGTGTTCGAGGACGCGGGGCTGGAGGTGGCGTCGACGCGACAGTACGACCACGAGCGAGTCGTCTCGCCACCCTACTCGGAGGCCGCCATGGAGGCGGCCAGACGGAAGGCGACCGGCGAGGGGCTGGCCGACGACCGCGAGACGATCCTCTCCGGGGAGACCTCCGAAGAGGAGTACGACGACCTGCGCTCGGAGTGGCGCGCGATGGGTCGTGACGTGGTCTCGCAGATGGGTGCCGGGTCGTATGTGCGAAAAGAGACGGTGCCGTTCTTCGTGACGGTCGGCCGCGTCGCGTGACCCCCCGTTTCCGGTCGAGAGAAGCAGAACCGAAGCGTCGCCGTTACTGCTCGAAATCGTCCTCGAAGACGAAGGTGCCGTCGCGCTGGACGACCTCGCCGTCGGCCTCGGTCCGGGAGTCCTCACTCATGTCGACGATCATGTCCATGTGGACCGCCGAGTCGTTGCGCTCGCGGTCCTCGGGGACGTTGTCCTCGTAGGCTCGACCGAGGGCCATGTGGACGGTGTCGCCCATCTTCTCGTCGAACAGCATGTTGTAGGTGAACCGGTCGATGTCGCGGTTCATCCCGATACCGAGTTCGCCGAGGCGACTCGCGCCCTCGTCGGTGTCCAGGACCGACGCGAGCACGTCCTCGTTCTTTTCGGCCTCGAACTCGACGACCTCGCCGTCCTCGAAGACGAGTCGAACGTCTTCGACCTCGCGGCCCTGGGCCATGAGCGGCATGTCGAACAGCACCTCCCCCTCGACGCTGTCGGGGACGGGGGCGGTGAACACCTCGCCGCCGGGCAGGTTGTGCTTGGCGTCGTCGTTCCTGGTGATCATGCCGTCGACGGACATCGTGACGTCGGTGGAGTCGCCGGAGACGATCCGGATCTCGCTCGCGTCGTCGACGATCTCGACCATCTGCTCCTGGAACTCGCGCTGGGCCGCCCAGTCCTTGTTGACGGCGTCGTAGACGAAGTCGGCGTAGGCCTCGGTGCTCATCTCGGCGTCCTGGGCGTTGCCCGGCGCGGGGTGCTGGGTGCCGACCCATCGCTTCTCCATGACGGCGTCCCCGATCGGCTTCATCACCTCGGAGTAGGCGGCGTTCTTCTCGGGTGGCACGTCGCCGGTCTCGTGCGTGTTGCGCGACGCGCGGACCGAGATCGAGACGTCTATCTCCTCGACCATCGCCGCCAGCGCGTCGGAGGGCTCGTCGTAGTCGTCGGGGTCCATCGCGAGCATGAACGCCCGCTGGCTCCGACTGCTCCCGCCG
>PXSD01000163.1 GCA_003023165.1 Halobacteriales archaeon QS_9_67_15 | reverse complement strand
CACCAGCCTCGGCACGGCGCAGTCGTTCTCGAGCTGCGTCGCGGTGGTCGTCGCGCTGTTTGAACGTGATCTTGAGTGTGTTTTCGGTCATGGTAGGGAGTCGATTTCTTCGATGAATCGGTCTCGGAGCGTCATCATGCCCGGGAATGTGATCGTGTCGACGCCGTCCGGCGTGTGGCGTTCGTGTCGCCCGGCCGTTTCGTTCTCGTTGTCGTAGCGAAGGATGGTGCCACGGCCGTCGGTGTAGCCGTAGTGGAGGGCGTAGCGGTACCCGCTCGGGTACTAGGGTCATCGGTCTGGATGATCTTCCGGCGGATAACCCGGTCCCCAACGCGGTCCTCCACATCTTCGATGACCGTGTGCGCCATCTCTGCCCTGTGGTACGAACCCCATCACAATAAGGGTATGGGGAAGATCCCATATCAAGATAGGCGGCCTCGCCAGTCCGCGAGCGCAGGCGGATGGGCTCGTCGCACGCCCGGCAGTAGTGTTCCCCGAGGACGTCTTGGTCGTCGTCGTCAGCGAGTACCTTTGATAGAGATACAAGCGCATACCCCTGTCTTCAGGCGGGGGTCGAGCGATACCCGGGCTGTTTGTCCCGGCAGATTGAGGACTGTGACCCCCGTTAGCACGGATGCTCCGACAGCCGTGAGATGGCGTCCCCGAACCACAAGGGGAGGGGAACCGGCGGTGGTTCCCACGGCGATGACATGGCTGTCGATGGGGCCTCATTGACCGGGCCACAGCCCTACGAGGGAGACAAACGAGAGTTCCCCCGGTGTGTCGCCGGTTCCCTCCGAGTGCGGGTTGGAACCAAAGGGCTGGGACCGTCCGAATCCGATGGTCGGATTCCCGCGTCTTCAGGCGCGGGAGGAGGTCAATCGCCTTCCTGCTCGGGTTCGTCCACGAGGAAGAGTTCGAGATCACCGCTCTCTGTGCCGGGTCGACCTACCGTCTGGAACTGATGACCGCCTACGTGCTCGCGGTCATCGCCGGGATCGTCGCGCTCACCATGGCGCTGATCGCCGGGTACCAGCACTACGAGCGACGGGTCGAGCGGTACGCGCCGTACCCCCTGGTCGTCTCCGCCGTCGTGCTCGTCACCATGGATATCGGTTTCGTCACCGGACTGCTCCGAGTCGGCCAGCCGTGGGGCGCTCTCGGTTCCCGCTGACGATTCGACTGGGGCCGACGAGGTGACCCGACTACGGTGGTTCGAGCGGCGTTCGACTCGCAGACGGTCGCTTTCACTGGGGTGCCCTGCGGTAGCCCTAAGGGCGGGTGACTGCTAGGTCGGGTGTGGATTGGTCACGTGTCAGTCCGCGGACGGTGGCGCTCGCCCTCCTCTGCGTCGCGGTGATCGCCTTCGCGGCGGCGACGCTGGACTCGACGACGAATCCCAACCCCGACATCGGCGCGGGGTACACCGGGGTCGACGACGAGCGGGGCGGTGAACGCACGCCCACGGACGAGCCCGCCGGCGACAGCGAGGAGGGGCGTGACTCCCCGCTCGACCTCGGAACGCAAGCCGGGTCGCCGTTCGATTTCTGTCAGTCGTGGCTCACACAGCCGCTCGTGCAGGCGTTGCTGCTGTTCGGTCTGGGCGGCGTCTTCGCGGTCGGGCGCTGGATCGACGACGCGTCGACCGGGCTCGCGGCCGTGTTCGTCGTCGGGTACCC
Source organism: Halobacteriales archaeon QS_9_67_15 (assembly GCA_003023165.1). Classification (GTDB taxonomy): domain Archaea; phylum Halobacteriota; class Halobacteria; order Halobacteriales; family Haloarculaceae; genus Halosimplex. The sequence continues at coordinate 11,429 of PXSD01000163.1, read as the reverse complement.
CGGCTTTTTCGTCTACCTGCTGTTGACCGCGTGTTCGGCGGACGACAACGGGTTCCTGAACCTCGCCGACGTCGGCCGGCCCGCACAGGAGGGGGGCGGGCTGATGGGCGGGGAGTCGACCGTCGCGCCGCCGTCGCTATCGACGAAACTGCTCCTGGTGGTTGCGGTGGTGACGCTGGTCGCCGTCGCGGCGCTGGTGTTGACTGGCAACCACGACCAGACCGAGCACGAGGCCGGCGGCGACGAGGAGAAGGAGCCCGAGTCGGAACCGGTGACGGACGTGCGGGCCGTCGGTGCCGCGGCGGGGCGAGCGGCCGACCGAATCGAGGACACCGACGAGTTCGAGAACGAGGTCTACCGCGCGTGGGCGGCGATGACCGACCACCTCGCGGTCGACCGCCCGGAGTCGAGCACGCCCGCGGAGTTCGCGACGGCGGCGACGGCGGCCGGGATGGACGCCGCCGACGTGGCTCGACTCACCGACCTCTTCGAGGCGGTCCGCTACGGCGGCGCGGAGCCGACGGCGGACCGAGAGGAGACGGCCGTCGAGACGCTCCGACGGATCGAAGCGACGTACGCGACCGACGACACCGACGGAGCGAGCGAAGGCGGCCCGGACGGGGGAGGGGACGGAAACGACTCAGACGGCGGCTGGAGCGGTGACGGTCCGGACGGCGACTCGGGGGTGGACCGGGGGTCGTGAGCCGACGGATCACCGCGACGCTGGGCGCGCTCCTCGGCGTCGTCGGACTGGCCGCCGTCGTCGCACCGCAGATCACGGCGCCGTTGCCGACCGGCGACGCGTTCGTCGCGTTCGTCGGCGCGGTGCTCCTGTTGGGTACGCTCGGTCAGATCCAGCGGCGACGACGGACCGAAGTCGAGTACGCGGAGACGCCGGACGCGGAACTCGCCGTGGACCTCCCGACGCCGGGCGACGACTTCGACCGGCGGCTGAACCGACTGTCGCTGACGCGGTTCAACGAGGCCGACCGCCATCGCCTCCGCGAAGACATCGGCGAGGTCGCGGTGACGACGCTCCAGCGTCGCGAGGCGTACTCCGCCGAAGAAGCCAGGGAGGCGCTCGAAGCGGGGACGTGGACCGGCGACCCGTTCGCGGCGGCGTTTTTCACCGGGCGAGCGCCGGACGCGGAGGTGACCGACCGGCTGCGGGAGTTGCTCCACCGCGAGTTGCCGTTCAAGCGCCGAGCGGTCCGCGCCGTCGACGCGGTCGAGCGACTGCTGGAGGGCGACGATGACTGACGAGGGGCCCGAGCGCCCCGACGGCGGGACGACTGTCGATTCGGAGGCGGTCGGAGACGAACGAGCACGAACGGACACATCGACGGTCGACGACGGCGGTCGGTGGGTCACCGCCGACGCGAGTGGCCGCGAGCGAGCGTCGGGACTCGCCGGCGAGGGCGACGGACGGTCGGCGGGGGCCGAGCGGGACTCGACGGAGGCAGGGGAGTCGACGCAGCCGACGGATTCGACCGTGGCGACGCTCCGGTCGACGAACCACTGGGTCGGGTTCGCGACGCTGGTGTTCCTGGCGGCCGGGCTGGGGGCGGTGCTCCGCGAACGGGCGCTCCTGCTCGCCGCGGTCGTCGGGGTCGGCTACCTCGCGTACGCGAACGCGACGGAGGCACCGGAGCCGCGACTGGCCGTCGAGCGTCATCTCTCTGACGAGCAGCCCGAACCGGGCGACACCGTCGAGGTCCGTGTCGTCGTCGAGAACGTCGGCGAGGCGGTCCTGCCGGACCTGCGGGTCGTCGAGCAGGTGCCCGAGGCGCTGGCGGTCACCGACGGCCCCGCGCGGGCGGCGACGGCGCTCCGCCCCGGCGCGCGGATGACCTTCTCGTACACGGTGCTCGCGCGCCGCGGCGCGTACCGATTCGACGCGCTGACCGTGCTCGCGCGCAACGCCAGCGGGAGCCGCGAGCGCGAGTGCGACTTCGAGACGGAGCCGGCGTCGGTCACCTGTCTGGCACCGATCGACGCGACGGAGGCGGTGCCGCTCCAGGGCCTCACGTCGCCGTACACCGGGCGCGTCTCGACCGACTCGGCGGGCGAGGGCGTCGAGTTCGCCGCGCTCCGCGAGTACCAGCACGGCGACGCGCTTAGCCGGATCGACTGGAACACATACGCTCGCGACGGAGAGATGGCGACCATGGAGTTCCGCGAGGAGCGGATGGCGACGGTCGTCGTCGTCGTCGACCTCCGGAGCGGGGCGTACCTCCAAGCCGGCGACGACGGCCTCCACGCGGTCGACCGTGGCATCGACGCGTCCCGCCGGGTCTTCAACTCCCTGCTCGACACGGGCGACCGCGTCGGGCTGGCTGCGTTCGCGAGCGAGAGCGTCTGGCTGCAGCCCGGCGCAGGCGCGACCCATCGGGCGCGCGCCCGCGAACTGCTGTCGACGCATCCGGCGCTGTCGCCGACGCCACCCGAGGGGCGAGTGTACGTCCGCTGGCAACTGCGTCGGCTGCAACAGCGCCTCGAAGACGACGCGCAGGTGGTGTTCGTCTCGCCGATGCCCGACGACACGAGCGCGCTCGTCGCCCGCTCGCTTCAGGTGCGGGGCCACCCCGTCACCGTCGTCAGTCCGGACCCGACGCTCCGGGACACGCCCGGGCGGACGCTGGCGGCCATCGAGCGGTCGAACCGACTGAACGACCTCCGCGGGAGCGACGTCCGCGTCGTCGACTGGGACGGGGACGAGCGGCTGGCCGAGGCGCTCGAACGCGCTCGCAGGCGGTGGTCGACGTGAGCGGAACCGAGATCACTCGTCGACCGGGTCGCCACTCGCTGTTGGTCTCCGGCGTCGCCGGGGCCACCGCGGCGGCGGCCGCACTGGCCGGCAGCGCGACCGGGGCTGTCGTGTCCCTGCTCGGCACGGTCGTCCTCTGTTCGGGCGTCCGGACGGCGCGCCACGGCGTCGTCGACGTCGGCGGACTGGTCGCGTTTCTCGGCGTCGTCGCGGCGGCACTGGGAACGGCCTCGGCACCGGCGGTCCTGGTCGGGACGGCCGCGTCGGTTGTCGCCTGGGACGCCGGAACCAACGCCGTCTCGCTGGGCCGGCAACTCGGGTCGGAGGCCGACACCGCCCGCGCCGAGACGCTCCACGCGCTGGCCGGTGCGTTGGTCGGCCTCGTTGCCGCGGGCCTTGGACTCGTGCTCTTCGAGACGGGGCCGACCCGCCAGCCCGTCACGACGGTGTTCGTCCTATTGCTCGCCGCGACCCTGCTCGTGGTCGCGCTGAACCGGTGACCAGCGCGTCTCTGGACTCGAAAGTTGGTTATCGGTTACTCGGTCCCGACACCGATCTGACTCTATTCGTCTCCGTGATTTATGGTGATCGAGTAATTCAGATCAGACTGTGGTGATACGATGAGTTCGGTAGACGACGCTTCGGACGGAGAGGAGTATGGAGAGGCGGAGATCAACCATCGCGGTCGGCTGACGATTCCGAAGGAACTGCGCGACGACCTCCAGTTGGGGGCGGGAGCGACGTTCACGGTCGTTCGGGACGGGACTGACATTCGACTCGTCCGTCAGCTGCCGGAGTTAGAGACGCTTTCGTCGGGGAAATCCAGAGACGAGTGGGAGGCCGCGGAGGCGTTTCGCGACGCGGGCGAAGCGACGTTCGGGGGCCGGTAGATGCGGGTCCTTCCCGACCTGAACGCGCTCTCGATCCAGCTGGTAGACGACCATCCGGGACACGGGTACGTGGCGGACCAATTGGTCCCTGCGCTCCGGGGAGAACACGCGCTTTTGATGTTCGGCTACCTCCCGCTGCGCGTCCAGTGGGTGCTCGAAGACCTGGGGTTCGAGCCGGTCGAAGCGAGGAACGCCGTCAGTTCGCTCCTCCAGTATCCGATGGATTCCGTCTCGGTCACACCGGACACGATTCTCCACGCGTATGACATCAGTGCTGAAAAAAATCACGACGTCTACGACTGTCTTTACGTTGCGGTCGCACGAGAAGCGGACGCCGACAGGCTCGTCACGACTGACGGGGACTTCGAGGGTCTCTGCGAGGACGAACCGTTCGAGTACACGAACCCAGTCCCCGAATCGGTCCTCTCGGAGTTCCACGCCGTCTCCGAGTAGCCGACACTCTCTACTCGGAGGGGTGACTCCACGCGCCAGCCCGTCGCGACGGTGTTCGTTCCGTTGCTCGCCGCGACCCTGCTCGTGGTCGCGCTGAACCGATAGAGACGGACTGGATTCAAAGTTCGTTTTCGCCGGCCATCGTCCGGAGTTCGCTGACGCGCTGGTGGACCTCGTCGAGTTCGCCGTCCTCGCGCTTGCTGTCGACGTGGCCGTACATCAGCCCCATCCGGTGGTTGCTCCGTAGCCGGTCTTCGTTGCGCGCGAGGAACTCCCAGTAGAGCGCGTTGAACGGGCAGGCTCCGCGTCCGGTGGTCCGGTCGGGGTCGTACTCGCAGTCGCCGCAGTAGTCGCTCATCCGGTCGACGTAGCTCGCCGAGGAGACGTACGGTTTCGTCGCGAAGACGCCGTGGCCGTACGACCCCATCTCGACGACGTTGGGCGTCGTCACCCAGTGGTAGGCGTCGACGTAGGTGGCGTGGAACCATTCGTTCAACTGCTTGGGGTCGACGCCCCACAGCGTCGCGAAGTTGGCGAGGACCATCAGCCGCTGGATGTGGTGGGAGTAGCCCCGCTCGGCGACGTCCGCGACGGTGCTGGCGACGCAGTGCATGTCCGTCTCGCCGGACCAGTAGAACTCCGGCAGGTCGCGCTCCGCGCCGAGCTGGTTCGCGTCGGCCAGTTCTGGCATCGCGTGGCGGTAGACGTGGCGCATGAACTCCCGCCACCCGAGGAACTGCCTGATCGCGCCCTCGACGGAGTTGAGCGGCACGTCCTCGCGCGCCTCGTAGGCCGACTCGATGGCGGTGACCGCCTCCCACGGGTGGAGCAGCCCGAGGTTGACCGCCGGCGAGAGCAGGGCGTGGGCCATCGCCCAGTCGTCTGCCCGGATAGCGTCCTGGTAGGGGCCGAACTCGGGGAGTCGCTCCGTGACGAAGTGGTCCAGTGCGGCGAGCGCCTCGTCGCGAGTGACCGGCCAGTGGAAGTCGTCGGTCGCGCCCCAGGTGTCGAACTCGGTCGCGACCCACTCGGCGACCTCGGCCGTCAGGTCGTCGACCTCCGGGGCGGGGGCGGGCGGTGCCTCCCAGTCGTCGGGCGGAAACTCCTGATTCGCGTCGTCGAGGTTCCACTCGTCGCCGACGGGCGTGCCGTCCGGTCGCAGCAGGACGCCGCTCTCGCGGCGCATCCACCGATAGAACGCTTCGTGGCGAAAGGAGTCGTCGTCGCCGTCGACCCACTCGTCGAAGGCCTCGCGAGTGCTACAGAACAGCTCGTTGTCGACGAGTTCGAGGTCGCCGCCCGCGTCGTCGACGAAGTCGCGAAACCGGTCGCCGCTCCGGTGGCTGGGCGAACGCATCGCGACGAGCGTGTCCGCGGGGTGGCGCTCGAAGTAGGTCGCCAGCCCGTCGGCGAAGCTGTCGGTCTGGATGTACTCGACCTCGTAGCCGGCCGCGCGGAGTTCGTCGCGGAAGTGTCGCATCGCGCTGAACACGAGCGTGAGCTTGTGGTGGTGGTACGGCTTGCGTCGCGCGAAGTCGTGCGCCTCGATCATGCAGACGCGCGAGCCGTCCGGAGCACGCTCGAGCGGGCCGGCTTCGGGGTGGAGGTGGGTCCCGAGGACCCACGGGACCCTGTGCGGCTCGTCCAGTTCGTAGTCGTCGGTGGTACCGACGACCGGGCGTGGGTGTGTCATGGGACGGGCAGGGAGATACCGTACATAGACACACGTTCAGTATAGGCGGGATACCAACACAGTTCGATGCATAGGCGGACGGGCGAGCGATCTCACAGCTCGGTGACCGACTCGAACACGTCGTTTCCGCACTCACAGACGCCGTCGGTCCCGATCGGACGGAGGTCGCCGTCCTCGTGCTGGACGGCGTACACCTCGCCGCATTCGGTACACTGGCCGATAGCCTCCGGCTCCCCACCGGGGCCACCCTCATCACCGCGCTCGGACCGCTCCACCATTGCGTCCGACTTTCGACCGCTGACTAATTAGCGTACTGACGGGCTCCCTTCCAGATTGCGCTTCGTTCCCCGCCGACAGCGGGCTACGAGCGGGCGTCCGCGGAGCGCGTGGCGGGTGCTCCGGACGCGGTTCGAGACGCGAACGGAGCCCGCCCCTCTGGTGAGAACAGCTCCGGGCGTCTCCGGCGGGTTCGGTGGGTACGACGACCAGCCGTCTCAGACCGCCGGCAGATGGTTCGTCGAGAGAAGGGAGCTCCGACCGTTCAGTCGAAGCGGAACGTCTCGAGGTTGCGAGGGGCATGGGTGCGAACGTCGAGTTCCTGGTACAGCGCCGAGGACAGCTGGTCGGTGGCCGACTCGTCGCCGTGGACGCAGAGGACTTCCTCCGGGCGCGGGCTCATCGTCCGGACGAAGTCCTCGAGGCCGTTCCGGTCGGCGTGGCCGGAGAAGCCGCTCACCGAGTCGACGCCGAGCCGCAGGGTCAGCTGCTCGCTCCGGCTCCCGCGGTCGTTGAACGGGACCTCGCGCCGCCCGCTCTGGATGCGCCGGCCGAGCGTGCCCTGTGCCTGGTAGCCGACGAACAGCAGCAGGTTCTCCGGGTCGCCGCCGAGGAGTTTGAGCCACGACATGATCGGCCCGCCGGTCACCATCCCGGAGGTCGAGAGGATGATGCAGGGCTCGCCCGCCGCGATGTCCTCGCGCATCTCCTCGCCGCCGTCGACCTGCTGGAACTGGTCGGCGAGGAACGGGTTCTTGTCCTCGTGGAGGATCCGCTCGCGGAGCCCGTCGCGGAGGAATTCGGGGTAGGCGGTGTGGATGGCCGTCGCCTCGCGGATCATCCCGTCGAGGTAGATGGGCATCGTCGGGATGTGGCCCTCGCGCATCGCCTCTTCGAGGACCAGCATGAGCTCCTGCGAGCGCCCGACCGCGAACGCCGGGATGACGGTCGTCCCGCCGTTCTCGTAGGTCCGGTTGACCAGTTCGGTGAGCTTCCGCTCGCTGTCTTCCTGGTCGGTCTGGTAGTCGTCGCGTTTCCCGTAAGTCGACTCCATGACGAGCGTCTCCGCGCGCGGGAAGTCGTTCGACGCGCCGTTGAACAGGCGCGTGTCCGTGTAGTGGACGTCGCCGGAGAAGACGACGTTGTGGAAGCCGTCGCCGACGTGAAAGTGCGAGACGGCGCTGCCGAGGATGTGCCCGGCGTTGTGCATCGTGAGCTTGACGTCGGGCGCGATGTCTGTGACGTTCCCGTACTCCAGCGTGATGGTGTGTTTGAGTTCCTCGCGGACCATCTCGGACTCATAGGGCGGCGACCGCCCCTCCTTGGTGGCCACGTCCAGATAGTCGAGCTGGAGCAGGCCCATCAGGTCCCGGGTCGGCTGGGTCGTGTAAACCGGTCCGTCGTAGCCGTACTTGAACAACAGCGGGAGGAGCGCGCTGTGGTCGAGGTGGGCGTGCGTCAGCACGACCGCGTCGATGTCGGGGATCGGGTTCGCCTCCGGCGCCTGCAGGTAGGGCACCTCTCCCTCGGCGCCCGGCTTGTCGCCGCAGTCGACTAGGATCCGGCTCTCGGGCGTGCTGAGGATAAAACTCGCGCGACCGACCTCGCGACAGCAGCCCAGCGTCGTCACGCGGACCCACTCCTCGTCCGAGGTCGGTTCGCGGTGGATCCGGTCGCCGACGCGTTCGAGGAACTCCTGGCGTTCGTCGCGTTCCTGGATCAGGTAGTTGCGGACGTTGTCGACAGTCGAGGACTCCATCGGCGGCGTCCGGAGGACGTCTGCCGTCCACCCGACCTCCTGCTGGATCTCACGCAGGGTGCTCCCGCGGTTGCCGACGACGAGTCCGGGCTTCTCGGCCTCGACCAGGACCTCGCCGGTCGTCGGGTAGAACTGGAGGTTCGTGATCCCGGCCTTCTCGGGGATCAGGTTCCGGATCTGCGCCTCGGCGTCGCGCTCCCGGACCTGCGTGCCAGCCGCCGGGCGAACGGTGATCCGCTTGCGGACGGTGCTGGCCAGCTGCGGGATCAGGCCGTTCTGTTCGGCGAACTCCTGTGGCGTGTCGGTGTAGATGACGAGCTCCGGGCCCTCGAAGGTGACCCGCGAGATCTCGAGTTCGTCCGGGATCTCCGCCTCTATCGTCTCCTGCATCGCCTCGAGTGGTGTCGTACTGTCGTCAGTACTCATTCATATTGTCTGTATTTCGGCGTGAACGCGGTAGTTAGTCGATCTACTGTTCACCGCCGACAGTTGTCGGTGTCGCTCCACGGCGTCCGAACGTGCGTGCCGCGAGCGGTCCCTCGAACGCTTTCGTCCGGAAAGTGGGGTCAGACGGAGTGGAGAATCCACGATCGGAGTCGCGCTGTCGGACGGATGAACTCGGTCACTGAAACCTTACCGGGCGATGGAATAAGCCTTTTGTGCAACGTCGGCGCGCGACGGACGGTCGGGACGGACCCCCGCGAACCGGTCCCGCGACATCCCAAAGACTAATTTGTCCGACCCGGAAGCGGGCTCCGCACGACTCTCTGCGCGTGGGGACCGTGTGCTGGCACTGCAGAGCCGCGCTCGATGAGACCGTCTGGTTGAGGGCGCGCATCGCCGCCCTCGGCGGCAGTGCACCCGCACCGGTCGCCGACCGGCCCCACGCACGCCATTCGTGGGACTGACTGACGGTCGCGTCCGGTGACAACCGGACCTCGACCTATAGTGGAATTTGAAAGACATCGCTCGGACGACCGCATGACTACGTGCGATCGACCGTGCAAACGCTTTCAAATTCTACTATACTTCTGCTCGTCCGTAACCGACCCGCGTTACTCCTCGCTGCCCGACGGTGACGGCGGACGGACGCCGTCGAAGTCTCGCGGCTCGAACTCCTCGTGAGCGAGGAACGCCTCGGCCCGCTCGCGGAACTCGTCGCTGTCCCAGACGCGGGCGTTCAGTTCGCGGGCCATCTCCTGGCCCTGGAGGCCGAAGTTCGTCCACGGTTTCACGATCGCCTTGATCGTCCGGTAGGCCTGCGGGCTCTTCTGGTCGATGATCGTCTGAACGAGGTCGACCGCGCGCGCCTCGCCGTCGCCCTCGGGCACCACTCGGTTTATCAGTCCCATCGCCTTCGCCTCCTCGGCGTCGATCGCCCGGCCGGTCAGGAGGAGGTCTTTCGCCCGCTTCTCGCCGATGATGAGCGGGAGCATCTGGACGCCGCCGCCCGCGGCAGTCGCGCCGACGCCGGCCTCGGGCTGTGTGAAGCGGGCGGACTCCTCGGCCACGATCAGGTCACAGGCCGACACCAGTTCGTTCCCGCCCGCTGCGCAGGTGCCGTGGACGCCCGCGACGACCGGCTTTCCGGTCTCGCGCAACAGGTCCAGCGCCTCGAAGTACGCGGTCATGAAGCGCGTCCCTCGCTCGAAGGAGAGCTCCGCGAGGTAGTTCAGGTCGGCTCCGGCACAGAACATCTCGCCGTTCGCACCGACCACGATCCCCTGTACGTCGCTGTCGCGGTCGGCCGCGACGATTGCCTCCGAGAACTCCAGGATCAGCTGTTCGTCGATGGTGTTGTTCCGCTCTGGAGCATCGAGTCGAACGACTGCGATCCGGTCGTCCGCGGCGCGTTCCGAGGTGATCGTGTCGTACTCCGACATGCCGTGGCGTACCACGGGTGCGACCTAAGTTTCTTCGTGTTGAACGGAGTACGGGAGCCGCACGTCACGACGCCGAGTCACAGCGACTCAGCCGGTCCCGTTCGGCCTCTCGGACGGGCCGGGGACCGCGGTGAACTGCCTGACGGTCCCGTCCTGGAGCGCGGTCACGCTCGGTGTAGGGGTCGCGGTGTTGTCGCCGGCGACCGTCGAACTGGCGACGCAGAACGCCTCGGGTCGACTGACGGTAACCGTCCCCACATCGGTCACGGTGAACGTCTCCACCTCCGTGGCGGCCGCGATGTCGTCGCTCTCGTCGCTCTGGGTCGTCCGGACGTGTCGGACGTAGCGGATCACGCCGCGACGGTCGACGAAGACGGTCGAGTTGATCGAGACAGCCGTGCCGATGTCGACGACCGCCTCGCCGTCGAAGGTGTCACGGAGGACGCGTACCTCGGTCCCGTTCCAGGTCCGCGTGTCGACCTGTCGGTACCCCAGGGCTCCGACCCGGTCGGTCAGCCAATGGGTGCCGGTCAGGACCGCCACGTACCAGTCGCTCTCCGACGAGTCGCGGTCGTAAGGTTGCTCGCTGATAGTCACTCCCTCGGCGGTCTCGTGGAGGCGGTAGGTCGTGCCGGCGACGGAGAACACCTGTATCGAATCGAACCCGAGCGAGACGCCCTCATAGGTGAACGCGCTGGCCCGTGGCATTGACTCTACCTCGGTCGCGTCGATCCGGAGCGCGAAGCTGTGGTTGGCGAGCGCCGCCGTGTGTCGGTCGACGAGCGCCGCGCCACCGACCGTCCCGTTCTCACCCGCGAGCGGAACGGGCGTCGCCGGCGTCGGGACGGGCGTCCGGTCGGGAGCGGTCACGCGCGGGGCCAGACACTCCTCCGCTCCGGGTGTCGTCCGGAGCGGCGCTGCCTCGGGGACCGGGGCGGGCGTGAGCGTCGGCGTTTCCGACCCCCGCTCGGCGGTCGGGCCGCCGCCGAAGACGTTGCACCCGCTCGCGACGACGAGCACGGCGACCAGGAGCACACGTCCCCTCACGGGTCGTGTAGCGGTCCTCACGGACAAAAATATCCGGTGTACGGGCAACTAGACCGCAAACGCGGCTCGGCTCCGCGACCGGTGGACGGACGGTCACTCCCGGCGGCGTCGGAGGACGTTTATCGGCGGGTCGCCTGTAGATCGGGTATGAATACAGACGAGCCGGGTGGAGCCGAGGAGACGGCCGACAGGGGCGGCCGTCTCGGCGTCGACGTGGGCGGGATGTTTACCGACGTGGCGCTCGTGGTCAACGACGACCTCACGACGGCGAAGGTGCCGACGACCGAGGACCAGAGTCGCGAGTCGTGGGGTGGTCCGCGGGATTGAAGCCGCCTGTGAGGCCGCTGGCGTCGACTTGACGGCGATAGACGGATTCCGGCACGCGACGACCACCGCAGTCAACGCTGTCCTCGAAGGGACGAGCGCGATGACGGCACTCGTGACGACCGAGGGGTTCGCCGACGCCGTCGAGATCGGTCGCCAGGACCGGCCGGACCTCTACGACCTCTCGGCCGAGAAGCCCGACCCGCTGGTGCCGCCCGAGCGGCGGTACGAACTCGCCGAACGACCGACGGGATCGAAACGCCGGTCGACTCCGGTGAGGTCCGATTAGTTGCCGATTCCCTCGAGGGCACGTGTGACGCAGTGGCCGTCTCGCTCT
>PXSD01000162.1 GCA_003023165.1 Halobacteriales archaeon QS_9_67_15 | reverse complement strand
GTGATCAGCGAGCACCTCGCCGAGATGGACGACCAGCGCCACGAGCGCCTCGACGGCAGCGAAGTGTAGGACTCGGACGGACCGACGGGAAGCCGCAAACCGTTTTTGTCGGCGACTGGGAGAGTCGCTATGGTCGAGGAGGTCACACTGTATCGCGCGCCGACGACCGAAGCCGACGCCGACGCGGTCGCCGACTGGCTGGACGAGCGCGTCGACGCCGACGTGTCGGTGCGCGACCGCTTCCTCTCGGCGTCCGGTGAGGACGACCTCGCGGAGTCGTTCGCGCAGGCGCGGGTTCTCTCTCCCTCCGAGCGCGAGACGGGGAACGCGATGGTCGGCATCGTCCGCTACGAGGAGCGCGCGCTGGAGAACCCCGAGCGCGGCGGCGGCGTCATCTACGACGGGCTGCAGGTCCAGGAGACCCTCCACGACTGCCTCCCCGCGGACGAGCGCGAACTGGCCAACCTGTACGTCCCACTGCTCGACCGGGTCGTCGGTACGTGGGGCGACCACGACGGCCGCTGGCACAAGCGGGTGAACGTCCTCGGCCAGCCGGGACTGGTCTCCGTCCCCGGCCTCTACGAGGCACCCGCGAAGCCCGAGCAGTACTACAGAGAACAGCAGAAACACGCCCTGCTGTCGGGCGATGCGCCACCTCGCGAAGTGCTGGAGCACGAGGTCGAAGGTGAGTTTCTGGTCGCAGACGACCCCCGGACGACGGACGCGATCAAAGGGTACGTTCTCCAGACCTACCACTACCTGACGACCGGCGAGGACTTCTGCGACGAGGCGAACTGTCGGCTGCACAATCCTCACCGCCAGCCCGGCATGATAGAGGCGCAACTGCGCGACCCCGAGTTCTGCCCCGAACACGCCGAGCGATACCGCGCGTGAGGCAGCGACGACGGTCGCGGCGGTCACCGTCCCGTCGGAGACCACTCGGGAGCCGCTCGCGGTGCGTCCCGGACATCCCGAGTGACCGCGTGTCATTAGTCCGACAGTGCTAAGACCCGCGCCGTCACACCGTCGGCCATGAGCGACCGGTCGCGGCAGGCGCTCGCGGTCTTCCTGACGGGCGCACTCCTCGGAGCGGTCGCACTGGTCGACTACGCCGTCAACCGCCCCGGGACCGTCGGTCTCAACTACCGCGTCTATCACGTCGCCGCGGAGGCCGCCCTCGCCGGCCGCGACTTCTACGCCGTCACGCCGCCCGACAGCGGCTTCCACTACCTCTACCCACCGGCGACCGTCCTCGCCTTCCTGCCCTCCGCCGCGGCCGACAGCTGGGTCCCGGGCTACCTCGCCATCACGGCCGTCTCCGCGCTGGCGACGGCCGTCGCGACGCGACTGCTCGCCGGGTACGTCGAGTCGCTGGGCCACGACGTCGGCCGCGCGGAGCGGGTCGCGCTGTTCGCGTTCCTGCTGGCGTCGTCGCACTCGGCCCCCTCGCTGGCGTACGGCCAGGTGAACCACCTCCTCGTCGCCGCGCTCGTCGCCGGGTTCGTCTGGCTGGTCGGCGAGCGAGAAACCCGCGCCGGCGCGACCCTCGCAGTCCCGGCGTTCGTCAAGGTCTTCCCCGGTCTCGTCGGGCTCTGGCTCCTCCGGGAGCGCGCGTGGCGCACCATCGCCGCTGCCGTCGGGACCGCCGCCGTACTCACGCTCACAGGCCTGTTCGCGTTCGGCGTCGACACGACCCGGACGTACGTCGTGGACGCGCTCTTGCCCCGGCGGGAGAGCGCCGCGTTCGTCGGCGGACTCGACCCCGGTCGGAGTTTCGTCACGCTCCGGCGGCCGCTCTCGGTGCTGTTCCCGACCGTCGATCCGGTCTGGTACGCGGTCGGTGCGGCCGCGCTCCTCGCGCCCGTCCTCGTCGCGCTCTACTGGCGCGTCGAGACGGTCACCGAGCGCCACGTCGCGGTCCACGGGACGCTCGTCGCGATGGTCGTCGCCGTCCCGTCGCTGTTGCTCTACTACGTCTACACGGCGTTCTCGCTGGTCGTCCTGCTGTACGACCTGCCGGCGGGTCGCGGTCGCCAGCTGTTCGTCGCCGGTGCGTTGCTCGCGAACGTCTCGCTGTCCGCCAGCGGCGTCCGCGACGCGCTCCGTGCGCTCTCCGTCGGTCCGGAGACGGCGGCGACCGTGATGGACGCCGTCGTGCCCGTCCTCCGTCTCGGGACGCCGGTCCTCTACGGGAGCCTACTGACGCTCGCCGGGTGTCTCCTCTACCGCGTCGAGTCCGGGTCGCTGTCGGTCCCGCTGACCGCCGGAGACGCACCGGCCGACCGCGATTCGTGACCGGTCGCACCGCGGCCGGGCGCGGGGGCGGACGACAGTCCTTTTGGTACTCAGTCGTTACGAGTCGCTATGGCAGACGACGCCGGGACCGGAGACGACGAGGAGGAGTGGCGTTTCTCGGTCGACGAAGTCGGCGACGACACCGGCGACACCGCGGCGCGCGACGAGGAGAGCGACGAGAGCGAGAGCTGGGGCGTGACGGTCGGCGACGACGACGACGGACCGACCGTCGCGTTCGACGACGCAGAGACCCCAGAGACCGACCACGAGAGCGGCGGCAACGTCGCGGGGTCGGTCGCCGTCGACGTCCCGGTCGAGTCGGACACGCCGGACAGAGAGAGCGCCGTCTTCGTCGGCGCGGGCGCGCTGCTCATCCTGCTCGTGTTCGCGAGTATCCCTACGACGCTGACGCCGACGACGGTCGGCGCCATCACGCTCGCCGTCGCCGCGGTGACCGGTATCCTCTACGCGATATTCGTTCGATTCTGAACGCCAGAGTCAATACACCCCCGAATACCCGACGAGCAGAAGTGTTTTCGGACAGGCGTCCTAACCTCGAGTATGATCGAGTGGATCGGGCAGAGTTCGGTCCTGGCGTGGGTCGGGCAGAACCTCTCGCTGTTTCTCCTGCTGGCGGGAGCGGCCCTCGTCATCGCCGAGGCGTTCGCACCCGGTGCACACTTCATCGTCCTCGGCGTCGCCCTCCTCGCCGCGGGACTGGTCGGACTGTTCCTCCCGTCGGGACTCGGCGTCCTCGCGCCGCTCATCCTCGCCGGCCTCGTCCTCGTCTCCGGCGCGACGGCCTTCTACGTCTACCGCCAGTTCGACTTCTACGGCGGCAAGGGCGGCGAGCAGACCAGCGACTCCGACTCGCTCCGGGGCGAGACCGGCCGCGTCACCGAGCGGATCACCGCGACCGGCGGCGAAGTGAAACTCGAAGCCGGGGGGTTCAACCCCTACTACCGCGCCAAGAGCATCGACGGCGAGATCGAAGAGGGGACCGAAGTGATGGTCGTCGACCCCGGCGGCGGCAACGTGATCACCGTCCAACCGCTCACGGGCGGCGTCGACGAGATCGACCGCGAACTCGCTCGCGAGCGCGAGCGGACCGCCGCCGACGGCGACGGGTCGGACGCCGCGACCGACGACGACCGCGACTCCGACCGCGAATTCGAGACCGACCCCGCCTGATACGGATTATTGTAGCGATTTACCAGTACGCGCCGACCCCGGGGTCGGCACAATCCGGAAATAATCTACAATAATCCGTATGAGACGGGTCGGCGGAGAGCCCCTCTAAACAGCGCGGACACCGCGTCGGCGTGTCCCGAACCGTCGTCCGAGCTATCCGTCCGAGCCGAGCAGCCACGGAGCGGCGTGTCTCAGTAATACTTGCCGCTACCGTCGGAGAACCGTCGCGCTGTCCCGTCGTCGTCGGTGGTTCATCTGTGGTCGGCTACCCAACACTTTTTGTCGGGAGGAGCTAAGTCCGAACGCATGATCCCCGCGACAGTACTGCAGATCGGTGGGGCGCTCCCGCTGGTGGCAGTCATCTTGTTGCTGCTCGCAGTCGTGATGGTGTACCAGATGGTGGAGATCGTCAACGCCTACGAGAAGCGGGCGCTGACGGTTTTCGGGGAGTACCGCAAGCTCCTCGAACCGGGTATCAACTTCGTGCCGCCGTTCGTCTCGAAGACCTACGCCTTCGACATGCGGACCCAGACGCTCGACGTGCCGCGACAGGAAGCGATCACCCGCGACAACTCGCCGGTGACCGCCGACGCCGTGGTCTACATCAAGGTCATGGACGCGAAGAAGGCGTTCCTCGAAGTGGACAACTACAAAAAGGCCGTCTCGAATCTCGCCCAGACGACGCTGCGGGCGGTGCTGGGCGACATGGAACTCGACGACACGCTCAACAAGCGCCAGGAGATCAACGCCAAGATCCGCAAGGAACTCGACGAACCCACCGACGAGTGGGGGATCCGCGTCGAGAGCGTCGAGGTCCGCGAGGTCAACCCCTCGAAGGACGTCCAGCAGGCGATGGAGCAACAGACCTCCGCGGAGCGCAAACGTCGTGCCATGATCCTCGAAGCGCAGGGCGAACGGCGCTCGGCCATCGAACAGGCCCAGGGCGAGAAGCAGTCCGACATCGTCCGCGCACAGGGGAAAAAGCAGAGCCAGATCCTCGAAGCGCAGGGTGACGCCATCTCGACGGTTCTCCGTGCGAAGTCCGCCGAGTCGATGGGCGAACGTGCCGTGATCGACAAGGGGATGGAGACGCTCGAGGCGATCGGCCAGGGCGAGTCGTCGACGTTCATCCTCCCCCAGGAGATGTCGTCGCTGCTCGGTCGCTACGGGAAGCACCTCACCGGCAGCGACGTGACGGACATGGCCAAGGCCAACGGCGAGGGCGAGCTCGACAGCCTCGAGTTCGACGCCGAGACCAGGGAGATGCTCGGCCTCGACGACATCGAACGGATCCTCGGCGAGATCGACAAGGAGGCCGACGTCGACGTCGACGCGATGGAGCAGGAGGCCGAGGCGATCAAGATGGGCGAAGACCCGGACGACATCCAGGACCCCGACGAGGTCATCGAGCAGATGGACTCGGAGATGGACCCGGACGGGAGTCCGGTCGGCGGTCCCGGGACTGACGGCGGTGTCGACACTGACGGCGAGCGCGACGCCGAACCCGAGACGGAAACCGAGTAAGTCGCTCTTATCCGACCGTTTCCGACGGACTATCCGTCCGTCGGTGCCCTCCTCGCGACACCGTCCGAAGTAGCGAAGGCGTTTTACCACCCCACCGCCAAACACCTCGCAATGGGCCGAGAGGGGCATGTCGACGAGAGCAAGCGGGCCACGCTCAGACGCTTCGCGGCGCTGGGCGCGAGCAGCCCGCTCGTGGGCTTCGCCAGGGAGAGCGAGAGCGACGCACCCGACGCCCTCCTCGGCTACGTCGCCGCGACGCCCGGCGCGCACTTCTCGAAGGTCCGCGACGACCTCCAGCTCGGGACCGGCGAGACCCAGCACCACCTCCGCCGGCTCGAACGCGAGGGAGCCGTCGAGAGCCGCGAAGACGGCGAGTACCGACGATACTTCCCCGCGGACCGCTTCTCCGAGTTCGAGCAGGTCGCGCTCGGCTACCTCCGCCGGGAGACCCCGCGCGGGATGGTCGTCGCGCTCCTGCGCGAGCCCGACGCGACGGGGACCGCACTCGCCGACGAACTCGGCGTCTCCGCACCGACCGTCAGCAAGTGCGCCAAGCAGCTCGAGACGGCCGGGCTCCTCTCGCGAACGGACGGGTACGACCTCGAGCGGCCCGAGACGCTACTCCTTCTGCTCGTCCAGCACGCCGACTCCTTCGGTCCCGAAGCGGCCCGACTGGCTGCCGACGCCGACGACATCGTCTCCTACGACCCCTGACGGGCGCGTTCTCTCTTGTTTTGCGACGCTTCAGTACTGACTCCGCCGGTCCGGCGTCCACGCTACTCGTCGGGGAGCAGCCGCTCGAGTCTGCGAAAAAGCGCGAGAGAACCGTTCGACTACGCGGTGACTTTCCAGGTCGTCGACGAGGAGTAGCCCCACTTCTCCACGTCGAGGTCCATGTCGCTATTTTGAATGGCGGTCATGTTCGAGCCGACCTCCTTGGCGGAGAGGTCGAGTTCATCGCCGATGAGCCGTGACTTGAAGTACGTCTGCGTGTCGGCGTGTTCGCGGAGGTGGCCGAGGATCCGCCGCTGTTTCTCCGAGAGGGTGAGTTGGTCGCCGGCCGCGCTCGCAGTGGTCGCGCTCATATCTCCACAGAGGTACCATACCCCTAAAGCGGGTTTGGTACGAACGGTTAAACCCGACGCGGTCTTGCGATCGTCCGTCGTCGAACCCCGGATAACGAGATCCTACGGTGGCGTCTCACCGCTCCGTTGGTTCCGTTGGTTAACTCACCGTACCAAGTGGTCGGTGTCGCGACTGAGCGCGCGGCGAGTCCGGCAGAAGTGGACGTCGGAGAACTAGAGGTCTTCTTCGATGATCTCGCCCACCGCGAAGTTGGACTTGACCTCGGTGACTTCCACCTTGACGCGTTCGCCTACGTCGGCGTCGGGGACGATGATGACGTACCCGCGCTCGACGCGCGCGATGCCGTCGCCCTGTTTGCCGATGTCTTCGATCTCGACGTAGCGGATCTCTCCCGCCTCGACCGGCGGTTGCGGCTCGGACGGAACGTTGTCCTCGTCCGTCTCGGTCGTCGACTCGATGTCAGACGAGATGAGCGCGACCCGGTAGGTCTCCCCAGGCTCGATCGACCCCGTCTCGGTTTCCCGCCGCGGCACCTCCACGACGTACCGGTCGCCGTCGTCCGATACGTCCGCACTGAACAGACACAGCAGTTTATCTGAGATTTCCACGATGTAGACCTCCGCCCGGGACATAGGCGGCCTCTGTTATCAAGGTGTTCCACGGCCGACCTGTTCCCTGCGGGGTTTCCACGGACCTCCGGCCCCGTAGCGCTCCTCGCGAGCGAGCGTCCCCGACCTGTCGGACCGCAGGCCGCAATCGTCACTCGACGGGCGTCCCGTCGGGGCGTTTCGTCCCTTCGGAGTCGTAGACGACCACCTCGCCCGGGCCGCGCTCCGCCGGTTCGTAGCTGTCGCGGACGGCGATCGCCTCGTCGAGTTCCCTGACCGCCCGCTCTTTGAGTGTCGTCGCCAGTTCCGCCGCCTCCTCGCGAGAGATGTCCCGACCGAGCCCCTCGCACTCGTGGGCGCGGACCATTCCCTCCTCGTCGACGGCCTCGCCCATCGGCTGGCTCGTCCCACCGAGTGCGACGCTGAACGGGTAGGTCCGACAGACCAGCGGTCGGTTCTCGTGGACGGTGCAGGCACCCTCCCCGTCCGTCTCCTCGTAGAACGTGCAGTCGCCGCAGTCGTCGGTCTGGAGCGCCCATTCGAGGGTCTCGCCCCGTGGGCCGTCGTCGCCCTCGACCAGTCCGTACGGCATCGGTCGCGCCACGTCGCGCCAGTCGTAGTCGCCCGTCTCCTGTACCCGGCGCACCTCGTCGGGGAACACGGTCGCCGTGTGGTCGTGGCCCTCGTCGCCCCCTGTCGCGTCTCGTCGGTCGCCGCCGTCACGGTCGGCCTCGCTCACGTCGTTGTCGTCCCCGTACCCCTCGACCGCCTTGCAACAGGCGCCACAGCGCGTACACTCGAAGCCGATAGACTCGATGGCGTCGGCCAGCTCGCTCACGTCGAGGTCGACGGCCCGCTCGCGCTCGGCTTCGAGACTCTCCATGGGCCCGCTACCGGACGAGCGGACAAAAGCGCGTCGCGAGCGCTCTCACTCGACGGGGCGTGCCCGCTCGCCGTTCGACCGCGCGGTGTGCCCCGCTGACCGCGGTTCAACCCCTCCCCTCTCACGGGTCACTCCGTTTCCCGTTCGCCCCGAGACCTCCCCTCGGTCGGCCTCGCTCGCTCGCCGTCCCAGCGGACCGAGCCCTCGACGGCCAGTTTTTCGAGGTGGGCGCGGACCGTCGCCTCCGCGAGGTCGCGGACGCCGGTCAGGTCCTTGTCGTAGGCCGCGTCGCAGACGTCGGCCGCGGTCGCGGCCCCCGCCTCGACGGCCTCGCGGACGCGCCGCTCGCGTTCGAGACGGTGGGCGACCAGTCGCGTCGCCGTCGCGCGGACGGCCGACCCCTCGACCGTCGGTCCGTGCGCCGGCAGCAGGCGCTCGACTCTCATCGCGTGGACTCGACGGAGCGAGGTCAGGTACACCCGCATGTCGCCCTCCGGCGCTGCGACGACGACGCTCCCCTCCGCAACGGCGAGGTCCCCGCAGACCAGCGCGGCGTCGCCTGCACCCTCGTCCGCCGCGAAGCCGACGTGTTCCGGCGCGTGCCCCGGGGTGTCGACGACACGGACGACTCCCCGACCGGCCGGGACCGTCGTCCCCTCAGCGAACGCCCGGTCCGGGGAGACGCCGGTGGCCGACTCGAAGTCGTCGGCGCGACCGACCCGTGCCCAGACCGTCGCGTCGTGGCGGTCGGCGTAGTGTGCGACCGCGCCCACGTGGTCCGGGTGGTGATGCGTCACTGTGACGTGGCCGACACCGCGCTCGGCGGCGAGTGCGTCGAGTCGGTCCGACCGCGCGGGCGGGTCGACCAGCACCGCCGGGTCCGACCCGAGCAGGTACGCGCTCGTCTGGCCGGTCGGCGCGCGCGTCTCGACCTCGACGCTCACTCGCGAGACGTCCATCAGATCGACTATCGAGCGCCCGATACCTGTCCGTTTCGGGTGTGACGAGACGACCGGTCTGGGACCCCGCCGCCGGGTCGACAGGCATTTACTCGCTCCCCGGCGAACCACGACCCGATGCGCGAGGCACACGCCGTCGAGCGGGCGGTCGGGATGGAGTACTACGTCAGCGACGCCCCCGGCGTCGGCGGCCACCTCCGGGAGCGCCCCGAGGACTTCCGCGTGACCGAGGTCGAGGCCGTCGACCCGGAACCGCTGGACTCCGACCCCGGCGGCTACGCGAACGTCCTCGCCCGCGTGACGCTCCGGCAGTGGGACACCAACGACTTCGCCGCGGAGCTCTCCGACCGCCTCGGGATCTCCCGCGAGCGCGTCTCGTGGGCCGGCACGAAGGACAAACACGCCGTCACGACGCAGCTGTTCACCGTCGAAAAAGTCGACCCCGAGGAACTGCGCGCGGTCGAGATCCGCGACGCCGAGGTCGAACTGCTGGGCCGGACCGGCCGCCCCGTCCTCTTCGGCGACCTCGCGGGCAACGCCTTCGAGATCGTCGTCCGCGACGCCGAGTCGCCCGAGGACGCCCCGGCGACCACCGACGACCTCCGCGCGTTCGCCCGGGGCGACGAGAACGGGGACGACCGGTCGGCCGCGTCGACCGAGACGGCCGACCGGGCGACCGTCGGTGTCCCCAACTACTTCGGCCAGCAGCGGTTCGGGAGCAAACGGCCCGTCACCCACGAGGTCGGCCTCGAGATCGTCCGCGGGAACTGGAAGGGCGCGGTGCTGGCCTACGTCGGCAGTCCAGCGGAGCGCGAACCCGAGTCGACGCGGGAAGCGCGACGGTATGTCGACCGCGAGTTGCGAAGCGACTCGGACACGTCGAGCGGTGACGAACCGCCAGACGGAACCGAGGACTGGGAGGGCGCGCTGGAGCGACTGCCACGCCGGCTCGGCTTCGAGCGGTCGATGTGTCACCGGCTGGTCGAGCGGAGCGATGACGGGAGCGAACTCGACGACGAGGACTACCGCGCCGCACTCGAAGCCGTCCCCTCGAACCTCCAGCGGCTGTTCGTCAACGCCGCCCAGTCCGACGCGTTCAATCGCATCCTCTCCGAGCGGTTGGACCGGGGACTCCCCTTTCACGAACCCGTCGCGGGCGACGTGGTGTGTTTCTCGGACGCTGACGCGCCCGAGGGGTTCGCGCTCCCCGACACCGACCGCACCCAGCGCGTGACCGAGGACCGGCTGCGGACGGTCCGCCGTCACTGCGAACGCGGCCGAGCGTTCGTCACCGCCCCGCTGCTCGGCACCGAGACGGAACTGGCCGACGGCGAACCGGGCGAGATCGAGCGCGAAGTGCTCGCCGACCTCGACCTCTCGCCCGCGGACTTCAACCTGCCCGGCGAGTTCGAGTCGACGGGGACGCGCCGAGCGGTCCTCCTCCGGACGGACCTGACCGTCGAACGCGGCGTCGACAACGACATCGGCGACGTAGACGGCGTCGACGGTAATCCCACCCACGCAGACAGCGACGGTGACACACTGACCTTCGAGTTCGCACTCCCGAAGGGGAGTTACGCGACGGTCGTCCTCCGGGAGTACCTCAAATGCGATCCGGACGACCTATGAAGCGGTGAGTGGTCGACGCCGAACGGCGTCCGACCCCGTTGGCTGAAAAACTCGCTTGAGACTACGGAACCTGTTTACTCCGGTGTTGCGTACCCCGAGCTATGAACCGCCGCACCCTCCTCGCGAGCGTCAGCGGGCTCGCCGCCACCGGCCTCGCGGGCTGTCTCGCCGACGCGGACGACGCCGGGTCCCCGGCCGACGACCCGTCCGACAGTTCGACCGACACGGACGCGACCGCGAGTCCGACGGCGACAGACGGGAGTCCTGACGCCACGACCGAGGCGTCCACGCCGGCCCGTGACACATCGTTTCCGCCGAACCACGACGACATCGAGCGCGTCGTCTGGTTCCGCGAGGTGTCCGACCCAGACTCCGCACTCCTCCTCGAACACTCGGCGGCGTCGGTGTCGCTCCCGGACGCGGAACTCTCGTTCACGCTCCAGAACGACACCCAGCGAACGTTCGCGACGAACTTCTACAACTGGGGGCTCTACCGGTGGGAAGCTGGACAGTGGTACCGCGTCGCGCCGAGAGTGACCCCCGATCCGCTGATGACGGTGGAGCCCGGTGGCTCTCACCAGTGGACCGTCACGCTTCGCGACCGCGTTCCCGGCGATCCGATCGTCCGGACAGGGGGGACCAGCGACGTCACCGTGGCCCCCCTCGGCGGCGGCCACTACGCCTTCGCCGTCGACGGCTGGTGGGAAGACCAGGAGCAGACGCCGACGTACGAACACAAGACCGTCTGTGCGGCGCGGTTCGAACTGGCGGGGGACGCGCTCGAACTCGTCGCCTCGGACGCAGTGACCGACACGCGTCGCGAGGGAGACACCGCCGTCGTGACGGCCGAGAGCCCCAGAGACGGCGAGGGGACCGAAGCGACGTACGTCCTCACCCGCGACGACGTGTCCGACCCGGAGCGACTGATCACCGAGCAGGTGTATCGACAGTGGCCGCTCCGTGACGCGCTCGCCCACGCCGGGTCGGACGTGCGCGAAGTGCGCGTCGAGACGGAGACGCACGTCACGCCACTGTTCGGCGTCCAGTCAGACGAGACGCCCGCCGTCGCGTACGACGGGCGGACGTACCGGATCAGCGCCGAGCGGCGTGACACCGGGACCAGCGTGTGAAATCACACCACAGCACCGGCGACTGACGGCTGCGCGACGGTGACGCTCTCGCACCCCTTTTGCCGTTCGACCGGCTGGTCACCCTGTATGGAGTGTCGGCGGTGCGGCACGGCGCTGGACAGACCGGGCGACTACTGCCTGGTCTGTCGCTCGGAGAACGCGGACGCGGTCGTCCTCGAACTCGACCGCGAGCGCGCCCGCGTGAGCACCATCGTCGACGAGGAGGTCGTCGGGGCCCGCGAGGTGACGACGACCCCCGAGGACGGCGGCGAGGCCGGTGTGGTCGAACTCCGGAACTTCGCCGGCCTCGTCGCCGACGAGGTCCGCCGCAAGCGCCCCGACGAAGTGTACGCCACCGGCGACCGCGACGTGCTCCGGACCGTCCGGGGACAGTTACGCCACGAGTTCTACCGCATCGGCGACAGCGACGACCCGGTCGAGGCCGTCCTCTCCCGACGCGGCGACGCGCCCCTGGAGGTCGTCGAGACGCCGCCCCGCGAGAAGATCGGCGGCTCACACTCGACGCTCGTCGGCGGCCGCGCCGGCCAGGACGCGATCCAGACCGTCGCCGGCCACCCGCACGTCAAGAAGATCATCCCCGGCCCCATCGACGCGGGCGGGTCCGGCTCTCGGTCGGGCGTCCGCGCGAAGGCCACCCGCGCCGGCGAGAACGGCAACGTCCGACTGCTCATCCGCGACGGCTCCTCCGTCCAGGAGAACCGCGTCGTCACGACCGCGCGCGAGCGCGAACTCGGCGAAGTCGTCCGCGAGGACCTGAACGAGGCACTGCAGGAGGCCGGCCTGCAGGGGTGACCGGTTCGCCGGGGGAGCGGGCGTCGATGCGGGGCGGCTCTCGGAACGACTCGCAGGGTTTATACGGCCCACTGCCGGATATTGCGATACTATGGCCAAGAAGACGGGACGAACCAAGAGCGCGGGCCGGTTCGGCGCGCGATACGGGCGCGTCGCTCGCCGCCGCGTCGCCCAGATCGAGAGCGAGATGAACGAGGACCACGAGTGCCCCGACTGCGGCGAGGACCGCGTCGACCGCCAGGGCACCGGGATCTGGGAATGTGGCTACTGCGGACACGCCTTCACCGGCGGCGCGTACAGTCCGACGACCCCCGGCGGCCGGACGGTCACTCGCTCCATCCGCGCCGCGCTCGCCGACGAAGACGAATGAGCTACAAGTGCTCCCGCTGTAAGCGCGACGTCGAACTGGACGAGTACGGCGGCGTCCGCTGTCCGTACTGCGGCCACCGCGTGCTCCTGAAAGAGCGGAGCCGCGACATCAAGGAAGTCGACGTCAACTGACGCGACTCCAGCCGTGGACCACGAAGCCGTTTTCGAGTTCGACTACGCCGACCCCGAGAGCGCCCGCCGCGTCCAGCGCAGCGTCGCCGTCGAGGTCGGCGACATCGAGGGCGACCGCTCGACCGCGACGCTGGAGCGCAACGGCGCGACGCTGACCGTCACGGTCGGCGCCCGCGACCTCGTCGCGCTCCGCGCTGGCTGTAACACCTGGCTGTCGCTGGTCTCAGTCGCCGAGACCTGTGGCGACGCAGTCCAGTTCGTCCGGGAGTGACAGGCGACGGGAGCGTTCGGCCGATCGATTCCGGTGTTTGCACCGAGACGGGGGTAAACCGGTAGTGTTCAGAGACGAGATTACGGTCGTCGGAAACGGGTGAAAGCCCCCGTTGGCTCCGGTCGAAGGACTCGCTGCGCTCCTCATTCCGTTGCGGTGCTTGGGTCGTCCGTCTTCCCGGAGCCGACGGCCCCGTTCAGTCCCACCCGCTTAGACAGGTGAACCGGTCTGAGCGAGTGGGACTGAACGAGGCGACTCGGTCTACGACGGCGGCTGCAGC
>PXSD01000161.1 GCA_003023165.1 Halobacteriales archaeon QS_9_67_15 | reverse complement strand
GTGACGCGAGCGGTCGACACGCGGCACCCCGCCCGTCGAATCGGCGCGACACCCCTGAGCCAGACCAGTAATTGAAAGTAGGGCAAATCCGGAACCCACTCACATTATGCTTCCATCGTTTTGTACTACTTTATATCGAACCCAAAACCATTTAATAAACCATTAATGTCATAACTTTTATTACTCTACGACAATTCAATACAAACGCAGGTGAGGACGCCAGACACATTGACAATATGTCATGCTCATCTCTAAAGTTTCGAGCTGTATTGAGCCGCTAGTCCCTACATAATATTAGTGTCAATTGTTCGCCACTACCAGGGCCGCATCTGAATCGGCAGTTTGGATCATTGCATAGTGGCCGTATAGGATCACCAACATGTTTTAGTGCTCGCGTTTTCATTTGACACTAATATGCGCATCTCAAAAAGGAAGTTCATGACATCTACGACACTGGGATTTCTCTGGTTAGCAGGATGTAGTTCACAAACCGCCGGAGGTGCGAACCTCTCTTTGACGAACGCGACAAGTGAGACAACCACGATATCGGTGACAATAACCGATAGAACCAATGAGGAGACACTTCTGGATGAGTCGTACGAAGTCCCGGCGTCAGATGATGGTATCCTTGTTGAAGATGTTGTAACGAGATCTGGCGAGCACAACGTGGAGGCAGCTGTTGAAAATACCGATGAGCGCACTGAGAGTCTCTGGCGTATCCCGTCTGATGTCAATCCAGAAAACTATTCAATAAGAGTCGGTCTTTCATACGATCAAACTCTCAATATCCATGGTGATGGAGTCTAACTGCGGTATTAAATACGACCGGAGGATCCTTCACAATATCCTTGGTCTCACTCTAGGACCAGACAGTCAATCAAACAGAAGTCTCTACCGCTCGCGACCAACCATCGGAATTGGGTCGCCACATAATTTTCCGTCCGACGCGCACCACGGCGCGCCGTTTTTCCGCCTTCGCCCGCTATCGGGGGTATGAGCGACACCCGGACCACCGAACGCATCGGCGTCTACTCCGACTACGTCTGTCCGTTCTGTTACCTCGGCCGCCAGTCCCTCTCGCAGTACCAGGACGACCGCGAGGTGAAACTGGAGATCGACTGGCACCCCTTCGACCTGCGCTCGGGCGAGCGAAAGCCCGACGGGAGCATCGACCACTCGGCCGACGACGGGAAAGACGAGGACTACTACGAGCAGGCCCGCGAGAACGTCCAGCGCCTGCAGGAGGAGTACGACACCGAGATGTCGCTCGAACCGGCGATGGAGGTCGACTCCCTGCCCGCACAGGTCGCCTCCTACTACGTGAAAGAGACCTCCTCCTACGAACAGTGGCTCGAGTTCGACGTGGCCATCTTCGAGGCGCTGTGGCAGGACGAGCGCGACATCGGCGACCCCGACGTGCTGGCGGAGCTGGCGCGCGACGCCGACCTCGACCCCGACGAGGTCCGCGACGTGCTCGGCGACGACGAGTGGCGCTCGGAGGTCGAAGAGCAGTCCACCGCGGCGCAACGACAGGGCGTCACCGGCGTCCCGACGTTCACCTACGGCGAGTACGCCGCTCGCGGTGCCGTGCCGCCCGAACACCTCGAACGGCTGGTCGAAGGAACCTGATACTGGTGGCTGTAAGTACGTGAAAACTCGAACTGAGAATCCAGGCGGAACGGGTCTGTATCTCAGATAGCAGAGACTGGTGAGTAAAAGAATTACAGCCACCAGTATGAGACCGCGGCGGGCAGTCCCGAGTCCCGGGAGCGACCCACACTCATTACTGTCCTGCGCCCCGGCGATGAGTGATGCCTGTCAGGGAGCACGCGTCG
Source organism: Halobacteriales archaeon QS_9_67_15 (assembly GCA_003023165.1). Classification (GTDB taxonomy): domain Archaea; phylum Halobacteriota; class Halobacteria; order Halobacteriales; family Haloarculaceae; genus Halosimplex. Next base: position 6,933 of record PXSD01000161.1, on the reverse strand, counting down.
AAACACGACCGGACCGCAGACCTCCCGCTCGTCACCGAGTCGGCGAACCCGGGCGGACGGGTCCCACGGGTTCGCCCGCCGGTGCGGCGCGCTCAAGGAGCGGTCCCGGTGGGCGTTCGAGACTGAGGGCCGCGGCCCGGAGCGGTTCGGTCGGGTCCGACTGGCTTAGCGCTCGTCGAGGGCGACCTCGATGGGGTCCTCGGGCTGGAGGGTGAGCTGCATCGAGAGGTCCAGCGGCGGTTCGGTGACGGGGTCGAACGCGAACCGCTGGGCGAGCGTCGCGAGGACGAGTTTCGCCTCCATCAGCGCGAACCGCATCCCGATGCAGTGGCGCGGGCCGCCGCCGAAGGGGAAGTAGGCGTACTCGGGGAGGGCGTCGCGGAACACCTCGGTCCAGCGCTCCGGGCGGAAGGTGTCGGGCTCGTCGTACCAGCGCTCGTCCCGGTGGACGACCCACTGGGGCATCGAGATGGTCGCCCCGCCGGGGATCTCGTACCCACCGAGGGACACGTCCCGTGTCGGCTCGCGGAAGACGGTGTACGCCGGCGGGTAGAGTCGCAGCGCCTCGTCGACGACGTCGTCGAGGTAGTCGAACGCGAACAGGTCCGACGCGCTCGGGGACGCCGCGTCCGCGGAACTGCCCTCGCCCCCGTCGGCCAGCACCTCGTCGAGTTCGTCGTGGAGCCGGGCCTGTTTCTCGGGGTGGTTCGCGAGCAGGAAGACCGCGTAGGAGAGCGTCAGCGCCGTCGTCTCGTGGCCGGCAAACAGGAAGGTGAACAGGTGGTCGCGGATCTCGGTCTCCGTGAGTCCCTGCGCCTCCGCGTCGGCGTCGTCTAGTTCGAGGTCGAGCAGGATCGAGAGCAGGTCGTCAAACTCGCCGTCGCTGGCGCGGCGGTCGGCGACGATGTCGGCGATGGCCTCGTCGAACTGCTTAACCGCGCGCTGACAGCGCCGGTTCGCCGGCGTGGGCACCCACAGCGGGAGGAGCGCGGAAAGCGAGCCGGCGTCGAACCGGTCAGAGACCGCGGCGGCGGCGTCGCGGAGCGCCGACTCCTGTCCGCGGACGTCCACGTCCAGCAGCGTCTTCGCGAGGATTTCGAGGGTGAGCGTCCGCATCTCCTCGCTGACGAGCACCGAGTCGCGACCGCGCCACTCCGCGGCGCGTTCGTCCGAAAAACGTGCCATCATCTCCGCGTAGGTCTCGATCCGGTCGCGGTAGAACGAGGGCTGAAGCGCGCTCCGGTGGGCTTTCCAGTCCTCGCCCTCCATGAGGAAGAGGCCGCCGTCGGCGATCTGGCCGAGCGAGTCTTGGATGATCGACGCCCGGCGGAAGTCTGCGTCGTCCGTGACGAGCACGCGCTCGATGTCCGCCGGGTGGGTGAGCATGTACCCGTCGCTGGTCGCGATCCTGTAGGCGACCACGTCGTCCTCGAACGCGGCACAGCGGTCGTAGAAGGCCACTGGGTCCCTGAGGAACTGGAGCGTGTTCCCGACGACGGGGACCCCGTCGGGGCCGGGCGGTCGCTCGCCGGGCGTCGACTCGCGGAGCGGCTCTGCACCCGAACCCGTCGACCCGTCCGTGGCGTCCTGTGTTGCCATCGCTCGACTGTAGGCACTCCACCGACAACGGTGTTCGGCCGTGGACGTCCGCTTCTTTAAGTACCGGCGTGGCGCGACCGACAACGCAGTCCTTATGCGCGGGCTGGCAGTACATCCGTCGATGACAGTTATCGGGACTGTCGGGCTGCCCGGCAGCGGGAAGAGCGAAGCCGCCGCCGTCGCGCGCGACGCCGGTATTCCGGTCGTGATCATGGGCGACGTGGTCCGCCAGGCCTGCCGCGAGCGCGGCCTCGACCCCGCCACCCGGCACGGCGAGATGGCCAAGACGCTCCGCGAGGAGAACGGCCCGGACGCCATCGCACGGGAGTCGCTCCCGCGCATCGAGGACCACCTCGAGGGCGCCGACACCGTCGTCGTCGACGGCATCCGCTCGGACGTCGAGGTCGAGCGCTTCCACGAGGCGTTCGGCGACGAGTTCGTTCTCGTCGAGGTCCGCGCCCCCGAGCGCGACGCCGGCACCGACGAGGGCGGCGAATCCATGGCAGCGCGCGACGAGCGCGAACTCGGGTTCGGCATGGGCGAGGCGATGGAGATGGCCGACGTCACGATCGACAACGACGGGAGCCTCGCGGCGTTCCGGTCGACCGTCGAGCGCCTCCTCTCCGACGGTCCGGAAGCCATCGAGGACGACGAATGAGGACGAGACAATGAGCACAGTCTACAGCGTCGACGTACAGATCACCGCGCCGGTCAACGACACGGAAGTCACCGACAGAGTCGCCGACGCCGTCCGCAACCTGTTCCCCGGCGCCGACGTCGAGCACCAGCACGGCGAACTCGTCGCCACCGCCCACGACATGGAGCACTTCTCGGAGTGTCTCCACCGCCAGGAGATCCTCGACACCGCCCGCGGCGCGTTCTTCGAGACCCTCCGCGGCGACACCTTCTCCTTCGATCTGAAGAAACAGCCCGCCTTCCGGGACGTGGTGAACTTCGCGGTCGGCGAACCCGACGAACTCGGGGAGATCCACGTCCGCGTCCGGGTGAACGAGCCCGACGCCGAATCGTTCGTCGACCGTGTCGCTCCGCCGACGAAAGAGGGCAAACCGATCGACCCCGAAGAGTGAGGGCCGCACGGTCCCGGAGCGGGCGGTCCCACAGCGGGAAAGCGTCGGCGTCCGAACGGTCCCGGTCGCCGTCGAGAGCCTCCGCCGCGACCCCATCACTGTTCGTTAGAACCGGGCCCGTAAGATTATATGCGGTACCACGTCACGATCGCATATGAGTGCAACTGCGGATATCCTCGTTCTCCACGTCGACGACGACCCCGACTTCGCCGGTCTGACACTGCGTCGTGAGCGATTACGACATGCCGGGCCGGAACGGGATCGAACTGCTCGAGGCCGTCCGTGAGCGCGACCCCGACCTGCCGTTCGTGCTGTTCACCGGCAAGGGCAGCGAGGAAGTCGCCAGCGACGCCATCTCCGCCGGTGCGACCGACTACCTCCAGAAGGCGACCGGGACCGACCAGTACGAACTGCTGGCGAACCGCGTCCGGAACGCGGTCGAGCAGTACCGCGCCAGCCGACGTGCCACCGAACTCGACCGCATCAGGCGGCTCGCGACCGAGGTCAACCAGGTCCTCGTGCGAGCGGACTCCCGGAGCGAGGCCGAGACCCGGATCTGCGAGGTCATCAGCGAGGCCGACCCGTACCTGTTCGTGTGGATCGGAGGCGTGGACGCCGAGACCGACCGGATCGAACCACGGGAATCAGCCGGCAAGGACGACGGCTACCTCGACGACGTGACGATCACCGCCGACGAGACGGCGAGGGGACAGGGACCCGCCGGGACGGCGGTTCGAGAGCGGCGTGTGGCCGTCTCGCAGTGTGTGGCTGACGACCTCGAATTCGACCCCTGGCGCGAAGTTGCGCTCGAACGGGGCTACCGGGCCGCCGCTTCCGTCCCGCTCGACCACGGCGACACAATGTACGGCATTCTTACGGTCTACGCCGACCGGGCGAACGCCTTCGACGACGACGAGCGGGCGTTACTCGGAGAACTCGGCGACGACATCGCACACGCCCTCCACTCGTTCGACCTTCGGGCGGACCTCCGCGACGAGCGTCAGTTTATCGAGCAGGCCCTCGACACGCTCGACGACATCTTTTATGTCCTCGGGCCGGACGGGACCCTCCGGCGGTGGAACGACCGACTGCCGGCAGTCACCGGGTACACCGACGCGGAGGTCGCCGAGATGCAGGTGTCCGACTTCTTCAGCGTAGACGAGCACGAGCGGGTCGCAGGGGCGGTCGAGGAGACGTTCGCTACCGGCGAGCAGACAGTCAAAGTGGATATCCTGACGGCGGACGGCGAGCGGATCCCCTACGAGTTCACCGGGGACCGCCTGACAGGGTCCGACGGCGACCTGATCGGTCTCATCGGTACCGGGCGCGACATCTCCGACCGGAAGCGACGCGAGCGCGCCTTCGAACGGCTCCACGACGCGACCCGAGAGCTGATGCGAGCGACCACGGTAGACGAGGTCGCTGCGATCGGGTCGGAGACCGCCACCGACGTCCTCGATCTGGAGGTGAACGGGATCCACCGCTACGACTCCGACGAGGAGACGCTGGTCCCCGTCGCGTGGACGGACAGGTCCGCGGACATCCTCGGCGGTACCCCGCCGACGCTCCCGGTCGAGGGGAGTCTGGCCGGCCAGGTCTTCCGGACGGGCGAGATAGGACGCTACGCCGACCTCAACGAGGCGACGAAACGGTTCAACGGAGACACGCCCTTTCGAAGCGAGCTCTACGTTCCGCTCGGAAGCCACGGTGTCTTTATCGTCAGTTCGACGAGGCCCGAGGCGTTCGACACGACCGACGAGGCGCTCGCGCGGGTGCTGGCTGCGAACATCGAGGCCGCGCTCGACCGCGTCGAACAGCGGGCCGCGCTCCGGCGCGAGCGCGACAGTCTCGACGAGTTCGCCAGCGTCGTCTCCCACGACCTCCGCAACCCGCTGAACGTGGCGGTCGGACGGCTCGACTTGGCGCGCCGCGAGTGCGACAGCGACTTCCTCGACGACGTGGACGAGGCGCACGAGCGGATGGAGACGCTCATCGACGACCTGCTGACGCTCGCCCGAGAGGGCGAGCGGATCGGCGACACGGAACCGGTGGGACTCGCGGCCGTCGTCGACAGGTGCTGGGAGACCGTCGGCGCGGCCGACGCGACGCTCCGCGTCGGGACCGACGAGCGGATCCGCGCCGACCCGCCCAGAGTGCGGCAACTGCTGGAGAACCTGCTCTCGAACGCGGTCGACCACGGGGGCGACGGCGTGACGGTCACCGTGGGCGAGTGCGCCGGCGGGTTCTACGTCGCCGACGACGGTCCCGGGATCCCCGAAGCAGAACGCGACCGAGTGTTCCAGAGCGGCTACTCGACCGCCGACGACGGCACCGGGTTCGGTCTCGACATCGTCGCGGAGGTCGCCGACGCCCACGGCTGGGAAGTCAGCGTCACCGACAGCGACTCCGGCGGCGTGCGCTTCGAAGTCGTCGGGGTCGAGTTCGCGGCGGAGGCGTAGCGAGCCGCCTGGCTGCCCCGCTCCCCACGGTCTCCACCCGAGTGCGCGCCGAGTCAGCAGTTCTCACGCCTCGGCTACCTTTTTTACGCAGTCGGTCCTCGGCCGTGATATGGCAGCGATCTTCTTCGACGTGGACGGGACCCTCGTGCGCTGGCGGGGCAGGTACCGCGGTATCGTCGCTGACGCCTTCGAGCGAGCCGGAGCCACGCCCACAGACGAGCATCTCGACCACTACGACGACCGCTTTTTCCACCACTTCGGCGAGTTCGCCGACGACCCGTATCGCGAGGCGTTCGCGGACCTCTGCGAGCGGTACGGTCGTCGAGTCGCTCGCCGAGGACCACACGCTCGGCGTCCTCACCAACGGCGTGCCGGCGGTGCAGTTTGGAAAGGTCGAAGAGATAGGCCTCCTCGACCACTTCGACATCCGGGTCGCGTCACACGAGCCCGGCGTCCGGGCGACCAAACCCGACGGTGACATCTACGAGGCCGCGAAGGCCCGCGCCGACGCCGAGACGTACGTGATGGTCGGCGACGACCGAGAGCCGGACATCGACGGCGCACGGGAGTACGGTTTCGAGACAGTTCACGTCGACACGTCTGCCGAGGACCTCCGTGCGCCCGACTTTCGGACGCTGGCGACCCTGCTCTGACGCTGCGGGCTGCCGTCGGTCGAACCGATCCGGTCACCCGCCGACGCCGCTGACGAAGACAGCGACCCACTCGCCCAGTTCCCGCCGCCTGGTCACTCGCACCGACTTGACCCACTTGACCCACTGGAACCCGCGGCGGCCGGGTGCGACCAACCGCATCGGCGCTCCGTGGCCGTGCGAGAGTCGCTCGTCGTCGACGTGGGTCGCGAGGAGCGCGTCGCGGGCCTCATCGAGCGGGAGGCTCCAGCGGTAGCCGGTCACTGACCGGAACTGGACCCACGCCGCGTCGTCGTCCGGACCGGCCGCCTCGAGCAGGTCACCGACGCGCACACCGCGCCAGTCGTGCTCGGAGTACCACCCGCTCGTGCAGTCCAGCAGCGCGCGCCGCTCGGCACGAGCGGGACCACGCTCTGCCTCGCCGGCAGTTACCGCCCCGTGAGACAGTGCCAGTGAGTCGCGGACGCGCCCCTCGACGGTCAACGACCACGACTCGCGGTCGACTGGCTCGGGGTCGTCTGCGACCCACGAGGTGACCGGGAAGCCGTTCCCGTCATCGCTCCCGTCCTCGCGCGAGCCAGTGAATCGTCGCTCTCCGCCCGCGGTCCCGACTACTTCGTTCACCGCCTCCTGTGCGCGCCAGGCGACCGCGCCCGACCCGACGAGTGCGGCGTACCGGAGCGCGTTCCGGCGATTCGCGACCGACTCGCGCGCCGGGAGCGCGAACCGCTGGCGGAGGTGGACCACGAGCAGGAGCGGGACCGCGAGTCCCAGCCCGATGTGGAGGTTCAGCAGTCCCCACGGCCCGAGGTCGAGAGCCCCGCCGAACACCCACCAGATCCCGGTGGCCAGCGCCGCCGTCGCCACCACGCCCAACAGCGCCGACAGCACGCGTGTCGCGTCGAGGGCGTCCGGCCGCAGTCGGTGTCGTACCCGTCTGAGCTTCCACGCCAGCAGGACGACCGTACTCACGCCGGCGACGGCGTGGATGTCGAACACCCACGCGCCCGAGGGGCGGCCGGACACCAGGCTCACCGCGCCCGTCGCGAGCAGGACGACGACCGCCGCCAGGAGCGAGGCATCGACCACCCGCGGCGGCGGTTCGAACCGGGGGACCCGACCCATTAGCTCGACGTT
>PXSD01000160.1 GCA_003023165.1 Halobacteriales archaeon QS_9_67_15 | reverse complement strand
CCTGCAGGGCGTTGATCGCCGTACGCATGTCGCCGTCGGCCGCATAGACGAGCGCGTCGACGCCGTCCTCGGTGAGTTCGATCCCCTCTGCCTCGGCGATGTAGCGCATCTCCTCGGCGACGGCCGCGTCCGAGAGCGGCGAAAAGCGGAAGACGGCACACCGGGACTGGATCGGGTCGATGATCTGGCTGGAGTAGTTGCACGAGAGGATGAACCGGACGTTGTTCGAGAACTGCTCCATCGTCCGGCGCAGCGCTGATTGTGCGTCGGAGGTGTTGTGAGTGAGAATCCCGTTGGCGAGCATGAAGTTCGGAGTGCCCTCCATGCTGATGTTGTACGCCTCCCCGCGGTGGCTGTACTCGATACTGCGTACTGTCGCAGTCTGAACCGATGCTCGTCCACCGTCAGATACTACCGCCGCGTCGAACTCATCCCGGTCGTAGTGTTCGTGGTGAGGGAGTTCTTCGTCGCCGACAACGACGAACCTGTACTCGTCGCCGTACGTCTCAAGGAATTCCTTGACCTTCTCGGTCTGGCCCCACAGTTCGGCCACTCCTTTGACTTCGATAACCGTGTCGTCGACCAAGAAATCGGGATGGAACAGCGAGTCGGACAACTCGAACTCGGGTTCGTACTCGTACTCGATACCCGCTTCCTGAAGCGTTTTCGCGACCTCGTACTCCCAGTCGGACCGAACGAGGTGGCCGAGTTCGTCACTGTGACGAATGTTTCCCCCCGTCGGTTCGTGGCCCCGGAGGGCTTCCGAAACTTTCCGTGCGACCTCGGGGTCACGCATCGGATTGTTATCCCCCGTGATATCACAGACCGGATACTCGCAGTTCTCCGTGGCCTTTTCGATCAGTTCCGCTTTCCGAGCTTCGTCCAGATCAGCCCACCACGCAGCCGAACTCTGCCCGATCCGTTCTTTGACTGCCCCGGCATCGGCATCGACGACCCACTCGTCCCACGGCGTACCGGAGCGGAGGTCGCTGAGCTGCTCACAGAACCGCTCAATGGTCTCCTCGTCCATCTCCCAGACGGACACACCGTGGAACTCGCCTCCGTAGTTGGGATTGTTCTCGCCTTCGAGTCTCCCGTCGGAGAGTTTCTCGACGGTCTTCTTACGGCGTTCCTCGGACCACTCCGAGCCGTGCATCGGATTCCCTTCGCCCTGCATCTCGCGGCTGTGTCCCCCGTTTTTGCAGGCGACCGAACAGAACCGTCCGGCTGTCCAGTCCCCGCAGGCCTCGCACCGGGAAACGCCCACGTCGTCTTTGAAATCGGCGACCTCGTCGCCGGGTTTCAGTTCCTGCAGTTCCTTCTCAACGAGTTCGCCGTCGTCTCCGACCACGAAGAACGGATGGCTGAGACTCGCGATAACCGTCCGGCCGTCGTCCAGTTCGAGTTCGAAGAAGTCCGCCACACCGGAGTCGACGAATTTCCCCTTGTCGGACTGGATCTCATTCGTTTTGAAGTCGACCGACGGGATCGGTTCCCCCTGCTCGGCAACATCCTCTATCTTTTTTACCCCTGGTGAAGACGGATAGCCGGTGACAACCTCTGTACCCGGTGGGACACAGAGCGCGTCGGCCTCATCAAGGAATATTATTCGGTAGTCGTAGCCGCCGAAGGAGGTGCGCGCGAAGCTCTTGATCCGGTCGCGCACCACGTCGATCCCCCGCTCGTCGGAGGCGTTGAGTTCGAGGAAGTTCTCCCCCCAGTCGTCGCCGTAGAGCTCGCGGGCGATAGCCGTGGCCGAGGTGGTTTTTCCAATACCTGCCGGACCTGAAAATAACATGTGGCTCAGGTCGTTGCGGTCGACGTAGCTCTGAAGGCGCTCGACAATGCCTTCCTGTCCGACGATCTTGTCGAGTCGCTGGGGGCGATACTTCTCGATCCAGACTTCCTCCCGGCCCGCCCGCGACTCCGAGTCCTGGTCGGCCTCGCTCATGTCCGGACGGAGGCGACGGCCGTCCGTAAACCTACCGAGTAGTGGCCGACCGTCCCGGTCAGGTCCGTCCACCCTGGCGACTGCGGGACGACACGCTCAAGCCCGACGACACCGATCCACGGACATGCGCGTCACTGTCGCTGTCGCCGGCGAAGACACCCACGAGGTCGAGGTCGACGAACGGGCCACCTACGCCGACCTGCTGGACCCGCTCCCATACGGCCCCCACGAGGTGTCGATCCTCGTCGACGGCCGCCCCGTCCCCGAGGACGCCGCTGTCGATGCGGACAGCGTGGAGGTCCTTCGACTCGTCAAAGGCGGGTGATCGGCCGCTGCGTTCGGGCGCTGTGCGTTCGCTCCCATCGCGGCCACACGGTCCCGCTCACTGGTACGACGTGATGACCTCGTCGAGTCCGGGCACGAGTGAGCAGGTGACATCTGTCGTCGTGACGATGCCGACGAGCTCCTCCCCGTCTGTGACGGGGAGCTTCTTGATTTCGTTGGCGCGCATCCGCTCGCAGGCGACCTCGATCGACTCTGCCGAGTCGACCGTGAGAACGGCTTTGGTCATCAGCTGTCCGACGGTCATCCGGTCGGTGTCGTGTTCCGCGCCGACCGCTTCGACGATGTCCGACTCCGTGACGATCCCCTCGATCTCGCCGTTTTTGACGACGAGTGACCCGATATCCCGGCGCAACAGTATCCGGGCCGCATCCGTCACTGCCATGTCGTAGTCGACCGTCCGGACTGGACTGTTCATTATTTCGCGTACTGGGTGATCAAGTATGCTCTGGTCCATGAGTCGATTGACCGATCTATTTTTCTACTTATATTACGATCGTTCGTGAGGGATTCACGCTAAAGTAGTTATTGGTGGTCACATACAGCGGAGCGATGTGTCGCTCAGATCCGGGGACGGCGTTCGACGTACCGAGCGTCGGGTCGGACTCCTGCTCGGTGGCAGGCGGCGAGTCGGTCGTGGTCCGTCGTTTTCACCACGAACCCGACTATCACGGGCGGTGTCCGGGAGTGAGCCGATGGTCTCTGACGTGACCGTCCGACCGGCGACAACCGACGACCTGACCGACGTTCTGGGAGTCCTCGACGCCGCCGCGCTCGAAACGGACGCCGATCGGGTTCGCCTGAGCGTCGAGCGCGACGCGGCGTTCGTCGCCGTCCGGGCGAGCGGCGATATCGCCAGCGCGACCGTCCTCGGTGCGCTCGTCACCGTTCCGCGAGACGCTGGTGACATCGGATCGACGGCTGAAATCGACGCTATCGCGGTCCGGCGAGCCCGCCGAGCGCAGGGGATCGGACGGGCGCTCGTCGCCGCGGCGGCCGAGCAGCACGGTCGCCTGGTCGCCGAGTTCGACTCGAAGGTCCGGCCGTTCTACGAGTCGCTGGGGTTCGCGACCGGACCGGTCGAGCACAGCGACCGAGAGCGGTACCGCGGCGAGTTGTGCGGCGACCCAGCGACCGAGGAGTGACGCCGCGACGCCTCAGACGAGCGGTTCCACGAGGTCGCGACCGGCGTCGAGCAGTTCCTCGACGCGGTCCTGCGAGCCCGCTTCGGCGTAGACCCGGAGCTTCGGCTCCGTCCCGCTGGGTCGGATCAGGAGCCACGTGCCGTCCGCGAGGAAGATCTTGAACCCGTCGACCGTCGAGACGTCTTCGACCGTCGACCCGGCGAGTGCCTCCGGCAGGGCGTCTTCGAGGTCCGCGAGGACGCCCGCCTTTCGGTCGTCGGGGCAGTCGACGCTGACGCGGTCCTGGACGATGCCGCCGTGGCTGTCGAGCAGGCCGTCGATCCGCTCGTCGTAGGACTGGGCGTCGGTGATGGCGGCCGCGAGGAGCGCGACCGCGACGCCGTCCTTGTTCCGGACGTGTGCGGTCAGCCCGAAGCCGCCGCTCTCCTCGCCGCCCACGAGCGCGTCGTGTTCGCCCATCGCCTCGGCGACCCACTTGAAGCCGACCGCCGTCTCGCGGACGGACTGGCCGTGGGCGTCTGCGACGCGGTCGACGATGCTGCTCGTGGACACGGTCCGGACCACGTCGCCGCCAGTCGACTGCTCGCTCGACCAGAACTCGCCCTCGAGCAGCGCGTCGTAGGTGGCGGCGAAGAAGAGGTTCGGGTCGAGCACGCCGCGGTCGGGCGTGACGACGGTCACGCGGTCGGCATCGCCGTCGTTCGCGATACCGAGGTCGGCGTCGGACTCGGCGACCCGTTCGGCGAGCGGTTCGAGCCGCTCCGCGGAGGGTTCCGGCGATTCGCCGCCGAACTCCGGGTCGCGGTCACAGCGGCGGCGTTCGACGTCCGCACCGGCGCGTTCGAGGAGGTCGTCGGTGACGCCGCGTCCGCTCCCGTGTATCGCATCGTACACGACGGAGAGGCCCGAGAGGTCGGCGTCGACGGCGTCGAGGACGTGTTCGCTGTAGGGGCCGACGAGGTCGGTCTCCGTGACCGAGCCCCACTCGTCTTCGGGGAGCGGGTCGGGCTCGGCGAGGGACGCCTCCAGCGCGTCGGTCACGTCGGGGAGCGCCGGCGCACCGTCGCCGGGGATGAACTTCACGCCGTTGTACTCGGGCGGGTTGTGCGAGGCGGTGACCATCAGGCCGCCGGCGAGGCCGCGCTCGCGGACCGTCCGGGCGACGACCGGCGTCGGGAGGTCCCGCTTGGGGACGAGCACGTCGAACCCGTTGCCGGCGAGAACCCGGGCGAGCTCCTCCGCGAACCCGCGCGACGTCTCGCGAGCGTCGTATCCGACTGCGAGCGTCGCGCCCTCGCTCGCGGCGGCGCCGTCTGCCGCCTCACGGAGATACGTCGCCACTGCCTGTCCGACCATGCGGACGCGCGGTGCGGTGAAGATGTCGAGCGTTGCGCGCCAGCCGTCGGTTCCGAAATCGATAGCGTCGGCGTCTCCGGTCATGCCCGAACACACCGCGGCCGACCGGAAAAAGATGTGTGAATGATACGGATCGACTGATTCCACCGAAGTAGGGCAACTCACGCTTGGATGCACCCCGTGTGCCGGGTGAAATCGGTCGAATCGCGCTTCTGGATTATATTCTTCAAATGATAATTACAGAATTCGGATAGAAGCCGCCGCGAAAATCGAAGTCAGAATAGCGCCGCCGCTTGCCGTTTCAGTAACTCCTATTATAAGTAATATTCATCAGGCCGGAGCGGGCTCTTCATCGGGCATTCCGCCGACAAGTTCGATGTCAAGGTGAATGCGCTCGTAGGGGATGTACGGGTACTTCGACTGGCCGTCCTCAACGATGAACAGCAGACCGCGATCGGCGAGCAGCGAAACATCGTCGTGGACTGCCCGGTAATCCCGATCGAGGTTTTCTGCGAGCG
>PXSD01000159.1 GCA_003023165.1 Halobacteriales archaeon QS_9_67_15 | reverse complement strand
GGGTCGCTCGCTCCGTCCGCTCACGGGTCGCTTCGCTCCCCGTTCGCGCAACCGAGGTCCTCCCGACGGTCGGACCTCGCGCTCGCGACCCACTCGCGCAAAAAGATGGGGCAAAAAGCGCTCGCTCGCGGTACTGCCTCGCGAACTACCGAAGCACGTTCAGGTCGAACTCGAAGGCCGCGACCGGAACTTCGAGGTCGTATTCGACCAGCACTTTCGGATGTACCTCGCCGACGACACCGGCTGATTCGCCGTCGACGGCTATCTCGGCGGTGCGACCGGAGATGAACGTCGGGTGGTCGGTCGGCGGCGTCTCCACGTTGACATCGAAGGCGCGACAGAGTGCCTGCAGGCGGGCCTTGGCGTCCTCGTAGGAGGCGTCGTTGCGGGCGAGCGCGGCGGCGACGGTCCGGCGCTCGGCCATCTTGGTCGCCCCGTCGTCCTGCTCTGCGACGAAGCCGACCTCCGCCAAGTCCTGCGGATAGGCGCGGTGAGTGTTGTTCTCGAGGACGAGCATCACGGCGGGGAGCGCCCAGGTCCGGACGACCTCGTAGTCCTCGCTGTAGGGCTCCCGGATGACCGCCGGCTCGCCGCCACCGAACACGTCACTGCCGCGTTCCACCCCGAGGCGGTCGTAGTTGGTGTCCTGACCGATAAGGTGGAAGTTCAGCAGGTCCTCGAAGCCCATGCCGACGAGCGCGGTGCGGGCCGCTCGCTCCAGTCGGGAGCGCTCGTGGCGGCCGCCGACGGTCGACACGTCCGGGTAGCGCGGGTCGAGGTCGTTAAAGCCGTAGGCGCGGCCCACGTCGTCGACCACGTCGACGGGGTGGAGCACGTCCACCCGGTAGGGCGGGACCTCGACCTCGTAGGAGAGGTCTGTGTCCTCCTCCTCTGCGCCCTGGGCGTCCGCGAGGCCGAGTCCGGCCCGCTCCACCAGGTCGACGACCTCCTCGCCGTCGAGGTCGATGCCGAGCATCGACTCCACGGCGGCGTGCTCGACGGTCTTGGTCTTCGTCTCGAACAGCGGGCGCGTGAGCGTCTCCCCGGCGTAGTCGCCCGAGGTGTCGTCGGAGTACTGCACGTCGACCTCTTCCACGCGGCCGCCGCGAGCGTCGAGCGCGTAGCAGACGATGTTCAGCATGTGGTCGATCGTCCACTGGTCGGTGCCGGTCATCTCGATGTAGATGGCCGGCATCCGGTCGTAGTCGTCGACGAAGTCGGCGAACTTGGCCCCGGTCGGATGGTCGACCAGCACGTCGCCGGGAGTCAGTTCGTGGTTCTCATCAAGCGGGACGAAGGTGTCCTCGTGCTCGCCGATACCCGTGTACTGGATCGACTTCCCGCCGCCCGAGGCCGCCTCGATGTTGGGGTCGTCGGCCTCCTCCGGTGGGAGGTCCTCGGTGCCGCTCCCCGCGCGGCCCTTCAGCATCGTCAGGTCGTGGACGCCGATGGCGCCTTTGGCGCGCTGGCGGCCCATCGTCGCGTGGAGCTTCTCCTGCAACTGGATGAGCGACTCCAGCGCCGCCTCGTCCATGTCGAGGCCGCGGACGACGGCACCGGTGACGGAGGGGCGCTGGTCGGGCACGTCGCCGTCGACCTCGATGGTCCACTCCGCGTCGTTGGTGCTCGGGATATAGACGCCCCTGTCCTCGCCGTACTGGTAGCGCAGCGACCGCGCGACGCCCTCGACGGAGAGGCGGTCGAGTCGGTCCGGCGCGAACTCCAGCTCGAACTCGCCGTCGTCGGTCTCGCCCTCGTACTCGAAACCGAGCGCGAACAGCTCGTTGCGGAGCGCGTGGTCGTCTTTCTCCGGATAGCCGGTCAGTTCGCGGACCTCGTCGGGGTCGATCTCGACGGTGGGCATCAGTACACCACCTCCTCGCTGCGGAGGAACTCGAGGTCGACCAGCGTCCCGTGGACGTCGCGGATGTCCTCGGCACCGGTCGCGAGCATGAACAGCCGCTCCAGCGCCAGCCCCCAGGCCATCACGTCGGCCTCCACGCCGAGCGGTTCGAGCATTTCAGGCCGGAAGATCCCGGAGTTGCCGATCTCGATGAGGTCCCCGGTGTTGGGATGGCGGCCGAACAACTCGAAGCTTGGCTCCGTGTAGGGGTTGTAGTGGGGCTTGAACTCGATGTCGGTGATCCCGAACTGCTCGTAAAACTCCGTGAACGTGCCCATGAGGTCCCGGACGGAGATGTCTTCGGCCATGACCCAGCCCTCGATCTGGAAGAACTCCAGCAGGTGGGTCGCGTCCAGCGTGTCGTTGCGGTAGGCCTTCTCGACGGAGAAGTACCGCTGTGGCGGTTCCAGGTCGCCCTCGGCGAGACCGGCGAGGTGGCGCACCGAGAGGTTCGTCGTGTGCCCGCGGAGCGCGAGCGCACGTGCGAAGTCCTCGTCCCACGGCGAGTGATACCCCTCGCCGTCCGGACCGACGCCGTTTCGATGGGCGTTCTCGACCGCCTCGACGAGGTCCTCGGGGATGTCCTCGCGGTTCATCCGGGCCGGCTCTTCGAGCGCGAAGCGGTCCCAGTGGTTGCGCGCCGGGTGGTCCTGGGGCATGAACAGGCAGTCGTTGATGTAGAAGTCGGCGTCGACGTGGGGCCCCTGCATCTCCTCGAAGCCCATGCCGACGAGCACGTCCGTGACGCGCTCGGACATCTCGCGGAGCGGATGGGGCCTGCCGCCGTGGACCGTCTCGGCGTCCGCCTCGACGTTGTACTCGGCGAACTCGACCTCCGCCCACTCGCCGGAGGTGAGCAGTTCGGGCGTGACCTGCCCGACGGTCTCGGTGACTTCGACGCCCTCCATCAGGGCGGTGACGCCCTCGTCGGTCAGCTCCACCTCGCGGACGGTGAAGTCCAACTCGTCGAGGAGTCCGCGTCGCTTGAGCGATTCGACGGCCGTCTCCTCGGCCGTGTCGGGGTCGAGTTCGCCCTCGTCGCCGCGAAGCACTTCGAGGAGCGCGCGCTCGGCGTCGGCCTCGAGGTCGAAGTCGGGGTCGACCCGGATGGTCCCGCCATCGATGGTCCCCATGCCCTTGCGGGCGAAGTTCGAGAGCGCGATCTCGACCTGTTCGTCCGCCAGGCCGCCGTGGCCGATGGCCTGGCCGAGTTCGATCGGTTCGTCGACGGCGTCGTTGGAGAGCGCGCCGACCCACAGGGTGTGTTCGGGCAGGCCGTCGTAGGCGTAGGTCCCGCCCTCCTCGGTGAGGGCGTACTCGGTCTCGGACCGCTCGGTGACCGAGAGCAGTCCCGCATCCTGAAGCTCGAAGGCGGCGCGGGTCACCGCTTCGGGTTTCTCGCCGGTCTCCTCGGCGATCTGTTCGACTGGTGTGGCGTCGTCCGCGCTCGCGGTCTCGAGCACGGCGACCTGCGTTTCCGGGAGTTTCATTCGTTGTGACTGGATCTGCGTGGTCGTCAGTTAACGATTCTCATCGCGTCGGGCGCTCTCCGCGACCGGCTGGAGCGGGGGGAGCGCGAGTCGACGCCGGTCGACGTGGACGGTTTCCACCTGAGCCGCCGGAGTTCGTTTCGTCACGAACCGTTCGGGCTCGGGCGTCCGCCGTCCGCTATACGGATTATTGTCGATTATTTCCGGATAGCGCCTGGGGGTCGGCGCGTCCCGGTACATCGCGACAAGAATCCGTATCAGGCGTCGGCAAAAAACCCGAACCCGGTCGCTGCCGCCGCTCGGTCGGATGCGAACCGTCCCGACGTGGGTTCGGGTACCATGTGGCAACGATCCGCGTCGCCGCGCAAAAGCGTTCCGGACCCGGTGGCCCGTCGGCTCGGACCGCGTTCGGGCGACCGTCCACTCGTGGCAACGTCTATGGGCACCGACCCCAAATGGCGGGTATGGACCGCACTCGAAGCGCCGCGCTCACCTTTACGACGAACTTCTGCGTCGGATACGCAGTCGGTCGACTGCTGAGAGACCGGGACACCGGTGTTCGAGTCGGGATGGCGCTCGGCGGCCTCGGCGCGCTCGCCACGTGGCGTCTCGCGAACCGACTCGACACGAACACCGTCGAACCCGCGTCCGAACCGATCGAGATCGAGATCGACGAGTGAGCGCGCAGCCGTTTCTGTCGAGTAGTTCGAGCCGTTCGCCATCGAGACCTCCCGGTGGTCGGCCTCGCTGTTCACGGCTC
>PXSD01000158.1 GCA_003023165.1 Halobacteriales archaeon QS_9_67_15 | reverse complement strand
CGGTTCTGTCGGCTGAACGTCGCCGGCCCGCTCACTAAGCGTTCGTTCAACCACAGGCGACAGCGAACAACGAGAGTCGGACGACAGTCCACAGACCAGTTCTCCGCTCCCTCGATTCGCTCAGTACAGCGGAGAGACGAAACACCGAGGAGGATACCAAAAAAATAGGCAGTAGTATCTTCGGGGTGAAGGGGAAATGACGTACGAGACACTATGACCGAAGAATCTGACCCTAAATTTACGGCAGCACCGGAGATACTGGAGTTGGATCACGTTTTCGAGGGACTCGCTCACCCTCGTCGTCGGTATCTCCTGTATACGCTCCAAACAGGTCCCAACTGGATACTGAAGGACATAGCTGTCAAAATCGCCGCTTGGGAAAGCGAGACAGCCGACGCCGACCCGCCAGACGACCACATCGAGGCTGTGTACATTTCGCTGTACCACAACCACGTCCCGAAACTCGCCAGCGAAGACATAATCGAATTCGACGAGGTCACCGAACAGATCTCGCCCGGCCCCAACGCCGAGCAAGTGCTCAGTATTCTCGACACCGCCGGCGGAAGCACAGATAGCCAACTCGAATCCCACGCAGAGAAGACCGACAATGAAGGACGAACCTGAGGGGTCCACCGGCGACGAAGAGGCAGCGATGTCCGGGAGGAGAGGCCAGACGGAGGTCGCCCCCGATCATTCGATTCCTGCGGATGCCGAGNNNNATTCCTGCGGATGCCGAGTGGACGCAGGTCGCCCAGAAACCGGTGGGAGAGTCACCGACGAGCGGCCTGACGATGGCGATTATTTCGGCTGTCGCGGACGCAGAAGGTGTCCAGCCTGTGGAAATCACGGACCCACCGTTGTTCGACGTACTGGACACGGCAGCGCTCGAAGCGGCCTTCGTTTCCTCCGGTGACCTTGTTCACCTGCAGGACGAAGGCGCTTCGACCGAGTTCATGTACAGAGGGTATCGCATCATGGTACAGTGCAACGGCTGGGTTCGCGTCTTCGAGCGGTCTGACAACTAATAGCTTCCGGCAGACGACCGTCGCATGCTTCCGAAGCGGTTTCCTCGCAATCGTCGACGAGGCAAGTGGCCGATAGCGTCTTCCTCTGGTTACAACCCTGACGGCCCCAGTGAGGCAGCACAACCAGCCCGCGTCCCGAATCGGCACGCATCAAAGAACGCGCCCCATATCGGCAGAAAATCTAGTGGGGTGAGAGCGGACTCACGTGACCGTGACCATCGAAAGTCCCCGGTCCGGTCGGGCGGTCTGTGCGGGATAGGACCCACGCAGGTCGCCCGACCGCGCCTCGCGGCTCTCCGGTCGCCGTCTGCTCGCGGGCCGAAGGCCCGTTCGCGTCGAGGCGCCCCCCCTGGTCGCGCCTCGCGACCCTCGACGGCGCGGGCCACCGCAATCTGCTTGGTCGGCTACCTTGACGAAGCATCCGCGCGAACGGAGTGAGCGCAGTTCTTCGCGGCGAGCGAAGCGAGCCGCGCTTTTTCACCCATGTTTTTGGTCGGGGGGTTCCCGCAGCGAGCGCAGCGAGCGAGGAAAACCCCCCGGCGAAAAAGATGGTGTTACAGCATCGATCTGAGCGACTGCGTGACGACGCCACACTGCTCCTGGTAGTCACACGGCGAGCACTTCGCGCGGTTGGACGTGCGCGAGGGCGGCCCGTCGATGGCGTCGGCGGTCCGGACCGCCGAGCGGTACTTCGCTTTCCGACGAGTAGTCAGGGGCACCTCGCGGACGACGCCGTAGGCGGGGTACTCGGCGAACGCGCTCTCGACGGTCGTCTCGCGCTCCCACGCGAGCGCCTTGGCCGCGGCGACGAGGCGAACGGTCTGTGGCTCCCACACCCCCTCCTCCGGCGGGTCGCCGGCGAAGACGAGCGACGGGCGGGGCGGTCCTTCCAGCACTTTGTGGGCGACGCCGCGACACTCCCGTCCGTCGAGCAGGACCTCTCTGCCGGCGGGGTCGACCAGTTCGTCCCACGCGTCGAGACTCGCGCGCAGGCGGCCGAGTCGCGACCGGTACTGCGTCGGCGTCACCTCGATGGGTGCGGCCTGGATCTCCGGATCGGACTCCAGCAGTTCCGGGTACCGGAAGGCCAGGTCGCGACGTGCGCGGACGCGCTGTGGGACATCTTCGTCGGCCGCCGGGTCGCGGTGGCGGTAGTAGAGCTTCCGCGGGCAGTACGCCGCCGTCGCCACGTCACGGAACGTGTGCATAGCCCGTGCTGGTCGCGCTCTGGGTTATAAGGGCTTGGGCGACACGGCGAAGACGGAAGCCGCCGGTCAGAACGACACGTCGGTCTCGATGTCTTCGGCGGCCTCGTCGAGGCCGTCCTCGGTGATCTGGTCGGTGAAGTGGCCCGAGAGGGCGGCGTCGGTGAGGATTTCGTCGAACTCTGTCTGATAGCGGTGGTTCGCGGCCCGGGCGGCGTCCTCGGCGGCGACGACGTGGCGGTAGCGGCGGACCGTCGTTTCGTCGACGCCGAACTCGGCGGCGAGCGCGTCGTCGCTCGCCTCGGGACGACGGCGCAGTTCGCAGATTTCGAACGGTGCGTCGGTGTCCACCCCCCGGAGCAGATGCAAGTCCATGCGTGCGCGGAACACGTCGTCGACGGGGACGCTCAACCCCTCGGCGATGGCCTCGTCGGACTCGCCGTCGTAGAACGCGCGAACGAGGCGAACGTAGGTCGCCGTCTCGAAGTCGGTCACGAAGTCGTAGCGGTCCCGGAGCGAAGCGACCACTCCCTCCAGTCGCTCTCGGTCCGCCTCGTCGTCGCTCGTCTCCACGATAGAGCCGCGCTGCTCGGCCTGGCTCTCCGTGACCGTCTCCTCCTCGGAGATGTCCATGAAGATATCCCGCAGTTCCTCTGTCTTGTCGTCCATCCCCGACCGGAGGTGCGGAGTCGAACAGCTAAATAATTGTTGACACCTGCGGTGTGAGCGGACCACGCCACACCGGCCACCGGGGTCCGTCACCGACCGCGAAACCGACAAACGCTGCAGCGATTGTGAACTGAACGCTCGTGACTTCGTGGCAAGCTTTAAGCGGGCCGTGGCACGGGTTCTAGTATGCTCGCACTCCAGTCGGGGGCGCCGACACGCCCGACATTCTGGGGGATCGGACCAGTCGGGAAGGCGGCCTTCTACTATCTCGCCGCAGTCACGATCATCGTCTTCCTGCTCGGGTCCTACAGGCGGTTCGCCCGCTACGCCGAGGGGAGCAAGGACCCCATCCCGCGGCTCGACAACCTCCCCAAGCGGGTCCTCGGTGCCGCACAGACGGTCCTCTCGAACCGGACGCTCCGGGACCGCGACGTGGTCGCCGGGGTCGCCCACGCGTTCGTCCTCTGGGGCTTTCTCACCCTGCTCATCGCGACGACCATTCTCGGCATCGACATGGACTTCTACCGCCCGCTCACCGGCGACTCGTTCTTCGTCGGCGACTTCTACCTCTCTTACTCCTTCGTCGCCGACGCGATGGGACTGCTGTTCGTCGTCGGCCTCGGCGTCCTCCTCTACCGCCGCTACGCCGCCCGCGAGGGCCGCCTCTGGGGTCGCCACACCAGCGCCGAGGACGACCTGTTCATCTGGGCGCTCTTTTTGTTGGGCGTCGGCGGCTATCTCACCGAGGGCTTTCGCATCCTCGGGCAGAACTACCCCGACTTCGAGACGGTGAGTTTCGTCGGCTGGGCG
>PXSD01000157.1 GCA_003023165.1 Halobacteriales archaeon QS_9_67_15 | reverse complement strand
AGTCGGGCGTCGACGTGGCGAAGATCGAGCTGGTCGGGTCGTTCGCCGCCCAGGTCGCCAACGAGTACGTCGGGACCGACCTCCCCGACGCGCCGATGGTCTTCGTCGAGTTCCACGCCGACCACGACATCGAGGCGGAGATCGACTTCTGTCGGTCCGTGTTCGCCGACTACAACCCCGTCCCCTTCGAGATGGCCGCCGACGAGGAGATGGCCGAACTGTGGGAACTGCGGCGCGAGATGGCCTTTGCACTGGAGGAATACCGCGAGGACCTCCGTCCCCTCCACCCCGGCGACGTGACCGTCCCCATCAGCGAGTTCCCGACTATCGTCCGGCACGCCCAGCGCGAGGCCGAGGCAGACGACCTCCCGATGGCCTGCTACGGCCACGCCGGCGACGGCAACCTCCACTACGATATCCTCGTCGACCCCGACGACGAGGAGATGGTTGCCGCGGGTGAGGACGTGTACACAAGTGTCGTCGAGAAGGCGATCGACCTCGGCGGCACCGCCACCGGCGAGCACGGCGTCGGGCTCGGGAAACGACAGTTCATGAACCGGGAACACGGTCGCGAGTCGGTGGCAGTGATGCGCTCGGTCAAAGACGCGCTCGACCCCGATGGAATCCTGAACCCCGGGAAGGTTTTCCCCGAAACGTTCGAGTGAGTGGCTTCTACGACGCTGTCGAGTATCGACATTCCCGAGTAGCGCGCGCTGGCTAGCGGTTTTCGGGTGGACTGAAAGGGGCGAGTCGGTCGAGGAGTGAGGCGAAGCAAGCACTGGACCGAGTGAGCGGAGTGAGCGAGGGAAGCGCACAGCGAGTCGCAGCCCTCGACCGACTCGGGGCTTTCGACGACGTGGATTGCCGCTGTCGATTCGGGGACCATCTTCGCACCTGCTGTCCCGGTCTCGATCGTTTGCTACACTTATTCCGGCGCGAGGGCACGCATCGTCGCGTCGATCTCGTCGGGGTCCGCACCGCGGGGGAACGACACCGAGACGGCGTCGACACCGTCGACCTCTTCCCACTCGGCGTATCGGTCCCGACACTCTTCGAGGGTCCCGGCGATGCCTAGGTCGTCGAGCAACTCGTCAGTGACGGCGGCCATCGACGCCTCCTGGTTCCCATTGGCCCACTCGCTGGCGATCTCGATTGCCTCGTCCTCGTAGCCCTGTCGTTCCAGCGCCTCGCGGTAGAACGTCCCCATCGCGGCGGCGTAAAACGCGAGGTGGTTCCGGGCCAACTGCCGAGCTCGCTCTCGGTCCTCCAGCGCGATACAGGGGAGCGAGAGCGTCACGCGAAGGTCGTCCGGGCTCTTCCCCCCGAGTTCGGCCCCACGCTCCAGGTCTTCCAGCCGGTCGCGCAACCCCTGCTTGGTCAGCATGAGCGCGTGCCAGCCGTCGCCGAAGCGACCCGCCAGCTCGACGGATTTCGGTCCCATTCCGGCCGCGTCGATCCCCGGAAGCGTATCCGGTGGATCACAGCGTAAACGCAGCCCGGAGAGCTGGAAGATGTCGCCGTCGTACTCGACGCTGTCGCCCGAGAGCACGAGGCGGATGATAGCGATGGTCTCGCGGGTCTGTCGCAGGGGGCGCTCGAAGTCGGTACCGTGCCAGCCCTCGATGACGGCGGGACCGCTCGGGCCGACCCCGAGGCGCAGGCGGCCGTCGGAGGCTTCTTGGAGGGTGGCTGCGGTCTGCCCGATGAGCGCGGGTGAGCGAGAGTAGACGTTCGCGATGGAGGTCCCGATACCGATCCTCTCGGTCCGCTCGGCGATGCTCGTCAGCACCGTCACGGCGTCTCGACCCCACGTCTCGGGGAGCCACGCTCGGTTGTACCCCAGGGCTTCGGCGTCTTGAGCGTACTCGATGAGGGTGTCTATCGACGGCTGTGCGGCGACCGGGAGGAACACGTCGCGAGTGGGACCGACGTCGCTCATACGTCGGGGGTCTCCTCGATGTCGGGGACGCCGCGGGCGGTGACCGTCTCGCCGACGAGGAAGGTGCTGGCGTCGCTGGCGAGGAACTGCGCCACGTCGGCGAGCTCCTCGCTCAGGCCGACGTTCCGGTCGATGTTCGCGCGGTCGATCTCGCCGGGCTCGACGCCCATCTGACTGGCGACGCCCGGCGTAGCGACGTAGCCCGGGGCGATACAGTTCACCCGGACGCCGTCGCCGGCCCATTCGTAGCCGAGCGTGCTGGTGAGGTTGATGATCGCGGCCTTGGCCGCGCCGTAGTGGCTCATGTACGGTGCACCCTGCCTGCCGGCGACGCTGGCGAAGTTGATGACCGTCCCGCCGCCGTCGGCGAGGTGTTCGTGTGCCGCCTGCGTGCAGTTGTACGTACCCGTGAGGTTCACGTCGACGATGCTCTGCCAGCCGTTCTCCGAGATGTCCTCGAAGCCGGCCATGAAGCTCGCGCCGGCGTTGTTGACGAGACAGTCGACCGACCCGAACGTCTCTCCCGCGGCGTCGACCAGCGCCTCGACCGCCGCCCGGTCGCGGACGTCGCACGTCCGGCCGACGGCGCTTCCGCCGGGTCCGTCGTTCAGCGCCTCGGCCGCGTCGTTCACCTCTTCGTCCGTGCGGGCGCAGATGGCCACGTCCGCGCCCTCGGCGACGAATCGCTTTGCGATCGCGCGGCCGATCCCCTTCGTCCCGCCGGTCACGACGGCCGTCTGTCCGTCGACGGAGAACTGCTCGGTCACTGTTCCCCCCTCCGATGTGGTAGTTCGTCGCATACACGTGTCCGCGGCCCGCAAGCCCAAATAGATGTGTAGCACTCGGGACAACTCGCGCGGCGTTTGAAGTTGTCGCCCTCGCACGGGTCGTGTTTAGTTAAATAACTGCGCTCGAGAGAGCCGTTGGAACCAGCCTGAAAGCCCCCGTCGGCTCCGGTCGAGGGGTTCGCTGCGCTCCTCGCTTCGCTTCGCTCAGCTGCGGTGCTTGCCTCACCCGTCTTCCCGGAGCGGACACCGGGAGAGCGGAGCTCTCCCGAGCAAT
>PXSD01000156.1 GCA_003023165.1 Halobacteriales archaeon QS_9_67_15 | reverse complement strand
TCGTCGTCGGACCGGGCGACGACGCCGCGGTCGTCTCCATCCCGTCCGCCGACGCGGACGACGGGACGTACATCACGCTCGGCATCGAGAGCCACAACCACCCCTCCTACGTGGACCCGTTCGACGGCGCGGCGACCGGCGTCGGCGGCATCGTCCGCGACACGCTCTCGATGGGCGCCTACCCCATCGCGCTCGCGGACTCGCTGTACTTCGGCGACTTCGACCGCGAACACTCTCGCTACCTCTTCGAGGGCGTCGTCGAAGGCATCTCCCACTACGGGAACTGCATCGGCGTCCCGACCGTCACCGGGTCGACCGCCTTCCACGGCGACTACGAGGGGAACCCGCTGGTCAACGTCGCCTGCGTCGGGCTGATCGACGACCCCGACCGCCTCGTCACCGCCGAGGCCCAGGCACCCGGCAACAAACTGCTGCTCGTCGGCAACTCGACGGGTCGCGACGGACTGGGTGGGGCCTCCTTCGCGAGCGAGGACCTCGCCGAGGACGCCGAAACGGAGGACCGTCCTGCCGTTCAGGTCGGCGACCCCTACACCGAGAAACTACTCGTCGAAGCCAACGAGGCGCTGATCGACGAGGGGCTGGTCCAGTCGGCGCGCGACCTCGGTGCGGCGGGGCTCGGCGGTGCCTCCTCCGAACTCGTCGCCCTGGGCGGGCTGGGCGCGACCGTCGAGCTGACGAACGTCCACGAGCGCGAGCCGAACATGAACGCCGTGGAGTACCTGCTCGCAGAGAGCCAGGAGCGGATGTGTTACGAGGTTCGCCCCAGGGATGTCGGGCGGGTCCACGAGATCGCAGAGCGCTACGGCCTCGGGTCGTCGGTCATCGGCGAGGTCACCGACGGCAACTACGTCTGTACCTTCGAGGGCGAGACCGTCGTCGACGCGCCCGCGGAGTTCCTCGGCGACGGGGCGCCGTTCAACGACCTGCCCGCCGAGGAACCGACCGAACAGGAGCGAGACCTCCCGGAGAGCGTCGACCTCGGAGAGGCGTTCGAGGCCGTCGTCAGCAGTCCGAACACGGCGTCGAAGGAGTGGGTCTACCGCCAGTACGACCACGAGGTGCAGGTCCGGACGGCGACGCCGCCGGGCGACGACGCGGCCGTGATGGCCGTCAGGGAAGCCAAAGCCGGCGTGGCGTTCTCGTCCGGCGGCGACCCCAACTGGACCGACGCCGCGCCCTACGAGGGTGCTCGCGCGGTCGCGCTGGAGAACGCGACCAACGTCGCCGCGAAGGGCGCGACGCCCCACGCCGCAGTCGACTGCCTCAACGGCGGCAATCCCGAGAAGCCCGACGTCTACGGCGGATTCGAGGGTATCGTCGACGGACTGGCGGACATGTGTTCGACGCTGGACGTGCCCGTCGTCGGTGGGAACGTCTCGCTGTACAACGACTCCGCGACGGGACCGATCCCGCCGACGCCGACGCTCGCGCTCGTCGGCGTCAAGGACGGCTACGACGCCCCGCCGATGGCCCTGCAGGGCGAGGGCGACCTCCTGCTCGTCGGTGCGCGGTCGCTGGCGGGCGACGCCGAGGCCCGTCTCGGCGGGTCGGAGTACCTCGCGCAGTTCGGCGGCACCGACCGCTTCCCCGAGTCGCTCGCCGACCCCGACGCGTTCGTCGACACGCTGGTCGAGGTGGCGAACGAAGCGTCGACGCTCGCGACCCACGACGTGAGCCACGGCGGCCTCGCGGTGACGCTCGCCGAGATGGTTTCCGAGGAAGCGGGTGCGAGCGTCGACCTCGACGCCCCGGCGGGGGGGACGCCCGAGGCGCTGCTGTTCGGCGAACAGGCCGGTCGCGTCGTCGTCGAGACGACGGACCCGCGGAGCGTCCGCGAGGCCTTCGACGGCGTCGCGCCGGTGTACGACCTCGGAACGACCGACGACTCCGGAGCCCTCGACGTCGCACTCGACGGCGAGTCGCTCTCCTACGACGCGGTCGAGACCGCCGAGCTGCGCGACGTGATCGAACGAGAGCTGGCGTAGGACGGTTCGGCTCGGCTGCTGCCACACGACGAGAAAACCGGACGAAAACGGCGCGCCCTCCTCGAAAAGGATGGTCACAGCGCGACCTGTCGAACGCCGGTGGATCGGGTCGAAATCAGACGAGGACGAGTGGGAGGGCGAAGGCGACCGCGACGCCGACGAGCATGACGGCGAACCCGACGCCGACGTCTCGGGTCGTGTACTCGCTTTGGGGTGCAGTGCTTCGCAGTGGCGGTTCACCGGCCGGGAGGTCCTTGTTCGCCGGGTCGTAGTCCGGGCGGTCCTCGTGACCGTGCGCCGCGTCCTCATGGTCGTCGACCATGCCCACGAGTTCGACCGGGGGGCACCTTAGCGTGTCGGAATCGCCACCTCGTCCGGTCGCTCCGCGGACCGCGATGGCGCAGCGGTCGCGAGAGAGCGGGTACCTTTTGGCACTCGGCCTCCGAGTCCGGGTATAGATGGCTCTGACGAAGCGGATCATCCCCTGTATCGACGTCGACCTCGACGACGAGGGGAACGCGGCGGTCTACACCGGGGTGAACTTCGAGGACCTAGCCTACACCGGCGACCCGGTCGAGATGGCGAAAAAGTACAACGAGGCCGGGGCCGACGAGTTCGTCTTCCTCGACATCACGGCCTCGGCGAAGGGCCGCGAGACGATGCTCGACACGGTTCGCGCGGTCGCCGACGAGGTGTTCATCCCCCTGACGGTGGGCGGCGGGATTCGGACCCGCGAGGACGTCAAGGAGACGCTCCGCGCGGGCGCGGACAAGGTCTCGGTCAACACCGGCGCGCTGGAGCGCCCGGAACTCATCACCGAGGGCGCTCGCGCGTTCGGCAATCAGTGTATCGTCATCAGCGTCGACGCCCGTCGCCGCTACGACGAGGACGGCGAGCACTACGTCGACGTCGACGGCGAGTCCTGCTGGTTCGAGTGCACTGTCAAGGGCGGTCGCGAAGGCACCGGCGTCGACGTCGTCTCGTGGGCCGAGGAGGCGGAGGAGCGCGGTGCCGGCGAGCTGTTCGTCAACTCGATCGACGCCGACGGGACGAAAGACGGCTACGACGTCCCGCTGACGAGGGCGGTCTGCGACGCCGTCTCGACGCCGGTCATCGCCTCCTCGGGCTGTGGGGGCCCGGAGGACGCCTACGACGTGTTCGAGAACGCGGGTGCCGACGCCGCGCTCGCGGCCTCTATCTTCCACTTCGACGAGTACTCCATCGCGGACGTGAAGCGGTATCTGGACGAGCGCGACGTCCCCGTGCGTCTGTAAGATGAGCGACGATGGATCCGGTGACGCCGACACCGGAACGGACGCGTCCGACGGTGCCGCGAGGTGGCGCTGTGCGTGGTGCGACAAGCCCCACGCCAGCAACGACCCGCCCTGTGACAACTGCGGTCACCACAAGTTCGAGAAGGCCGTGGTCCCCGTCGCGCCCGAGGACCCGGACCACGAGCGCGAACCGGTGTGGGTCTGTCCGGAGTGTGGCCGCGTCCACCAGAAGAACTCGCCGCCCTGTAGCCGGGGGGGCAACGCCA
This sequence comes from Halobacteriales archaeon QS_9_67_15, assembly GCA_003023165.1. Lineage (GTDB taxonomy): Archaea > Halobacteriota > Halobacteria > Halobacteriales > Haloarculaceae > Halosimplex. The sequence continues at coordinate 11,974 of PXSD01000156.1, read as the reverse complement.
GTTTAGAGCGACACGTCCCCGACGGGAGCGACTACGCCGAGGAACTGGGCGCGACCTCCTACCTCGACCTGCTGAACGCGCGCTACGTCGTCGGATTCGCCGTCGCGTTCGTGGCTGGCACCGTTCTCCTGCTCGCACTCCTGGGCGTCGTGACGCTCCCGGGGATGGGCGACGACGTTCCGGGGAGTGCCGAGAGCGTCAGGGGCGTCGACCTCGCCGAGACGGAGACGGCGTTTGTCGCGATGCTCAACGAGCGTCGGACGAACGCCGGGCTCGAGACCTACGACCGCCACGCGAACCTCGACGACGCGACGCGGCTCTACACGGTCGGGCGACTCAGAGCGGTGTACGACGGCGGCACCAGGTACGGTCGTCAGAGCGTCGTGGAGGAACTCGACGGTGCCTGCGGCGAGGAGATAACGGCGTTGCGAGCGTACGACCTCCGTCCCGACGACGCCGACGCGGGGACGTTCGACTCACCGGAGGCGCTCTCGACCCCGCTCGTCGAGGCGTACGAACGGTTCGACCGGACGTTCTACGAGACGCCGCGAGACCGCGTCGGGGTCGACGTCCAGGCCGGCCCGGACGACCGCGTGTTCGTCACCGTCCTCGTCTGTTGACCCGACGCGTCGGCGGTCCGGTCACCGCAGTCGACGCGCGATCCGGAGCGCGACGGACGTGAGCGTCCCCAGACCGGGGACCCGCGAGGAGAGCGCCGCCGCGACGACGAGGAGCAGCCCGTCTTTCCGACGGCCGCGCGCGAACGCGACCGCCGCGTCGACGAGCGTCGAGACGATACTGATCGACTTCATCGAACCGGCGGTGATAGCTGCCATCTCGCCCAGAGAGGGGCTAGTCGAACAAGTGCGCGAGCCTTGCTGTCGCAGGGGCCTGTCGTGGCAGCCGACGGTAACAGGACAGCGCGTCGGCGACGGCTGGCGGCGCGTCGAATGACGGCCCGTTCGTGACGGAGTGCGAGGCTCATACTGCCGGCTGTACGCCTGTCACGAATTTCGCCGCCCCGGGGCGGCGAATATCTTCACGAAGTTACAGCCGGCAGTATCAGTCCGAGAGGATAGAGACGTCGTTGGTCTGCTCGATGGCGGCCGACTCGCCACGCTCCAGCCGGTCGAGACGGTCCATGATCGTGTGGACCTCGTCGCCCTTCGAACAGGGGGCGACGTGGCGAAGCTCCTCGCCGTCGTACTCGGCGAGCCCCATCACCGGGAGGGTAACCGCGGAGTAGGGCTCGTCCGTCACGTCGTTCTCGACGGTGTGCTTCTGGTAGAACGACTCGAGCGAGACGTTGCTCGAAAGCGCCCACTGCTTGAACTCCGCGACCCGGTTCAGGATGTACTCGCCCTCTTCAGTGCGGGCGCCCGTGGAGTCGCGTGCGATCTGTTTGCCCCAGACGATGACCGAGAAGTCCTCGATCCCGTCCTCCGCGTCGAGTTCCTGAAGACAGTCAATGACCGCTTCCTGTCGCTCGTGTGCTCCGTCCGGCAGCAGCGACCGCACGTAGAGTTCGATCCGCGGCGTCTGTATCCCCGTCATCGTACTCGAACCACTGCACCCATGGATGAAAAAACTTCTGCTGATTTTCCCGTATTGTGTATGTTTGTGTTTGTCACACCGTGGTTTACCCAGTTCTAATGAACGAACGTTAACTTCCGCACCCGATCGAGTTCCAACGTTCCACTCTGATATAGATTCGATTAAAGTCGTAATATTGTTCGACTATCGTCGAAGCAGGTACGGAAACACATCGTCGGTTTCACTCTCCGGTTCGGCCGTCCGAGTGATCGTCGGAAGACAGCTCGGTTCATGCTGAGAGTATCAGTCGGTCACCGACGCACACGCGTTCAACAGCGTGTTCGTAACCGAGCGGTTCGGTCGTCGATGTAATATACATAGGACAATATATTGGAAAAAAGAGGTATGTGAATCGTCGCCAAGTTTGATTACCTTCGGCGTCGATGTTGGGGAATGGAGGACTCAGATGGATATTGCTGATATCGCCACCAGCGAGTACGTCGCAGTCGACGTCGACGAGCGCCTCGGGAAAGTCCGGTCGCTGTTCGAGCGGGACAATCCCAAGGGAGTGGTCGTCACTGACGACGAGTACGCTGGGATCATCACGCAGAAACAGCTGGTGCAGTCTCACATCGAGGACAATACGAAGGCGAGCGCGATGATGCAGTCGGCCCCCAAGGTTGAGCGCACGGCGGACGTGCGCAAGGTGGCTCGCGTCCTCGTCGAGGGCGGGACCAAAGTGGCGCCGGTGTTCGAGGCCGGTTCGCTCTGGGGGATCGTCACGGAAGACGCGATCCTCACGGCGGTCCTCGAGAACCTCGACGCGCTCACCGTCGCGGATATCTACACCGACGACGTTGTCACGGTCACGGAGAACACCAACGTCGGACAGGCTATCAATCTCCTTCGTGAGCACGGGATCTCTCGGCTCCCCGTGCTCGACGGGAGCGGCCTACTCACGGGCATGGTCACCCGCCACGACATCGTCGACATTGTCGTCCGAGACATGGACAAGGCCACTCGCGGCGAACGCGCGGGAGACATCGAACGGGTGCTCGACCTCCCGGTGTACGACGAGATGAACAGCCCCGTCGCGACGACGACGCTCACCGAGTCCGTCCGCGAGGCCGTCCGCCGCATGCTCGACAACGACTACGCCGGACTGGTCGTCACGCCGGACGACGACGACAGCGTCGTCGAGGGCATCATCACCAAGACGGACGTCCTCAGGGCGCTGACGTTCACCGAGGAGGAACACATGGACGTCCAGATCACCAACATCAAACTCCTCGACACGATCAGCCGGGACGACATCCGCCAGCGCACCGAGCGCGTCGCCGACAAGTACCAGAAGATGCAGGTCCAGCACTGCCACGTCCGGTTCCACGAACACAAGGAGAAGCTCCGTGGCACGCCGCTGATCCGCTGTCAGATCCGCCTGCGCACCAACAAGGGCCAGGCCGCGGGGTCCGGCGAGGGCTACGGTGCCGACTCGGCGTTCGGCGTCGCGCTCGACAAACTCGAGCGCAACGTCCTCGAACTCAAAGACGTCCAGGCCGACGAGGAGTACCGCGGCCAGCTCCTCAGGAAGCTTGGCGAACTCTGACACCATCCACGCGACCCATCACGGACGCGTCCGACTGCGAGTCGGTCCCGCCCGGTGACGCACTCGATTCCGTTTTCGCCCGCTCCCGGCCGCGTTTCTCGGTCGATCCCGGTCAGTCGCGGGAGATCGCGTTCGCCGACCTTACGCCCTCGAAGCCGGTCGACCGGCTACCCCGCCGCTCGAATCAAGCCCCGTTTCGCCCTTCGTCCGCGGACGGTCGACGACGACCACTCCCAGTAGCCTTCCTGGAGAAACGCACCTTCGGTCTCGTAGACGGTGACCAGTTCGTTGAGGAACTCGGCTATCGACTCGTCGTCCTCGAGGTGTCGCTCGATGCGCTCGGCGAGGTCGTCGTCGGTCTCGATGGCCGTAGACATCTGTACTGTGGGTATCGGTAGCACACCGAGGGCGATGAACCTGATGGGCGAGCGTTTCGGTGGTCGGCTCCGACCGTTCATTCACCGGTCTCGCCGTCGGACCGCGTCACCGCTGTCGGCTCTCGGTCGCTGAACGCCGGGAGGCTGGGGTCCCTGTGCGGGTTACGACCGAAGACGGCACCGCGGAGGCCCTGCTCGTCGAGCTGGTCACGGAGCGTCCGGCTGAGACGATTCACGCTCGTCACGTCCAGCCCGACGAGGTCCAGCAGTGTCCGGTACTGGGGGTCGTCAGTGATCGAGTCGAACCGCTCGTGGAGCGCGGCCAGGGTTTCCGGCGGTTGCTCGACGACCCACTCCCGGTCGTGGAGACCGAGGATGCGCTGGCGCTCGTCGTCCACGACGTGTTGGATAACGACGAGCGCGACCTTCTGGATGGCGCGCTGACTGCCGAAGACCGTCAGGTCCAGGTCCGTCATGATCCCCAGCGCCCTGTCGCGCTCCCACGGCGTCAGCGCGAGGCGGTTACAGAACGCGTGGGTGATGCGGGCCTTCTCCAGCCGATGCATTCGCTCGGCGTGTCCGGCCATGGCCGGGTGCTGTTCGTCGTGCAACCGCCGGAGGTTCTCGTCGACATCGTCCTCCGGGTGGTCCGGTCGACCGATGAGCGTCGCACTCGGCGTCGTGACGTCCCACCGCCTGAACGCCTCGTCTTTGACGGCGTCGACCCGTCCGAGTGACCCGTCTCCCGGCCGAGCGCTCACGTCTCGCTCGGCGCGCGGGTCGACGGGTTCGCCCCTCGCCTGTAGTCCGTGGTCGGCCGCATCACGTCCCCCGTTCATCTCGTCGGCTTTCGCCCTCACCACTATAGAAAGCACCGGCTAGCGAGCGCAGACGTCCGCGAGAACCGAACGCCTCCTCTTACTTTTAACCTTTGTGACGAGAACCACTTAAAGAACGGTCGGGACGACTGTCGGGCGAGCGGCGATACCAGCGACCCCGAGGATCGACAGAACCTGCTCTCGCGAACGGTCGAAAGAGAGAACGTACGCGCTACTGGAAGCCGATGCGACCGCCGGAGTGGCGTCGCTGAGCGTTCTGTCCGCCGCTCCTGAACTCCTCTTCCATCTGCTCGTAGTAGTCGCGGATGTCGTCGGTGATGGTCGGCCGGACGTTGTCCATCGCCTGTCGGAAGTGACTCATGTCGACGACCTCGGCGTCCTCGTCCTCGCGGAGCGCCTCGATGGCCGCCTCGCGGCCGATGGACTCGAGGTCGGACCCGACGTAGCCGTCCGTTATCTCCGCGATCTCTCGCAGGCTCACGTCGGCGCCGAGGGGCTGGTCCTCCGTGTGGATGCGGAGGATCTGCTCGCGACCCTCGGTGTCGGGCTCGCCGATCATGACGAGACGGTCGAACCGACCCGAGCGGATGAGCGCCGGGTCGATCATGTCGGGCCGGTTGGTCGCGCCGATGACCATCACGTCCTCCATGTCCTCGAGTCCGTCGAGCTCGGTCAGGAGCTGGTTGACGACGCGCTCGGAGACGTTACTGCCGACGTCGCCGCCGCGGCCGGGCGCCAGCGAGTCGAGTTCGTCGAAGAAGATCACCGTCGGGGCGACTTGCTTGGCCTTCCGGAACGTCTGGCGGATGGCCTTCTCCGACTCTCCGACCCACTTCGACAGCAGTTGCGGGCCGCGCACGCTGATGAAGTTGGCGTCGGTCTCGTTGGCGACGGCCTTGGCCATCAGCGTCTTCCCGGTGCCGGGCGGCCCGTAGAGGAGGACACCGCTCGGCGGGTCGATGCCCATCCGCTGGAACTTTTCGGGCTTGTTCAGCGGCCACTCGACGGACTCCTGGACCTTGCCTTTCGCCGTCTCGAGCCCACCGACGTCGTCCCAGGAGACTTTCGGCAACTCGACGAGAACCTCGCGCATGGCCGACGGACTCACCTCGTTCAGGGCCCCACGGAAGTCCTCGCGCTTGATGATCATCCGGTCGATGAGACTCGGCGGGATGTCTTCCTCGTCGAGGTCGATCTCCGGGAGGTAGCGACGCAGGGCCTTCATCGCGGCCTCCTTCGTCAGGCTCTCGATGTCGGCACCGACGAAGCCGTGGGTTTCGTCGGCGAGGCGACCGAGGGTCACGTCGTCCGAGAGCGGCATGCCGCGGGTGTGGATCTGGAGGATCTCCTCGCGGCCGACCTCGTCGGGGACGCCGATCTCGATCTCGCGGTCGAACCGACCCGGGCGACGGAGAGCGGGGTCGACGCTGTCGACGCGGTTGGTGGCGGCGATGACGATGACCTGGCCCCGCGACTCGAGGCCGTCCATCATGGTCAGCAGCTGCGCGACGACGCGGCGCTCGACTTCGCCGGTGACGTCCTCGCGCTTGGGCGCGATAGAGTCGAGTTCGTCGATGAAGATGATAGAGGGGGCTTCCTCGCTGGCGTCCTCGAAGATCTCTCTGAGTTGCTGTTCGGACTCCCCGTAGTACTTCGAGATGATCTCCGGCCCGGCGATAGAGAAGAAACTCGCGGACGTCTCGTTAGCGACGGCCTTCGCCAGGAGCGTCTTCCCGGTCCCGGGCGGACCGTGGAGCAGGACTCCCTGGGGCGGCTCGATGCCGAGCTTCTTGAAGATCTGGGGGTGTTTCATCGGGAGTTCGACCATCTCCCGGACGCGCTGGATCTCGTTTTGCAGGCCACCGATGTCCTCGTAGGTGATCCCGCCGCCGGTCTTCTCGAACCCGCTGATGGGTTCCTCGCGGAGTTCCACCTCGGTGTCCTCGGTGATCAGGCAGACGCCCTCGGGTTTCGTCTCGACGGCGATGAGCGGGATCGCCTGCCCGGGCGAGCGCATGAACGGGTGGTTCGTCGAGGACATTACGGGGACGATGTCGCGCTCGACGACCGGCCGCTTGAGGATCTGTCGTTTCACCATGCCGGCGGCGTCGGAGCCGAACTGGACGCTCGCCTCCTCCGGGGGTGCGAGGACGAGCTTGTCGGCTTTTTCGGCCTCTGCTTTTCGGATCTCGACGCGTTCGCCGATGCCGACGTCGGCGTTCTGGCGCGTGAATCCGTCGATGCGAACGGTGTCGGTGTTCCAGTCCTGACGGTCCGCACGCCACACCTTCGCCGCCGTCACCTCGCTGCCTTCGATCTCGATGATGTCTCCGGGCGAGAGCTTGAGGTGTAGGAGCGTGTCGGGGTCCAGCCGGGCGATACCGCGACCCGAGTCGTTCGGGTACGCCTTCGCCACTTCTAGTTGCACTTCGTTCATAGTCGAGTGGGAGTGTGTCTCACTCGGGTACCCCCGCGGATATGCTTTTTGCCTCCGGCGGTCTCGTCGGTGTAACAGTCCCTTAATTCCGGTCGCACGTGCGTCTCCTCCGGGCCGCTTGCGTACGGTTTGATACTGCCGGCTGTAAGTCTGTCACGAATTTCGCCGCCCCGGGGCGGCGAATATCTTCACGAAGTTACAGCCGGCAGTATGAGCGCGTCGCCGCCCGGCACGTCGCGGGGCGATTCACTTGCCCCGTTGCCCGCCCGACGAGTTCGGGTTGGCCGGTCGTGTCGAGGACTCGCCGTGTGGCTGACCGGACGGTTTTTCCCGCCGCCGCACGCGGGTGTTCGTATATGCGAACCCTCGCGTTCGACGGTCGGATCGGAGCCAGCGGCGACATGATCCTGGGCGCACTCGGGGCCGCGGGAGCGGACCCGCAAGTGCTCGAACCGGTCGAGGCGTCGCTCCCGGTCAGCTACGACGTGCAGACGGTCACGAAAAACGGGATCGCCGCGACCACCGTCGACGTGCGCCACGAGGATGCCGACGCCGGAGACGACGAACACGCCCACGACTACGAGGACGACCACAACGGGCACACGCACGGTGATACCGACCACGACGGCCACGGCCACGACGGCCACAGTCACGGTCACGACCAGGATGGTCACGGCCACAGCCACGACGGCGGACACGGTCACGGGCACGCCGAGGGGGCGGGACCGAACCGGACGTACGCGGAAGTCGTCGAACTCGTCGAGGGGATGGAACTCCCGAGTTCGGTCGAACGGGACGCGCTGGCCGTGTTCGAGCTGCTCGGCGAGGCCGAGGCGAGCGTCCACGGGACCGACCTCGAGACGACCCACTTCCACGAGGTGGGGGCCGACGACGCCATCGCCGACGTGGTCGGTGTGGCCCTGCTCCTCGACGACCTCGGCGTCGAGCGCGTGGTGACCACACCGGTCTCGGCCGGTGGGGGCGAGGTGACGATGAGCCACGGCACGTATCCGGTGCCCGCACCGGCAGTCGTCGAACTCGCGGAGCGAGCGGACTGGTCGCTGCGGGGCGGTCCGATAGACCGGGAGCTGCTGACCCCCACGGGAGCGGCGCTGCTGGCGCACTTCGCCGAGGGCGTTGACAGCCTGCCCGCACTCGACGTGACGGCCTCGGGCTACGGCGCGGGCGGCTACGACCTCGAACGGCATCCGAACGTCCTCCGGGCGCTCGTCGGCGGGGAACGAGGCGGGCTCTCGCGGGACGCCATCACGGTGCTGGAGACGAACCTCGACGACGCGACGCCGGAGGTCCTCGGTGGACTCCACGAGTCGCTCTCGGAGGCTGGCGCGCGCGACGTGTCGATACTCCCGGCGACGATGAAGAAGTCCCGACCAGGACACCTCGTGAAGGTGATCGTCAAGCCCGAAGACGCCGAACGGGTGGCACGCCGGCTGGCCGCGGAGACCGGAACGCTCGGCGTCCGCGAACACGGTGCCGGACACCGGTGGATCGCCGACCGCGAGGTGCGACCCGTCCAGGTCGAGGTCGGGAGCGAGACGTACGAGGTCGACGTCAAACTCGGACTGGACGACGAGGGGACCGTGTTCGACGCGAGCGCCGAGTACGACGACGCCGCGGCGGTCGCTCGTGAGACGGATCTGTCGGTCCGTGAGGTCGTCCGACGGGCGGAGGCGGCGGCGGGCGAATGACCGAGACGGTCCTCGTGGTCGGCGCGAGCGGCTTCCTCGGACGCTCGGTCGTCGAGCGACTGCGCGAGGACGACGGGGACGGCGACCGTCGCGTCGTCGGCACGTACTGTTCGACGCCGCGAGCGACGGCGAGCGTGCAGTTCGACTTCTGGACGGACTCCGTGGAGTCACTCGTCGCCGAGTACGACGTCGACACCGTCGTCTTCGCGTCGGCAGTCGAGTACGGCGGCGACGCGGACACCGGTGATTCGTCGGTGGCGGCCTCCTTCTCGGAGCGTGCCGAACGCTTCGCCGCCGACTGCGCCGACACTCGCGTGGTCTACGTCTCCAGCGCCGCCGTCTTCGACGGCACGCGGGGCCGCTACGCGGAGTCCGACTCGCGGTCACCGCGAGACGACTACAGTCGACGACTCGTCGCGATGGAGGACGCCGTCGACGGACACTGCGACGACGCAGCAGTGCTCCGCACGAGCTACCTGTTCGGGTTCTCGACGGGTGAGCTGGACCACAGGCTCGCGCGAACGCGCGACCACCTCGACAGGGACGAACCGGTCGCGTACTTCACGGACATGTACAAGAGCCCCGTCCTCGTGACCGAAGCCGCCGAAACCGTCGCGAGGCTCGTCGACGGCGACGCGACCGGCGTGGTCCACGTCCCGACGCCGCGCGTCAGCGTCTACGAGTTCCACTGCGAGGCGATGCGCGCGCTCGGCTACGACCCCGCGCCCATCGAACGCGACGAGGTCCCGGCCGACATGGACGTCGCTCCCGATGCGTCGCTGTCGTCCGAACAGTTCGACTCGGTGGTCGGGTTCGAGCCCTCGGCGGTCCGGCCGGGGCTTCGGTCGCAGGTCGACGACCGACCCGACAGGTGATCACTCCTCGTCGAGATGCTCCTCGAGAGCCTCGTCGATGCTCAGTTCCCCGAGCGCGACGCGCCGCGCGAGCGTCTCGTCGATGGCGCGGTTGGCCTCGCTCGCCTCGCGCGAACGGTCCTTGATGCGCCGGAGTTCGCCCGTCGTCGGTTCGATAGTGCGTGACTCGACTCGCTCGCCGTCGAGGCGGGCGATGTTGACCGCGGCGAGCACGTCGCCCATCCCGCGGGCACCGGTGCCGAGGTACGGTGTCGTCCCGGTCTCGTCGACGAGTTCGACCGGCACGGCTTCGAGGTCGTCGATGATCTTCGCGCCCTGGAGGCGAGCGCCGTCCCCCACGCGGACGAGCGGGTCCACCGCGTCTTCGACCTCCTCGCGGACCACTTCGGCGGCGTCGACGAGTGGGACGTGGAACGTCGCGACGACCGTGTCGCCCGAGAGAACCGCGACGCCCGGGCGCTCCCCGGGGCAGGTCGTCGTCGAGTTCGACGGTCGTGAAGGTCACACCGCGGTCGCGGAGCTCGCTGACCGCGCCGTGGTACACCTCGAAGTCCGCCGTCGCGACCACTATCACACTCGACGTTGGCCGCCCTCCTACCTAAGTGTTCGACCGTTCGCGTCGCCGATAGAGTCGAAGCTCCCCGGCGAAATCCGACGTGGGACCGGAGCTGTTTGCGAGTGTTTTTGTCCGGTGGCGGCGAATCATCGGGCGTGAGCGATCGCATTCCGACCGGCTGCGAGGCCGTCGACGACCTGTTGGGCGGGGGTTTCGAGCGCGGTGCGGTCACGCAGGTGTACGGGCCACCTGCCGCCGGCAAGACGAACATCGTCCTCTCGGCGGCCACCGAGCTGGCGGCACGGGGCGACTCCGCGCTGATCATCGACACCGAGGGCCTCTCGGTCGACCGGATGGAGCAACTCGCGGGGGGTCGGAACCGCGACGTCGACAACGTGGCCTCGCGGCTCATCATCACCGCGGCCCACACCTTCGAGGAGCAGGAGGAGGCCGTCCGCGACGCCGAGGCGTTCGTCGACGCCGTCGACTTCATCGCCGTCGACAGCGCGACCGGCTTCTACCGGCTCCAGCGGACCGAACGAGAGGAGGGCGAGGCGCTTCGCGCGGTCGGTCGCCAGCTCGCGCATCTCCTCTCGCTGGCCCGGAAACACGACATCGCCGTCGCCTTCACGAACCAGGTGTTCTCCGATCCGGACTCCGACCAGGCGCGCGCGCTCGGCGGGCACACGCTGAACCACTGGTCGGCGACTATCCTCCGCGTCGACCGCTTCCGCGGGGGGAACCGCCGCGCGACGCTCGAGAAACACCGCGCGAAGGCCGCCGGCGAGAAAGCGCAGTTCAAGATAACCGACAACGGGCTGGAGAGCGGCGAGTCGCGGTGACCGAGTTCGATTTTCTCGGCGTGAATCGTCTCTCAGTACGTATGCGTATTGAACAATGGGGTCTACTGAGGTTCATCGGGGACGCGAGTCATGATGGAGGTTTAAGTGAAACGCCCATTTTAGCCGTACCAACATTTTCCACTACCCTCGACGAAACAAAGATCTATGAAATATAATTATTTCTTGATCGTCGTCGTACTAAGCGTTCTATTAGCGGGATGTATTGGGAGTGACCTCCCGAAGACAGGTGATTCAGAAACTCAACCAACGGGGACACAATCGTTAGTGAGAACGTCACTCTCGGAGCCGACCACTTCACCAACGAATCCACGGATCGAAGTTCCACCCTGTCCAAATCGACCGGATTCGTTCAGCAACAATAGCGTTGTGGAATTTGCCATGCAGTTCGAACAGGCCCGTGAGACGCAACTGGCTCTGGCAGAGACATCGAAGAATCTCACAGAACTCAATGTGGAAACGCAAGACGCGAACGTGACAAAGACGAAAAACGGGTGGATAGTCCATTTCACAGCCAGAGGACCGTACATGCGCTGGAACACCTCTGATCCAGAGGCTCCCGATCACGCCGATCCGGGATTCTATACCGCTAATTATTTTATCACTAACGAAACTGTCCGTCGGACACAAGCAACCGAAGCGGTCGATCCACGAAAGAACGGCAGTACTGTCGAATGTCCACCGGGTGGATAACCGATTTCTCTCGGGTCTGAACCGGCTTGTTGGCGATAACTGCTCATGCTGTACTTATCATTCGTTGGGGAGTCGCAGAGAAGGTATGCGCACCGGTCTATGATATCCTCTGTCTGTAGATTGATTGATGTGAGAGCCATTGTTTAAACCTGAAGACGAAACATGATACGACCAGACCACTCTATGACCGACCAGTACGCCGACTACGAAGCCCTCCGACCCATCGGCGAAGCGACCCACGTTCCCGACGACCAACTCGCCAATAGTGGTGAGCCACGGCGGCAGCGATCTGGTGGCGGCGACGCGGGCTATCCAGACGACACGACGCCATCGGATGCCGAGTGTGAGTCCTGTGGGACGGGGATCCCCGCCGACCAGTCGAAGTGCCGGTTCTGTCTCACGAACCATCTTGATGTCGACGACGACCAGGAATCGTCGGACGCCCGCTTGTCGCTTCTCCACGTGATCCAGCTGGTCGTCGAGGCGTCG
>PXSD01000155.1 GCA_003023165.1 Halobacteriales archaeon QS_9_67_15 | reverse complement strand
TCGGCCAGCGACTCGTGGTACTCGACGGTGGAGACGCGTTCTGGGCCGACGAGTTCGGCGGTCACGGCCGCGTGGTAGCCACAGCCGGTGCCGATCTCCAGGACGTCGTTACCGGGGCGCAGATCGAGCAGGTCGGCCATGACCGCGACCATGTGTGGGGCGCTGATGGTCTGGCCCTCGCCGATAGGCAGTGGCGTGTCCTGATAGGCCGTCTGGCGACGGCTCTCCGGGACGAACTCGTGACGCGGGACGGCTGCCATGGCGTCGAGGACGCGTTTGTCGTCGATCCGACCGCGGTCGGCGAGGTGTTCGACTAACCGCTCGCGGGCGGCCTCGAAGTCCATGCTACCACGCGGACCAGGCCGTCGAGGACTCGTCGCGCGCGTACAGCCGTTTGACGTCCTTCGCGAACGCGATGTCACCGTCGAAGTCGAGCTTCTCGTACTCGTAACCGACGGCGTCGTCGCGGATGTGGACGCCTTCGATCTCGAACTCCTCACCGCCCAGCTCGTCTGTCTCGCCGATGACGAACTCGTAGTCGCCCGGCACCTGTACGGTCAGCGAGCGCGTCTCGTCGTGGCGGCCGTCGCTCGGGTGCAGCGTCATGTTGACGCTGACGTTCCCGACGGCGCGGGTCCAGATGGTCTCGACGTCTTCGGCGGTCGTCTCTTCGACGCGCCGGTCGCCGTCGAGCTCGAGGCTGGTGATGCGGACGGTCATGATCGCCTCGTCGGCGTCGAGGAGGAACTCCTCGCCGACGGCGAGCTGTTCGCCCTCGGGTACGTCGGCGGTCGCGGTGAACGACTCGCCGTCCTGGGAGACGACGACTTCGCGCTCGTACTCGGTCGTCGATTCGAGCTTGTGCTTGTGCGTGTGACTGCACTCGGTACAGCGGATCGTCGCGTGGCCGCCGCCCGTCGCGAGCACTTCGTGGACGGTCTCGAGGTCCGGCGAACACGAGGGGCAGGTGACGGCGACCCGCTCCTGGGTCTCGGTCATGCTCGTACGTTGCCCGCGAGCGCGTAAAAGTCCGCTGAGTCGCGTGGCTCGCCGCTCGGTGCCTCGATCCCCTCGCCGTCTCACGGGTCACTACCTCGCGGGTCACAGGTTCCCCGCTCGCATCGAGGCCTTCCTTCGGTCGGCCTCGCTACGCTCCCCGCTCGACCGACGGGAGGTCTACGACCTCTCCGCATTCGCGGCTTCGCCGCTCACTCGGTCCGAGGAAGTTCCACTTCCTCCCCATCCGCGTACACCGTCGGCTTCGTGATGATCCCGTCGAGGTGGATCGGCGCGTGGGTGTCCCCGCCGATACCATGGTCGTCGCCGATGGCGATGTGGACCGTGCCTGCAGCCTTCTCGTCCAGCAGGACCGACCCGACCAGGTCCTCGACGGCGAGATTTGATCCGATCCCCAGTTCGGCGAGGTTGTAGGCGTCGTCGCCTACCGCTCCGGCGGCTTCCTCGACATCGGCCTGCACCGCGTCGTCGGAGATGTCGGTCACGTACCCGTCTTCGACCTCGAATTCGAGCGTCTGCCCGTCGTCGAGCTTTCCGTGGGGCATCATCGTCCCGTCGACGACGAACCGACCGTGGGCGTCCTCGGGACTGAGGAAGATCTCGCCGGCCGGGAGGTTCGACATCTGGCCCGGCTCGTGGACGATGCCGGTGTCGAGTTGCCACTCGCGGTCGCCGGGCTCGAACGTGATGTCTGTGCCCAGGTCCGTCGTCACGCGGACCGTCTCCGCGCCCGCAACCTGGTCGTGAAGGCGCTCTGACTCGGTCGCGATGGAGTCGTAGTCGGCGTCCAGCCCCATGAGGAAGACGCCGTCGGTGATGCCGGGGAGCGTGGCGACGCGAGCGCCGCCGTCGTTGGCGTCGGTGCGGGCCTGCGTGTGGCTGAGGCTCTTCGTCGTCGGTGCGAGTACCACGTCCGCGCCGGCCATCGCGGCGGCGACGGGTTCGGGCGGTTCCGCGCCGTGCTGGTCGCCGGGCGGATAGCGGACGACCGTCGCGTCGTCTGTGACCTCGCTCGCGACGGCGTACAGTGCCGCGCCGATCGCCTGGCGCTCGTCGTCGGTGACGACCGCACACGACTCCTCGCTCCCGAGGTTCATGCACTGCCGGACCGCGGTCTCGGCCGGCGCACGTAGTGATGCATCGCTCATGTCCGAACCGGAAGCGCGGCCGCGGGTTAGGTCTTGTCCCCGGCGTGTCCGTCCGGACCGGCGTCCGTCGTCGATACGTACAATCGCTCTTTGAGCCTCGACAAGGGGTTTAATAGAGCCGGGTGTACGACCGAGTGCCTTCCGAGCCCACCCCTCCCCGCTGTCCGCTCGGCCCTCCACCGTGCCCCTCCTGCCGCCGGCCGGCACGGTCCCCGCTTTCGGATTCTCACGGTCGCGAGACCAGTGTCCGGCTCGTTGCGGAGCCGTCACTCGCCCTCGTAGTCGGCCGCCAGCCCATCGAGGACGTACTCTGCACTGGTCCGCGTCGTCGCGAGCGGCACGTCGTGGACGTCGCAGATACGCAGGAGCGCGCTGATGTCGGGCTCGTGGGGCTGTGCGGTCAGCGGGTCCCGGAGGAAGATGATCCCGTCGATGCGCTCCGCTGCGACCTCGGCAGCGAGCTGGGCGTCGCCACCGAGCGGACCGGACTCCTTGCGTTCGACCGTCAGTCCGGTCTCCTCGGCGACTCGTTTCCCGGTCGTCCCCGTTCCGACGAGCTCGAACCCGGAGAGCACCGATTCGTAGCTCTCCGCGAGTTCTATCATCTCGGGCTTCTCGTCGTCGTGTGCGATGAGTGCGAGGCGCGTCACACCGGGGGTTGTCTGTCCACCGAGTTAGGCTTACCCGTTGGAGTGATTCTCCGGTCAGACGCGCTCAGTCGGAAGATGCGACGGTGACGTGGCCGCCACCGTCGACGGTTACGTCGTGTCCTTCGACGGTGAACGTCACCGACTCGCTGTCGTCCCCGTCGTCGAGGACCGCGGCGACGTCGTCGAGGTCGACGTAGGAACTCGCGGCGTCGACGTCGC
>PXSD01000154.1 GCA_003023165.1 Halobacteriales archaeon QS_9_67_15 | reverse complement strand
GTAACTTCGTGAAGATATTTGCCGCCCCGGGGCGGCGAAATTCTTGACAGACGTACAGCCGGCAGTATAAGCCCTGGCGTCGGGACGAAACCGAGGTGGCCGAGCCGAGCCCGTGTCGCGGTATCGCGTCCGTGTGACGGCGTGGCGCGAGGCGCTCACTTCGTGATGTTTAAATAGTGGCCGGAAGGTAATTCAGGTACGCTCGTGCAGGGGCATCGGGTCCCGAGTCCCGCAGGTGGCTCGTCGGAGTCGCTGATTGCGAGGGCGGTAGTACACAAAGCACGCAGCCAAACGCGTGTCGTGGTAGCCAAGCCTGGCCCAAGGCGCAGGGTTGCTAACTCTGTGGCGTACAGCCTCCGGGGTTCGAATCCCCGCCACGACGCTCACACAGATCACAGACATATGAGTGCAGAAGACCAAGACCCGGACGAAGGCGAGGAGGAAGACATTCGTTACTTCGTCCGCATCGGCCAGACCGACCTCGACGGCACGAAGTCCGTCGAGCGGTCGCTCACCGACATGAACGGGATCGGCCATCGCGCGGCCCGCATCATCGCCGACGAGGCAGGCATCGACCGCCGCGCCGTCTTCGGCAAACTCGACGAGGAGGACATCGACGAAGTGGCCCTGTTCGAAGAGCCCGAGTTGCTCGCGAACCACCAGAACGACTTCTTTGACGGCGAAACCACCCACGAGATCGGGAACGACCTCGACCTGACGCGCCGGCAGGACATCAACCGCATGAAGATGATCGACTCCTACAAGGGCGTCCGACACAAGCGCGGACAGAAAGTCCGCGGTCAGCGCACGAAGTCCACCGGCCGGTCCGAGGGGACCATCGGCGTCAACGTCGAGGCGATCAAGGAAGAACAGGCAGAGGCAGCCGAAGCCGAGGAGGATGAGGAGTAATGGCACTCGGTAGCAACACCAAGTTCTACGAGACGCCGAACCACCCCTACCAGGGCGAACGTATCGCCGAGGAGTCCGGTCTCATCGGCCAGTACGGTCTGAAGAACAAGGAGGAGCTCTGGCGCGCCCAGTCCGAACTACGCTCCTACCGGCGCGAGGCCCGGAAGCTCCTCGGACAGACCGACACCGCGAGCGGCGCCAAGGAGACCGAGGAGTTCCTCGGCCGCCTCAAGCGCATCGGCGTCCTCGACGACACCGACTCGCTGGACGACATCCTGTCGCTGGACGTGACGGACATCCTCGAACGACGACTGCAGACGGTGGTTTACCGGAAGGGGCTGGCCAACACGACGCGACAGGCGCGGCAGTTCGTCAGTCACGGGCACGTCACGGTCGAGGGGCAGCGCGTCACCCGACCGTCGAAGAAGATCGACGTGACGGAGGAGAGTGCCGTCGAGTTCGACGAGAACAGTCCGCTGACGGACGAACTTCACCCGGAACGAGCGGAGGAGCAGTAACATGAGCGAGACCCAGGACGAGAAGTGGGGCGTCGCCCACGTGCACGCATCGTTCAACAACACGATCATCACGATCACCGACGAGACGGGCGCCGAGACGCTCGCGAAGTCCTCCGGCGGGACCGTCGTCAAGCAGAACCGCGACGAGGCGTCGCCGTACGCGGCCATGCAGATGGCGGAGGTCGTCGCGGAGAAGGCACAGGCACAGGGCGTCGAGGGCGTTCACGTCCGCGTGCGCGGTCCCGGTGGCAACCAGCAGACCAACCCCGGACCGGGCGCGCAGGCGACCATCCGAGCGCTGGCGCGAGCCGGGCTCGAGATCGGCCGCATCGAGGACGTCACCCCGATCCCGCACGACGGCACTCGCGGTCCCAAGAACGCGGGATTCTAACGATGCAGGACTACGAGGTCGAGTTCGTCGAGCGCGGTGACCGGGACGCACGCTTCCTGGTGCGCGGGATCACGCCCGCGTTCGCCAACGGCATCCGTCGCGCGATGATCGCCGACGTGCCGACGTTCTCCATCGACCGGCTGCGCGTCGTGGAGAACTCCAGCGTGATGTTCGACGAGCAGATCGGACTCCGACTCGGGCTGGTGCCGCTGACCACGCCCGACGGCGAGTTCGAGGTCGGCGACGAGGTGACGCTCGCGCTGGACGTCGAGGGGCCGAGCCGCGAAGAGGCGGCGGAGACGGTGACCGCCTACTCCGGCGACATCGTCAGCAGCGACGAGATGGTCCAGCCCGCCGACGACAACATCCCGATCATCGACCTCAAGGCCGGCCAGCGACTCGAAGTCGAGGCCGACGCGGTGCTGGACCGCGGCCGCGAACACGCCAAACACCAGGGCGGCGTGGCCGTGGGCTACCGGCACCTCCAGCGGGTGAACGTGGTCGGCGACAAGGGCGAGTTCGCCGACGACGAACCCCACATCCTGCGTGGGGTCATCGAGGAAGACGGCGAGCTGATCCCGACGGACGAGTTCGACAACGACCTGACGGAGCGGTATCCCGGCAAGGAGCTGGAGGTCGAGGACGTGCCGAACGCCTTCGTCTTCAGCGTCGAGACGGACGGGTCGCTGACGGTCGACGCGCTCGTCACCCGCGCGGTCGACTCGCTGCGGGACCGCGCCGACGAACTCCGCGAATCAGTCCAACTGTAACGATGACACAGGCTCCCCGGACCCACGTCGCTCGAAACTGGTCGCCGGCAGCGTCCGGTGACGTCGAGCGACCGGCCCGTCCGGCTGAAAATGCGCGGATCGCGGTCGGACTCGGTGCGACGAGCGCCGATACCGAAAGCGGTTTGAGGGGCCCGACGAAACAGCGAACTGCGCGCAGGGATAGCCAAGTCAGGCCAACGGCGCAGCGTTCAGGGCGCTGTCCCGTAGGGGTCCGCAGGTTCAAATCCTGCTCCCTGCACTTTTCCAGGAGAAACGTATGAGCAAGAGCAATCCGAGACTCAGTCGTCTCATCGCAGACCTCAAGGCGACCGCCCGCAACTCGGGCGGCGACGTCTGGGGCGACGTGGCCGAGCGCTTAGAGAGCCCGCGGCGCACGCACGCGGAAGTCAACCTGGGTCGCATCGAGCGATACGCCCAGGAAGACGAGACCGTGGTCGTGCCCGGGAAAGTGCTCGGTAGTGGTGTCCTCCAGAAGGACGTCACCGTCGCCGCGGTCGACTTTTCCGGCACCGCCCGGACGAAGATCGACCAGGTCGGCGAGGCGACAACGCTAGAACAGGTACTCGAGAACAATCCAGACGGTTCGAACGTGCGGGTGATCCGATGAGCCTCGCGGAGTTCGACGCAGACGTGGTCGTCGACGCGCGGGACTGCATCCTCGGGCGCGTCGCCTCGAAGGTGGCCACCCGGGCGCTGGAGGGCGAGACGGTCGCGGTCGTCAACGCCGAGCGCGCGGTCGTCACCGGCAGCGAGCAGGACGTCATCGGGACGTTCGAGCAGCGCCGCGAACTCGGGTCGGACCGCGGTCCGGCCTACCCGAAGCGCCCCGACGGCATCATGAAGCGGTCGATCCGCGGCATGGTCCCTCACAAGACCTCGCGCGGTCGCGAGGCCTTCGGAGACGGGGACGGCGAAGCCGTCGAAGCGGACGTCCTCGAGGGCACGTCCCTGGACCGCCTTTCGAGCATCAAGTTCGTCACGCTCGGTGACGTCAGCGAAGCGCTTGGAGCGAACAAAACATGGTAACGAACACCTCAGGCAAAAAGAAGACGGCCGTGGCCCGCGCGACGGTTCGCGAGGGCGAGGGCCGCGTGCGTATCAACGCACAGCCAGTCGAGTTGACCGAGCCGGAGCAGGCGCAACTGAAGATGCTCGAACCGTTCCGCCTGGCAGACGACGAGCTCCGCGAGGAGGTCGACATCGACGTGGACGTGCAGGGCGGCGGCGTGATAGGGCAGGCCGACGCGGCCCGCACCGCTATCGCCCGCGGCCTCGTCCAGCACACCAACGACGCCGAACTCCGCGACGCGTTCATGGAGTTCGACCGCTCGCTGCTCGTCAACGACGTGCGCCAGAGCGAATCCAAGAAGTGGGGCGGCCCCGGCGCACGGGCTCGCTACCAGAAGTCCTACAGGTGATATCGCCATGATGGTCCCGGTCCGGTGTTTCACGTGTGGGAACGTCGTCGGTGAGCACTGGCAGGAGTTCAAGGCTCGCGCCAAGGAGGGCGACGAGGACCCGGAGAGGGTCCTCGACGAACTCGGGGTCGAGCGCCACTGCTGCCGGCGGATGCTCGTCTCGCACAAGGACCTGGTCGACATCGTCGCACCCTACCAATGAGCCAGTCATACAGCCGCTACGAGAAGGCGCGAATCATCGGCGCGCGAGCGCTGCAGGTGGCCTACGGGGCACCGGTCCTCGTCGACACCGAGCAGAGCCAGCCGATCCTGATCGCGGCCGAGGAGTACGACTCGGGCGTGCTTCCGTTCACCGTCCAGCGAGGTGAGGAGGCGTGACGCTGGTCACCGACGTTCGACTGCGTCGCGTGCTCGACTCGCGGGGCAACCCGACGGTCGAGGCCGACGTGCTGACCGAAGAGGGCGGCTTCGGCCGCGCGGCCGCACCGAGCGGCGCCTCCACGGGCGAGTACGAGGCCATCGAACTGCCGGCCAGCGAGGCCATCGCGAAGGCCCGCGAGGACGCCGTGCCCCGACTCGTCGGGGAGGTCCACGCGGGCAACCAGCGCGAGGTCGACGCGGCGCTGCACGCGGCCGACGGCACCGACGACTTCTCGTCGATCGGCGCCAACAGCGCGGTCGCCGTCTCGATGGCGGCGGCGAAGGCCGGTGCGAGCGTGACGGGGATGCCGCTCTACCAGCACCTCGGCGGCACCTTCCGCGGGAACAGCTTCCCGGTCCCGCTCGGGAACATCATCGGCGGCGGCGAGCACGCCGCCGACGCGACGGACATCCAGGAGTTCCTGTCGGCGCCGGTCGGTGCGCCGTCCGTCTCGGAGGCCATCTTCGCCAACGCGGCGGTCCACGAGAAAGTCCACGACATCCTCCTGGAGCGCGACGAGCCCTGCGGCAAGGGCGACGAGGGCGCGTGGGCGCCCTCGATCGACGACAGCGAAGCGTTCGAGGTCATGGACGAGGCGACGACGGCCGTCGCCGACGAGGTCGGCTTCGAGATCCGCTTCGGGCTGGACGTGGCCGCGGCGGAGATATACGAGGACAGCGAGGCGTCGGACGACGCCTCGGGCAGCCAGACACAGTCCGGCGACGGTACCTACCAGTACTCGGACCGCGAGCGCAGTACGGACGAACAGGTCGAGTACATCGCCGACCTCGTGCGCGAGTACGACCTCACGTACGTCGAGGACCCGCTCGACGAGGACGACTACGACGGGTTCGCGGCGCTCACCGAGCGGGTCGGCGACCGGACGTTAGTCTGTGGCGACGACCTGTTCGTGACCAACACGAGCCGACTGGGTGACGGCATCCAGCGGGGCGCGGCCAACAGCATCCTGATCAAGCCGAACCAGATCGGGACGCTGTCGGACGCGTTCGACGCCATCGAACTGGCCGTCGAGAACGCCTACGGACACGTAATCTCCCACCGCAGCGGCGAGACGGAGGACGCCACGATCGCACACCTCGCAGTCGCGACGGACGCGCCGTTCATCAAGACGGGCGCGGTCGCGGGCGAGCGCACCGCCAAGCTGAACGAACTCATCCGAATCGAGGACAACGCAGTATGAGCGGAAACGAGAACGAAGGCCTCGACGCCGCCGAATCCGACGTCGACCCGGACGTCGACGAGGAGGCAGTCACCGAGGCAGAGACTGAGGAATCGGCCGCTGGGGCCGAAGATGTGGTCGACGAGGCCGGCGACGAGGCGGCCGCCGAGGCCGACGAGGGGCCGGCCCTCGACGAGGACGTCATGCCCGACGACGAGGCAGACCTCCTCATCCCCGTCGAGGACTACCTGGCAGCAGGTGTCCACATCGGTACCCAGCAGAAAACGAAAGACATGGACCGGTTCATCCACCGCGTCCGGACGGACGGGTTGTACGTGCTCGACGTGAGCATGACGGACCAGCGGATCCGGACGGCGGCGGACTTTCTGGCGAACTACAGCCCCGAGCAGATCCTCGTGGCGTCGAGTCGCCAGTACGGCCGCTTCCCGGCGGAGAAGTTCGCCGACGCCGTGGGCGCTCGCGCCCGCACCGGCCGCTTCATCCCGGGCACGCTGACCAACCCCGACTACGAGGGGTACATCGAGCCGGACGTCGTGGTCGTCACCGACCCGATCGGCGACGCCCAGGCCGTCAAGGAGGCCATCACCGTCGGCATCCCGGTCATCGCGATGTGCGACTCCAACAACCAGACCTCCAACGTGGACCTGGTCGTCCCGACGAACAACAAGGGGCGCAAGGCCCTGTCGGTCGTCTACTGGCTGCTGGCCAACGAGACGCTGGACCGGCGCGGTGCCGAACCCGCAAACTATTCCCGCGCGTAGTCCTGACTCCGATGCATGGACAGCGGCGATAGCGCGGCGTTCGGGTGGGCGGCAACAACGGTGGTGTGGCTCCTCGGGGTCCTCGCGGTCGCGCCGCTCGTGGGCGGTCACCCGCTAGCGGTCGCCGCGCAGGCCGTTATCGAGGTGTCGCCGGGACCCGTCGCGACGGTCGCCATCGAGACGCTCGGGGGGTTGGCCCAGGTGGCGCTGATGTCCGGAATCGCGGTCACGGCTGTCGCGAGCGCGGCCGGGATCGCCGCCTTCGCGGAGGGGTACGGGCCGAACCGCCGACAACAGCGGCTGCTCCTTCGAGGGGTGGCGGGAGTCGTCGTCGCCCTCACCGCGGTCGGGTTCTGGGCGGCAAGCGACGGCGTCCGCTGGCGGTGGACGCTCGCCACGGTGCTCGCACTCGCGGGCCCCGCACTCCTCCGACTCCTCGGCAGCGGACGGCGGCGGTCCGTCGGTCGCCGTCGGACGCTCCGGAATCTGGGTGGCGCAGTCGGTGCCGTCGCGGTCGGTGGGGTCGCCGCGCGGTCGATCGGCGGCGGCAGTTCGGGAGTGGGGCCCGACCCCGGTGACTCCCTCGACGCGGTCGCCGAGAAGCGCGAACAGGGGA
>PXSD01000153.1 GCA_003023165.1 Halobacteriales archaeon QS_9_67_15 | reverse complement strand
TATTTAGTATTCGAAAGTGATAGTTCCGCCAGATACAACTGAATACCAACTTCAATGATCGGCTCGGATGTCCGTTCGCGCTCCGGAAACTCTAACTCGATCCAGTCGATACCACCGCTGAGGCGGTCGGTTTTCGGCATGGAAACCTGAAACCTTGACCGCCTCACTCCTAACTTAACACGACCACCTGTCGCGGGCGAACATTCCCTTCGGCAGTCTCACGTGCGACGGCGGCGGCACGCTTTTAGACATCCGGACGAAACAGACAGGTATGTCCGAGGGCGATATGCGTCGCATCTCCGAGACCCTCATGGACGAGCCTCACGTCCAGGGTCGGCGGGTCAGTGTCCGGCAGGTGTACGCCCTCGTCGAAGAGCGCGACGTGGACCCGGGGACTGTCGCCGACCGCTACGACCTCGACGTGGCGGACGTGTATCACGCGCTTGCCTACTACCACGACCACCCCCGCGAGATGCGCGATGTCGAGCGCGCCCGCGGGGACGCGATGGCCGATTTCCGGGCGTCGATAGACCGTCCCGAAGACGTGAACCCCGACACGGCTTGAGATGGCGGCGTGGCGCTTCCTGCTGGACGAAAACATCGACCCCAAGACCGCGAACTATCTCGAAAAGGAGAGCGTCAACGCTGAGCACGTCCGGGATGCGCTGTGGCAAGGTGCGAAAGACGAGCAGGATGTGCTTCCATACGCTCGGAACGAAGCGCGCATCATTGTGACGAGCGACGTGAAACCGGTATTGTGTTGCTCTACGACGATACTACGCCAGCCTATCAAACCGCGTCCGGTCTACTGTCAATGATTGACGCCTATGGCGACCGCGAACGTTTCGGTGGCCGCGAAGAACTCGATGCGTGGATCTGAGTACGGACGACGGACGCTCGATGTACTGAAGGCGAGCCGACGAGCGTTCGTCCTCGGGGATTGCTGAATCCAGCCGTGCTGAGTGCCGTGATATCTATCCGGCCGCGAAAGCGAATCAGTGAGGACGCCGTTTTCCGACCCTGAGTAGGACTATTTCAGTTTCACCGAGCCTACTATAGTAGAATTTGAAAGACATCGCCCGGACGACCGCACGACTACGTGCGATCGACCGTGCAAACGCTTTCAAATTCTACTATAGTGGATTGCCGGCCGGTAGTGTCGCGGGCGATATTCGACGCCGCTGCGAGACGTCTCCGCGGTCTCCCTACGGCGCGACGCGCTGAATCCACTCCGCGAGGTCCCGGACGACGTAGTCCGCGACGTTCCCGCCGAGTTCGACGCTCACTGGGTGTGCGGGCGTGAACCCGCCCTGGAGGTAGTAGTCGAGTTGGGACGGCGAGGGGGGACAACGCTGACCCCGAAGCATGCGGTAGGCGGCGTACGCGCCCGCGAGGAAGGCGGACGCTCTCGAACGAGAGTAGTTCGGCGTTTTCGAGGGGTCACGGCGACAGATGTGCGTTTTTCTGACTCCACTCGTAGGTTCTCGCCTGGTAGTGTTCCGGGCGACACTCCGCACTCGGTAGCGAGGCTTCCGCGATCCGAGTCCCACACCGTCAAGACGACCCCTGTCAAAGCCCCGTAGCGATGCCCGTGGGCCCCGGGACGGCTGCGATCATCCTCGTCTCGATGCTCGGTGCGACCGGGATGGCCGTAATCGCGTTCGTGGGCGGGCTGGAACCGCCGTACGGGCGGGCCACGACGTTTCTGTTCACGCCACTGGGGTTCGTCTCTGCCTACGCGACCGACACTGGACGGATATCCGCGGACGCGGACCGCGCGAGTGCACTGACGGGCGCCGTCAGTGCTGGAGTCGTCGGAATCTACCCGACCGCGCTGGACGTCGCGTCGCTGCTCTGATCAGAGCAGTGCCAGCACGGCGGCGGTCGAGTTCTGCGGGTCCGGGAGCCGGTCGCCGAACGCGACGACGACGTACAGGAGCGAGAACAGCGTGGCATTGTAGATCCCGTGGATCAGCGACGGCACGACGATGTTGTCCGTGATCTCGTATGCGGCTCCGAAGACGAGCGCGGGTCCGATCAGGATCCCGAGTGCGACGAGGTTACCCGTCGCGGACCCACCGGTCAGCGCGAACCAGTGGAGCCCCGCGAAGACGGCGCTCGGAAGCAGGATGCCGACGATAGGCCCGAACACCTCGCGGAGGCGCCCCTGAACGACGCCGCGGAAGAGCAGTTCTTCGCCCGGGCCGATGATCAGGACCGAGGCAGGGATGAGCAGCAGGAGGACTTCAGGATTCTCCATGCCCATCTCGGCGGCCTGGTTCGTGCCGGTGTCTACCTGGAGGAGCGTGACGACGATAGAACCGGCGAACGCGGCACCGAGTGCGAGCACGTACCCGCCGACGACGATCGCGGCCTGCCGGAGGTCCGGCACAGCCACGTCGATATCGAACGGTCCGGGGACCCCCTGGAGCCCGAGGACCGAACGGATCTTCGGACCGACGACGGGGCGAAGTTTCAGATACGCGTAGGCGACGCCGGCGGACCCGACTCCCTGGACGAAGACGAGACTCACGACGATCTGTGCGGCCGGTGGAATGTCGACGCCCAGTCCGGCGACCACCACGCCGAGCGCGATAGCGGTCAAGACGAATCCGAGGAGGAGCCCTCCGGCGCCGAGGCCGACGGCAGAGACGACTGCGACGACCGTCCGCAGCGGGGACCCTTTGCTCGCTGACATACTGCACCTTTGGCCCGTCTGTTTGAAAAGCCGTTCCTTCCGGAGTGACAGGAACCGGCAGACGACTCCCGGTCAGTACGGGAGGAAATAGAGGACGACCGCGAGGAACGGGACCAGCCCGAGCAGCATCGCGATGGTGTACCCGAACATCTCGCGGGCTCTGGATACTGGTCCACGCTCTCTTCCTCTCACTCGCGGTCGGGACCGGGTGGTACGGCTACAGCGTGGTCCTCCCATCGGCCGAACGGTTGCTCTCGCTCTTTTTCGTTTTGGTCGGCGAAGTCAGTCTGGCGGTCGTTCTGTCCTCATTGCATGTACTGACGCGGATCTACCGGTAACGGCTGACCGGCCGCTGAGCGCGAGTGCACAGTATCAAACGAGTTTTTGTCCTACGGGAAAGCCCATTAGGGTTGCCTATATTGGATCGAGCAATGGGTCGTCTGCTGCCGTTCAAATCGGAACCAACACGGTCGCCCGACGAGCCGCGGGTGCTGGACCTGGACGACGAGGCGACCGAGGAGGCGCTCTCCGCGCTCTCGTCGGACACGGCTCGGAAGATACTCGCGGCGCTGTACGAGGAGCCCAAGACTCCCCCGGAGATCCGCGACGAGGTGGGGACTTCGCTCCAGAACGTCCACTATCACGTCGAGCGACTCGAAGACGCGGAGCTGATCCAACCCGCAGGGGAGGGGTACTCCGAGAAGGGGACAGAGATGACCATCTACGCGCCGGCGAGCGAAGCGCTAGTCCTGTTCGCCGGTCGAGAGCACCACCGGTCGCGACTGAAAACGGCACTCACTCGACTTCTCGGGTCGGTCGGCCTACTGGCGGTCGCGAGTCTCGCCATCAGACGACTGTTCGAGGACGGGCCGTGGCTCGGCAGTTTCGACGTCTCAGTCTCGAGCGGCTCCGGTGACGGCGCGGAGTCGAGCGAACCGCAGTCCGGTGGCGACGGCGGCGACGGTGGCGGCGGTGACGCCGGAGCCGGTGACGCTGTGGCGGACGCGACTGAGACGCCGACGCCAGAGGACGACGTCGGCGTCTACGGCGGCGAGGAGACGGCGACGGACGGAGCCGCGACGCCCGCGCCGGACGGGACGCCCACCGCGATAGCCGAACCGTCTGCGACTGCGACGCAGACATCCGTCGATACGGCGACGCCGACGCCCGCTGGAACGCCGTCGCCGACACCTGCTGGGACTGCGACGCCTCAGTCTACCCCGACTGCGACGTCGGAACCAACCCCGACGGCGACGTCGGCCCCGACACGGACGCCGACGGAGGCGCCGATGGACACGCCGATACCCACGGAAGCGCCGTCGCCGACGCCGGAGGCGACCGGAATGGAGTCGGGTACGGCGATGACGCCGTCCGCGGATACCCCGATCCAGACGGTTCAGGCCGCCGAAAGCGCCGGCGACGGGCTCCTCGCCGACCCCGCGGTCGCGTTCTTCCTCGGTGGGCTCTTCATGATACTCGTCGTCACCGCCTGGTGGTACTGGCAGGCTTGAGTTTTTTTCCCCCCACACGTCTTGGTCGCGTTCCGCGCCTCACTGCATCCGCGATAGCAACTCGTATGGGTCAGTCGCGGATAGGGGACGGCATGAACGTGCGAAGTGTGGACGCGCTCGACCCCGGCGAGCGGGCGGCGTTGTTCGACCGCGACGCGGGCGTGGACGCCGTTCGCGACGACGTCCGCGACATCGTCGACCGCGTCCGAACGGAAGGCGACGTGGCGCTCAGAGACCTCTCGAAGGAGATCGACGGCGTCGACGTCGGGAACATCGACGTCACCGACCAGGTCGAGCGTGCGTCCGAGGAGACCGACGACGAGACCCGTGACGCGATCGAAGACGCCGCCGAGAACGTTCGCGCCTTCCACGAGCGCCAGCTCCCCGGAGACTGGACCGAGAACTTCGAGGGCCGGGAACTCGGACGGCGGTTCCGCCCGCTGGAGACTGTCGGCGTCTACGCGCCGGGTGGAACGGCCGCGTACCCCTCCAGCGTCCTGATGGGCGTCATCCCGGCCGTCGTCGCCGGCGTCGACCACGTCGTCGTCGCGACGCCGCCCGCCGAGGAGCTCGATCCCGTGACGCTCGCGGCGATCCACGTCGCCGGCGCGGACGCGGTCTACCAGGTCGGCGGCGCACAGGCCATCTCCGCGCTCGCCTACGGGACCGAGACGATCAACGCCGTCCAGAAGATCGTCGGTCCGGGCAACCGGTGGGTCACCGCCGCCAAGGCCGAGGTCCGTGGTGACGTGGAGATAGACTTCATTGCGGGCCCGAGCGAGGTACTCGTCCTCGCCGACGGGACGGCCGACCCGTCCCACGTCGCCGCCGACCTCGTCGCGCAGGCAGAACACGGCGAGACGAGTTCCGTCGCGGCCGTCACGGACGACGAAGCGACCGCCGAAGCCGTCGCGTCGGCTGTGGAGACTCACGCCACGGGCCGCGAGCGCGAAGACACGATCCGCTCGGCGCTGGACAACGACGCGAGCGGCGTGTTCCTCGCCCGCTCGATAAGCGAGGCGGTACTGTTCGCCGAGGAGTACGCCCCCGAACACCTCTCGATCCAGGCCGAGGACGAGAACGCACTGCTCGACCGCATCCCGAGCGTGGGGAGCGCGTTCCTCGGGCCGTACAGTCCGGTCGCCGCCGGCGACTACGCGACCGGGACGAATCACGTCCTCCCGACCAACGGAAAGGCCCGCGTCACCGGCGGCCTCTCCGTCGACACCTTCCTCCGCTCGACGACCGTCCAGCGACTCTCGCGTGACGCGCTCGGCGACCTCCGCGAGACGGTCACCACGCTCGCGGACGCCGAAGGACTGGAGGCGCACGCTCACAGCGTCGACGCGCGGTTCGAGGACAGCGACGACGAGACCGACGCGTAACCGGACTCGCCGGCTCGTCGTGGGTCGTCAGGTCTTTCTGCGGCAGCGTCGTTCGGACGAGCATGACAGCCGAACCGCTGTATCGACCGGCTCATATGGCCGACGTGGCCGGTATCCAGCGCGTCGCGCGCGAATCCTGGCACGCCGTCTACGACGACATCCTCGGCCCCGACGTCGTCGACGAGACCGTCGACGAATGGTACGAGGACGACGCCATCGAATCGGGCATCGACCACGACGCACAGGACTTCTCGGTCGCCGTCGTCGACGACGGGGTCGTCGGGTACGCGCACGCAGGGCCGCACCCACCCCGTCGCGTCCACCAGCTCTACCGCCTCTACGTCGACCCCGAGCACTGGCGACAGGGGATCGCTCGCAACCTGCTCGCGGAGATCGAACAGTCGCTATACGACCGCGACGCGGGCGTCTACGAGGCGGAAGTGCTGGCGGAGAACGACCGCGCCGTCGCGTTCTACGAGTCGACGGGCTTCGAGCAGGTCGAGGAACGCGAGACCGACCACAAGGGCGTCACGACGACGGAGTACATCTTCCGGAAGCGTCTGTAGGACTGTTCGCGGTCGGCCGCGAAGTCTCGCCGGCCGAGTCTCGGTGGCGGTGCCAACAGGGTTAACACGTTCGGCCCGGAATTCATCTGTATGAGTTCCACGACCGAGGAGAGTCCGGAGCCCGGGGGAGAGGAGATCGAGGTGACCGAGGCGGCCGCTTCGGAGGCCCTCTCGTTGCTCGAAGACGAGGACATGGACACGGACGTGGCCGGCCTGCGGCTGTTCGTCCAGCAGGGCGGCTGTGCGGGGCTCTCCTACGGGATGCGCTTCGAGTACGAGCCCGACGAGGACGACACGGTGTACGAACACTACGGACTCAGAGTGATCGTCGACCCCGCGAGCAGCAACTACGTCGAGGGCTCCGTGCTGGACTTCGAGGGTGGCCTGCAGGGCGAAGGGTTCCACGTCCAGAACCCCAACGTCGTCAGCGAGTGCGGCTGCGGCGAGAGTTTCCGGACCTGACCGCCGCGTCGCGCCGACTCAGTCTTCGAGCTCGAACGCTACCTCGACCTCCGCCTGGTACTCCCTGCTCTCGACGTTCGCCATCTCGACGCCCATCTCTTCGACTTCCACCCAGTAGACGTTCTGGAGGGTGTCCTCCGCGCGGTCGACGGCGTCGTCGACGGCTTCGTCGAAGCTCTCGGTACTGGTCCCGATCAGCGTGATCTTCTTGAAAACCATCGCAACAGTCCCTACGACTGCCCGGCATAAAAGTATCCGCCGCCCAACACGGGGTCGAACGGCGGTCTCAGACGGTTCGCCGTTCGAGGCGCTCCTCGATGTAGCTGCTCACGCCGTTGAAGTGGGCGGTCCCCAAGACCGAGACGACGACCGCCCCGAGCGTGTTGAACACGAGGTCCATCAGCGAGTCGGCGAGCCCGTACTGGGTGAGGACGGTTCCGGTCCCCAGGAGCGCCGCCCCTTCGGCGAGCGCGAACTCGATGATCTCCCAGAAGACGCCGTACGCGAGGACGAACATGAGGATGAAGACGAAGATGAACCGCGGCGGGAGGTAGGTCTGCTCGGAGTGTTCGTCTATCGCGCGGACGGTAGCGTACCCGACGCCGGCGACGACCGACGACGAGAGCGCGTGGGTCATGTGGTCCCACCACCAGATGGTGCGGTAGAAACTGTCTCCGCCGGGGACGCCGATAGTTCCGAACGCGTGCAGGAAGACGGCGCTCGTGATCCACAGCGTGAGTCCCGCGTCCAGCGGGATGCCGTAGTCGCGTTCGAGCAGTGGGACGAGCTGTGCGATCGCGAGTGCGACGCCGGCGTTGACGATGATCGGGACGTTTCGCTTCCAGAGCCCGACGAGCAGGACGCCGAACATGACGAGCTCCATCGCCCAGGTGATCTGTCGCTGTCGCCGTTCGCCGATACCGAGGCGGTCGCGAAGCCTCATGCCGTTCCCTCCTCGAGCCGGCTCTCGGGCGTCATCCGTCGGTGGATGTACCCCTCGAACAGCAGTCCGGCGACGAAGCCGGCGATGCCGGAGGCGACGAACTCGACCATCAGTTCGTGTTCGACCAGTTCGCGGTCGACGACGCCGTCGGGTCCGGGCGCGAGCAGGAGTTCGGTGCCGAGATACAGGTCCGAGGCCCAGCGCGCGAGCGCCCACGTGCCGGCCGCGGCCAGCGTCGTGACGACGACGAACAGGACGGCGAAGCCGACGCTCATCTCGACCGAGGTGAACAGGTGCAGGTTCACGGCGACGAGCAGCGCGAACGCGGCGATCGAGAGGTACGTCGTGACGTCGCTCGTGATCTGGAATCGAGCGACCGCGCGACCGACCACCGGGAGGCCTGCGACGAGGACGACCTCCCACGGCGGCATCGCTCGCGGGGTGCGAGCGACGAGCGCCGGGAGGGTGACTACGCCGCCGACCAGCAGGGCGAACATCGCCCACAGGTAATCACCGGTGAGCACGCTTTCGACGGCCACCAGTCCGAACACGGCGACCAGTCCCCAGCCGAGTCCCGCGTTGACCTTCGCGTTGGTCAGTAGCGCTCCGAGGTCCCCTTGTGCCATTCTATGCACGGAGATATCGCTCCGTGCATGAAACGGTATCGCCTCTGCGGACGGTCGGTGTCGGTCGAAAAACGTCGGTTCAGCGAACTCAGGCCGAAGTCCGTCGGCTGGCGACCTCGTAGTCGCCCTCGTCGTCGACGCCCATTATCGCCCACTCGTAGTCGGGGTCGGCCGCCTCGAGACGCGTCTCGAGGTCCGGCACGTCTTCTGTCCAGGTGACGAAACACCGATACTCGCCGGACTCGGGCGTCTCGTCGAACGTCTCTGCGGGTGTGACGTGGACGGCGCGCCACTTCCGCTCGGCGAGATACTCTCCCCCGCGGTCGGTCACCGCGTATCCGAGGTCTGCGAAGATCGACTGGGCCTTCTCGTCGAGGCGCTTGGTAACAGCCCTCATTCGTGTATCGATACCACTCCACACTAATTAAGTGTTGTCACAGCTAACACGTTTCGGAGAGGTCGGTCGCAAACGAAAGCGCCGGTCCGCCGAGTCGACGCTCCTAGGCGGTGAGAAGTCGAGACGCGGCGGAACTGTGAGAACAGACGCGTGGGCTACTCGTGTGCGGCGTCCCACTCGTCGGGCTTCTTGCGGTTTCCGCAGGAACCGCACTTGATTCGGCCCATCGAGTCCATGGCCGTCCGGAACGACTCGCAGTTCCCGCAGTAGTAGCCCCATCGCCGCTCGGCGTCGGGACTCCGGTAGACGACGAAGAACGGGCCGTCGGACCCGCGTTCGGCGTCCTCGGTGTCGACGTACAGTGTCTCGGCGTCGGGACCGGACTTCGCCTCCATAGGTGTCGTATCGGGCAGGGCGGTGTAAACCCTTCCGTCGCGGCATCGAAGCCGATTTGGGCCAGCGGTGACTGGTTGCAGACCCATGTCGCCCCGGGTTCTCCACTACACCGACCTCGAGAACGCGTACGACACCCCAGCGCGGATCGCTCGCGTCGCCACTCTCCTCGACGCGCGACGCGGCGCGGACACGCTCGTCGCCGGGTCCGGCGACAACACCGGTCCCGGCGTCCTTTCGTTGGTAGCCGACGGTCGACAGTCGCTGGACTTCTTCGAGGCGGTCGACCCGCACGTCGAGACGGTCGGCAACCACGATTTCGACCACGGCTTCGACGCGCTCAGGGCGATCGCCGAAGCCGCTCCTCAGCAGTGGCTCCTCGCAAACGTCACCCTGGACGGCGAGCGGTTCGGCGCTTCGGCGGGAATAAACCCCGCTATCACGGTCTCTCTCGACGGCGCGACGGTCGGCGTCGTCGGCGTCCTCGACCCGGCGACGCCCGAGATGACGCCCGGGACGGACGCGCTGGACTTCGAGGCCGCCGTCGAGACCGTGGACCGGTGGGTGCCACGGCTCCGCGACCGCGGTGCGAACCAGGTCCTCGCGCTCGCCCACACCAACGAGGACGACGCGCGGGCGATAGCCAGCGAAACCGGTGTTGACGCCGTCCTCGCCGGCCATTCGCACGACCAGACGGACACGGTGGTCGACGGGACACCACTGACTAGACCGGGCGCGACGGGGCAGTACGTCTACGAGATCGACCTCGCGACCGGTTCTGTGACCCGACACGACGCCCAGGATCGCGAGCCGGACCCATCACTCGAAGCGGCGCTGACTGCACGCATCGAAACAGAGGGGCTGGACGAGGTAGTCGGACACGTGGCCGACCCGCTCTCACGCTCTCGCGAGAGTCGTTTCACTGGTGAGTGGCGACTGGGGAACTTCGTGGCCGACGCCTACCGCTGGAAGACGGGCGCGGACGTGGGCCTGCAGAACGGCGGCGGCATCCGCGAAGGGCCCGCGCTCTCCGGGGACGTGACCGTCGCGGACCTCATCAGCGTGAGTCCGTTCGAGGAGCCTGTGGTCGTCGCGTCGGTCTCCGGGGCGGAACTCCAGTCGGTCGTCGCCGAGGCCGACGGGCGAGGGCTCGACGGGCTCAACGACTACTGGTACGGCCACGTCAGCGGACTCTCCGTGGCCGGGAAAGACGGGAGCTACGAAGCGGTCGTCGACGGTGAGCCAATCCAATCGGACGGTCGGTACACCGTCGCAGTCCCCAATTACATCCTCATCACTGACCGCGAATTCCCGACGCTCACCGAAGACCACGCCGTCGAGCGCTACGACATGCAGTACGAGGTGCTCGTCGAGTACGCTCGCGAGTGCGGTATCGACGCTCGGCTGGAGGGACGACTCCCCGAGGCCGTCACAGAGGACTGATCCGACGGAGTATCGCTGGATTCCCGGCGAGTTCAATCAAAAGCTTCACGCGTAGGCGCTGTGAACCGACGTTCGATGACGCAGGTCGTCGTGCCAGTACGCTACCCCCTCTCCGAACACTCGGAGGCGACGCTCTCCCGGGCCATCGATATCGCGACTGAGCGGGACGCGCAACTCACCGTCGTCCATATCGACCAGTATCAGGACAACCACAAGACCACGCGCCGTGAGCTGAAAGCGGCCGTCGAACAGGCCTTCGGCCGTCAGCCGGGGACCAGATACGTCGTCCGGAGCGGTCTCCTCGTCGAAGAGACGTTGCTCGACGAGATCGTCGACATCGACGCCGACATCGTCGTCATCGGCAAGAAACAAGCGGGTCGCTGGCGAGAGATGATCCGACGACTGGTCGACGACCCCGACATCGAGACGTTCCTCCGCGAGGAACTGGACTGCGACATGGTCACCGCCAAACCCTGAGCAGGTCACTGTTCTGCGTCTCCGCCGTTCTCCGGGACGACACCGACCACGGCGGAGCAGACGATGACCGAGAGCGTGAGGTCGCTGCGTTCGAACCCATAGACACTCCCGATGCCCGCATACTGGGGTGAATCGAGCGAGACGCTTCATACGGCCGGCTGTACGTCTGTCACGAATTTCGCCGCCCCGGGGCGGCGAATATCTTCGGGAAGTTACAGCTGACAGTATCAGAAGTCGTGGACCTGCTCGTCAGTGACGACGGCGTCGAGGAGGCGGGTGGGAGTGGCGTCGTAGGCGGGGTTCTCGATGGCGAAGCCGTCGGCGGGTTCGCGGATGACTTCGCTGGCCGACCGGTGTTCGTTTTCGAAGGCGAAGCCGCCGGTGACCATCTTCGCCTCGGCACCGATGACGCGGACGGGGACACCGGCGTCGTTCGCCGTTGCTGCGAGCGGGTAGGTGCCAATGCGGTTGTACAGTGTGTCCTCGACGATGCAGTCCATCCCGACGACGACCTGGCCGGTCCCCGAGAGGAAGTGGCCGGCGGCACCGTCGGCGATCAGGTGGGCATCGACGGCGTCGACATCGGCGAGCGTTCGCACCAGTTTCCGCCCGAGGTATCGCGGTCGGGCCTCAGTACAGTAGATCTCTAGCGAGACGCCGTCGTCGACGGCCCGTTCGATGGCTTCGAGGACCGTCGAGGAGTAGTCGTGCGTCAGAATCGTCGACCCGTCTTCGAGGTACTCGACCGCCCGCTCGGCGGCGCGCTCTTTCGCCGATTCGATGCGTGCGACGACGGATTCGACCACGTCGTGGGTCCGCGCTTTCGCGTCGGCCACCGACTCGTCGTCGGCTTCCTCCACTGTCGAGACGATTTCGCGCTGTGTCGTTTGGAGCGACGCGTGCGAGGGGTTCGCACGGCGGAGCGCGTGACTGTTCCGCTCGAGCGTCCGGACGTACTCCTCGACGGTCGGATACTCCCGCTCGGTCAGGACGAGCAACGCCTCGGCCGCCTTCACGGCGACGACGGACGAACTGTGCGTCTGCATGTCCGCGATCTCCTCGACCGTCTCGTCTATCATACTAGGTCCGTGGCCACTCGGTCTCAAAGGCTTTCCCCCTGCCGGTCTCCCCCATCGTGATGTTCCCTCTCTCTACATCGTTCCCTATTCGCTGGTCTCCCCACCCGCGCCGCGTCCGATCGGCTATCGAATCTGATACTCCCGTCGAAGTTTGTATAGGGGTCGGTCCGTCTACCTCGGAGCGGACGATGGCAGCCACGGACGCGTCCGCCGGTCGAAGCGACGAGCAGGCTGAGGGGCGCAGTGTCACGGACGAGAGACGCTCGCCTCGGACGGAGGG
Source organism: Halobacteriales archaeon QS_9_67_15 (assembly GCA_003023165.1). Lineage (GTDB taxonomy): Archaea > Halobacteriota > Halobacteria > Halobacteriales > Haloarculaceae > Halosimplex. The sequence goes on along the minus strand of PXSD01000153.1, from coordinate 2,321 downwards.
GTCGCCGCGTCGACCCAATGACCGTGCGGTCTCGGAGTTCGCGGGCGTCGCCATCCTCATCGCCATCACACTCCTCGTCACGAGTTCCGTCGGACTGTACGTCCTCCTCGAGGACAGGTCGTACGGCGAGGGGCCCGACGCCAACTTCACCTACGACTACGTCGACGAGTCGTCGGTCCTCATCGTGACCCACGACCGCGGCGAGTCGTTTACCGCGGGCAATCTCACGGTCAGGAGCGGCGAGACGAGCGTCGCCTGGAGCCAACTCGCCGGCGTCGAGAACGAGACGCTGATAGAGCCGGGCGCGACAGTCCAGTTGAGCCGTCGCAACGCGTTCGGCCGCGAGGTCTCGCCGGCGAGCAGGGTCGTCGTCCTCTACACGCCACCCGCGGGCAACGAGACGGTCCTCGACACGTGGGACGGCCCAGAACGGTGATCCCCGACGAGTCGGGACCCGGCCCTGTCAACCCTTGATGGTACAGACGGGGAAGGTTCGAGCGACGCGGTCGCCGATGCCGAGCGCGTCCGACACCCTGACGACCTCGTCGACGTCCTTGTAGACGCCCGGCGCCTCCTCGGCGACCGTCGCCCCGCTCTGTGCCTTGACGTAGACGTGGTCCTGCTCGCGCAGGTCGTCCCGGACGTCCCCGCCCCAGAACTCCTGTTTCGCCTGCGTCCGACTCATCAGTCGCCCCGCACCGTGGGCCGTGGACCCGAACGTCTCCGACAGCGACCGCTCGCCGCCGCGCAGGACGTAGCTCCCCGCGCCCATGCTCCCGGGGATCAGGATCGGCTGGCCGACGTCTTGGTACGCCGGCGGCACCTCCGGGCGTCCGGCGGGGAACGCGCGCGTCGCGCCCTTCCGGTGGACGAACAGCTCCCGCTCCTCCCCGTCGCCGGCTTCGCCGGTTGCCCGAGACGTCTCCGACGCCTCGCTGCCTTCGACCTCGTGAGCCTCCTTCTTCGCGATGTTGTGGGCCACGTCGTACAGGAGGTCCATCTCGGCGACGGACACGTCGAAGACTTTCCCGAACACCTCCCGCGTCCGGTGCATGATGAGCTGTCGGTTCACCCACGCGAAGTTGATCGCGGCACACATCGCGCCGTAGTAGTCCTCCGCGAGCTGCGAGCCGGCCGGTGCCGCGGCGAGTTCCCTGTCCGGCAACCGGTCGAGCAGTCCGGCGTGGGCCTGTTCGATGTCCCGGAGGTAGTCCGTACAGACCTGGTGGCCGAGCCCGCGCGACCCGCAGTGGATGAGGACGACGATCCGGTCCGGCGCGAGCCCGAACTGTTCCGCCACGTCCTCGCGATACACGTCCGTCACGCGCTGGACTTCGAGGAAGTGGTTCCCGCTCCCGAGACTTCCGGTCTGGTTCTTCCCGCGGTCCTTCGCTTTCTGCGAGACCCTGCTCGGGTCGGCGTCGTGACGGACGCCCTCGTCCTCGCAGTGTTCGAGGTCTGCGGGGAGCGCGAAGTCGTTCTCCAGCGCCCACTCCATCCCGCGCTCTAAGATAGCGTCGACGTCCGCCTTCGTCCCCTCGTAGACGCCACCTCCGCCGAGCCCGGACGGGATGTTCGCGAACAGCGCGTCGACGAGTTCCTCCTCGCGACCCTCCACGTCGTCGTAGGTGAGCGGCGTTTTCAGCATCCGGACGCCGCAGTTCGAGACGACGAACCCGTTTGCCACGAAGTTGTGTGCCTCGTGGGAGACGCCGATGTCGTACACCTCTTTTCGACCTGCCCGGCGGATCGCGACGACTTCATCGAGTATCGTGTGGTCGTCCGCGACCTCGACTGCTTCACAAAACTCCTCGAATCCGGGGAAGTCCTCGTCCGGACGAGGTCTGCTATCACGACCGCCCCAGACACTTCGCTCCATGAAGCGGTCGTTGATGTCGAATTCCGCCTTGATCGATTCGGCGCTACTTCCGCCGTCCGCCAGTGTCTGCGCCTCCGATTCGATAGCTTCCCTGCGCTCGATCTCCCGTTCTTTCGTCCGGAGGTACTGGATCGCTTTCACTGAACGTCGCTGTTTCTCCCGATCGTATCGGTATCCGATGCGGCTGAAGAACCGCAGCAGGTTCTCTGAGTCATTCGTTACACCGAGCCGAAGGCGAACCGTCTCCTGTTCGCTGTTCGAGTCGGTTTCGAACCGTTCGACCTCGTTCGTTTCGATACCGAAACCGGTGAGAAATTCCCGCAAATCGTCGTAGAACTGGAAGCCGTCCTTCACCGTCTCGGCGGTTCTCGTCTGCGAAACTTTCGGGCAATAGAGATTTTTATCGTGTTGGGCCGACGGTTCGTTCATCTCGGCTCCGAAG
>PXSD01000152.1 GCA_003023165.1 Halobacteriales archaeon QS_9_67_15 | reverse complement strand
GGACGTCAGGGACCCGCCGTTCGAGGCGGCGTCGTTCGGGTACGCCGTCTTCTCGTTTCTCAGAAGATGTTGGCCTGCTCGTAGACGGAAATGCCTTCGAGGGTGATTTCGTAGGGCTTCGTCTCTCGGGAGTGGTTCGCGTTGCGTATCTTCTGTATCTCGACCGCCAGTCTGGTCTCCTGGGTCTCCGAGCGGACGTATCGCAGGAGGAAGACGGCGTCGGTGAGGTACTCGATGACCCCGTGGCGAGAGGCATACGGGTTGTCCTCGTTGGTCTCGCTAGTGAGAACAGTCGTCACGCCAGCCTCCTTCAGGCTCTGTGTGAAGTCGAACACCTCCGTCCGACGTTTGGACACGTCGTCGTACATCATCTCGAGCAGTGAGACGGAGTCGAGCACGAACCGGTCGGCACCGAAGTCCTCGATGAGTTCGGGGAGTTCGCCCTGGATGTTGTCGAGGCTGTTCGCCATCTCCACCGGGTCGAGGTCGATGACCGCGAGGTTCCCCTCCGCCTCGTGGCGCTCGAACTCCCAGCCCCGCTCGTCGGCGGTCGCCATGATGTCCTCGTAGGTCTGTTCGAGGGTGATGAACACCGCGCGGTCGGTGTCCTCTTTCCGGAGTCCGTGCCTGAGGAACTGGAGGCCGAAGGTCGTCTTCCCGGTCCCCGCGCCCCCGACGATGACGACGAGGTGTCGCAACGGAACGCCGCCCTGTATCATGTTGTCCAGCCCCTCGATGCCGAGGTCGAGCCGTGCGATGTCCGACTCGAAGTCGTCGTCGTCGAAGTCGCTGTCACTGCCGCCGCCCATCGACCCCATTGCGTCACCGAAGTCGTCGTCGAACAGCCCGTCGCCGCCGGTATCGCCGCCGTCACCGGTGTCGCCACTGAACGCCGTTCCGCCGCTGCCAGTGTCGCCGAACGCGCTTCCGTCGCTGCCCGTGTCGCCGAACGCGCTCGCGCCTCCATCGTCGGCGGTGGCCCCGTCTGTGTCCGCCCCAGCGAACGGACTGTCGTCGCTGTCCGCGTCGCCGAACGGCGAGTCGTCGTCCCCGTCGAACGGAGACCCGTTACCGCTCGCGCTCCGGTCGGACTCGTCCCACATGTCGGCGTCCGAGTCGGCGTCGCCGCCGGCAGACGGTTCCGAATCGTCGCCGAAGGAGGTCTCGGACGTCTCCGACTCGGGGGTCGACCGCTGGGTCTCTCCGTCGTCGGACTCGCTGTCCTCGTCCAGCGCACCCTCGAACCAGTCGTCGTCTGCGTCGTCGCTCATCGGTTCACCACCCGTGTTCCGGGGAAGCCATGGCCGGAAGTGAGTCTCCTGCGGCATTAATGTTGCCCGCCTGCTATCGATCCTGATTCGCCTCCGGTCGACGCGCGGTCTCGAAGGGGTCGTTTATTGGGGTGGACGGCAAAGACCGGGTCGATGCGAGTCGGAATCGTCGGGCAGCGTGGGAACCGCCGCGCGGTAGGCATCGTCGCCGACCTCTACGAGCGACTCGACGGCATGGGCGTGGCCGTCGCCGTCGACGAGGAGTCGGCCGACGACACCGCGGCGTGGCCGGGCGACCACCCGGACCCGGACGAACTCGGCGTCCCCGTCGACGAACTGTCGGCGTGCGACCTCGTGGTCAGTATCGGCGGCGACGGCACCTTCCTCTTCGCCGCGCGCGCCGCCGGGTCGACGCCGATCATGGGGATCAACCTCGGCGAGGTCGGCTTCCTCAACGCCGTCGCGCCGGAGAACGCCGTCGCCGCCGTCGCCGCGGAAGTCGAAGCGTACCGGGAGCGAGGCGCCGTCGAGACGCGGGACACGCCGCGTATCGCGGCCACCGGCGACAGCTGGTCGCTCCCGCCGGCGCTCAACGAAGTCGTCGTCCAGGGGCCGCGACGCGGACACGGCGGCGGCGCGGCGGTCGAGGTGCGCGTCGACGGGTCGCTGTACACCAGCGGCCACGCGGACGGGCTCCTCCTCGCGACACCGACCGGCAGCACGGCCTACAACCTGAGCGAGGGCGGACCGCTCGTCCACCCGAGCGTGTCCAGTCTCGTCCTCACGGAGATGTGCGCCGACGACTCGATGCCGTCGCTGGCCGTCGACGTCGACAGCACCGTGACCGTCCGTCTCGACGACGCCGAAACGGGGTACGTCGTCAGCGACGGTCGCGCTCGCCAGGAGCTGTCGGTGCCGACACGGGTGACGCTCGAACGCGCCGGCCAGCCGGTCCGGATCGCCGGCCCGCCGCTCGACTTCTTCGCCGCGCTCGGCAAGATCGAGTGAGGACTGCCTTGATCGGCGATATCGAGTCGGCGCTGTCGACGGTCGGGGTCCGAGGGTGGCGCCGAACGGAACGACCAGAGACGAGAGACGGCGAGAAGCGTGTTATTTCTGGGCGGTCGTGTATAGGACTGGCGAGACGACCAGCAGGACGAGGCCGAGCATCTTGTACTGGAGGATGCTGTTGAGGAGACTGAGTTCTGCGGGCTCGTAGAGGCTACCCGGCGAGAGGAGAAAGAGCGCGCCGAACGTGATGAGGTGCAACGTCAGCAGTTTCCGTGAGCCCTGGGTCGCGACCGCGAACAGTCCCAGGACGAATCCGACGATGAGCGCGTCGCCCAGGTTCACGTTGAGCAGGAACCCGTCGATCACCTGCAGTGGGATCGGGAGCATTCTTGTCTGGAAACTGGCCGTGATACAGTCTTTAAACTTCCGTTCGCGCGCGCTCGGCCCGGACACCGACGGCCTCCGGCTACCGAACGTGTGCGGTGCGACCGAAAGCGGGTCTCCAGCGGCCGGTCGACACGGACTCCCGCGGTCGTCCGGCGGGACCGCTATCTGCCGGTGTCGTACTTGTACGTCGCTTCGTCGGGGTCGATACCGAAGTCCTCCGGCCCCTCCTCCGGCTCCTCGTCGGATTCACTGGCGGCCGCGCCTTTGAACGCCTCTCGAAGGTTCGAGGGGACCTGGAACTGCTCGGGGTCGACCCGCATGGGCACCGCCTCGGGTGCGACGCCCTCGCGCTTCTCCTCGAGTCGCTCCTGGAGTCGGTCGGGCAGTCGCGCCGTCTCGATGCGCTCGAACCCGAACTGGGTGAGGTAGTCCGG
>PXSD01000151.1 GCA_003023165.1 Halobacteriales archaeon QS_9_67_15 | reverse complement strand
GGCGTCGTCGAGACCGCGGTTGACGACTTCCTGCGTGTTCTCCCAGATCTCGACGGGGTCGTGTTCGACCCAGCCCGGTTCGGGGTAGATCTGTTCGTGTTGCTCGTAGGCGTTGGCGACGACTTCCCCACCGTGGTCGAATATCATGAACCGAGTCCCCGTCGTACCCTGGTCGATCGCGCCGATGTACGTTTCTGACATTGTTACGTTGTCTCTATCCGGCGGACAGTTTACTTCGACTGCCGCCTTGCCGGTAAACGACATAGTGGATCATTATAAATATTACTACTGGCCGGAAATCAATAATAAAGTGGGCGTACGCAGCCTCAACCTCCTCTATCGTACGATTTGAGCCCAGACTCGATCTGAGAGTCCAATCTGTCGAGTTCGTCTGCGACCGAGTCGACCCCGTCGAATCGGTCGATCCCTTCTTCGATCACCGTCCTGACGGTATCGAAGGGGCCGATCTGCGCGCCGCGCGTCGCCGTCGTGTCGGTCGTGGCGGTGAGCTGCTCGAACGCAGTCTCGTAGTGTGGGTTCTCCCGGAACCAGCCGTCTCCGCGCAGGCTGGCGATCGCGTCCTCGTGAACCGGGAAATACCCGGTCTCTCGGTGCCACCGGTCCTGCTGAGCGGGTTCGGTCAGCCAGGTGAGGAGCTCGCTGACAGCGTCGTGGATTACCGGTGGAACGTCGTCGGCCACCCAGAGCGACGCACCTCCAACCAGCACCCCGGTTCGCTCGTCCAGCACGGGGAACTGCCCCGTCCCGACGTCGAACCGCGCGTCGGATTCGACGGCGTTCAGTGACGACGAGGAGACGACCGCCATCGCGGCCGACCCATCGAGGAACGCGGACCGGGCCGCACCCCGCGCCTCGATACCGGGGTCGTGGTAGAGCCCGTCGGCCTCCATTCCAGCCCACCACTCGAACAGCGACTGGGCGAACTCGCCGTCGAGGTTTGCTGTCGTCGGCGCGCCCGCCCGACCGTTCTCGTTGTCTACGAGCGGTTCGTTCGCCTCAGAGAACCACTGTTCGACGAACCACGAGTAGTTCGCGAATGTCACGCCGTACTCCGTAACGCCGGCGTCGACGAGTTGTTCTGCGGCCGCCCTGACAGCGGAGAGCGTCTCGGGCGGTTCGTCCGGGTTCAGTCCCGCCCGCCGGAACGCGTCGCGGTCGTAGACAAGCACCGGATTCGACGCGTTGAACGGCAGCGAGTGCAACCGCCCGTCGAACCGGTAGTAGGCAGTGACCGGGTCGATCAGCGAATCAAGGTGGTCGCCGTCGAGCAGCGTCTCGACGGGCCGGAAGTGCCCGCTCTCCCGGGCGCGGGTCGACCCGATCTCGAATATCTGGGCTATCGCGGGCGGGTCGCCGCCCTCGGCGGCTCTGATAGTCGAGTCGAGGGTCCCTCGGTAGCTCCCCTTCGACGTGAGCGAGAGCCGGATCCCGTCCGTGGCGTCCTCGAACTCCCGCGCCAGGTCCTCGAGTAACAGCGCCTTCTTCCCGCCCATCGCGTGCCAGAACTCGACGACGGTCGCGTCTTCGTCCGCACGCGACCGCCCGCTCGCGACCTCGAACCCGCTGAGGGTCCGTTCGAGCGACTCGGCCCGTTCCGTCAACGTCGACACTCGGGTCGAGACCTCCGCGAGCTCGGTCGTCTGGGCCGCCGTCGCGTCCGCGGCGACCGCCGCCTGCTCGGCCGTCCTGTCGCTGATCTCCCCGACGTCGTCGACCATCGAGACGACCTCTTGTGTCGACGTGGCCTGCGTGTCGGTCGCGTCGTCGATCTCTTGGACGCTCGTGTCCACCGCTGCGACCCGTTCGACCACCTCGTCGAGCTCTTCGATGGCCTGCTCGACTTCTTCGGTCGACGACTCGACCGTCTCTCTGGTCTCGTGAACCTCTTCGACGGTCTCGTCCGCGTGGTCGTGAACGTGCTCGATCGACGCCTCGATCTCCTCCGTAGCGGCCTTGGTTTCGGTGGCGAGGCTCTTGACCTCGTTGGCGACCACCGTGAACCCCGCCCCGGACTCGTCCGAGCGAGCCGCTTCGATGTTCGCGTTCAGCGCGAGGATGTTCGTCTGGTCGGCCAGATCCGTAATGAACTCGACGATCTCCTCGATCTCTGCGAGCAGCTCGTTCAGTCGTTCGACCTTCTCGACGGTCTCGTCCGCGTGGTCGCGCAACTCGTCGAGTTCGGTCACCGCGGAAGCCGCGGCAGCCTCCGCCGAACTCCCGCGGCGGGCGGCCTCGCGGGAGGTGTCTGCGACCTCGTTCGCCGACGTGGCGATCTCCTCGATCGTCGCCGAGAGACTGCGCATCTCGTCCGAGATGGCCCCGATGTTGTCGCTCTGTCTCGCCGCACCGCTCGATATCTCGTCGACCGCGTCGTCGACATCGCGGCTGGCCGCCTTGACCGAGTCGAGCCGGTCGTCCACGTGCATCGTCGAGGAGGTGACCTGTTCGCCGAACGACGCCATCCGCTCGACGGTCCCCCGCCACTCCGTCAGTAGTGTCTTGTACGCCTCGAACAGCTGGGCCCCACGATTGCTCTCCGGAGTCGGCGGGGACGCAGAGAGGTCGCCCGCCGCGTTGTCGTCGATCGTCTCACCGAGCGCCGTCACGTCCCGCTCGAGCGTCGCGCGCTCGCGCCGCTGCGCGGCCAGTTCCGACTCGAGCCTATCGACGGACGCCCTGGCCTCGTCGCGTTCCTCGATGACCGTCCGCAGTCGTTCTCGCAGGTCGGACTCCGCCGCCCAGAGACTCATCTGCCCGGTCTCACAGGCGGGACTCCGTTTCGGCAGCGATACACGGTCTCGGCGCCCACGTCGCCGGTCACATTGTTCCTGTTATATGTTGACATACGATCACCACCTGCAGCCCTGTTCCGTTTTATTATAAATAAGATTTACTGACGGATGGGACCACCCGATAAAGTCATTCCCTTATAGCGGGGCAGCAATAGATACTAATTGGCGTACAAAAAATGCCAGTATTCCGTATTAAATTTATTGACAGCATAGTTGCGACGGTAAAATAAAGTAGGTAGGCGTCTTAGAGCGTCTAATAGATGGAATCGAAACCCCATATCGCAGTCATCGGGGGCGGGTCGACGGGCACGGGCGTCGCGCGGGATCTCGCGATGCGCGGGTTCGACGTGACGCTCGTCGAGCAGGGGAATCTGACCCACGGGACGACAGGGCGGATGCACGGCCTCCTGCACAGCGGCGGTCGATACGCCGTCTCCGACCAGGCCAGCGCCACGGAGTGTATTGAAGAGAACCGCGTCCTCCGCGATATCGCGAGCCACTGCGTCGAGATGACGGGCGGCATGTTCGTCAAGCGGCCGGAGGACTCGGAGGAGTACTTCCAGAAGAAGCTCGACGGCTGTGAAGCCTGCGGTATCCCCGCCGAGGTGATCTCCGGTCGGGAAGCGCGCGCTCGGGAACCGCACCTGGCAGGGGACATCGACAAGGCGATCTCGGTCCCGGACGGCGCGGTCGACCCGTTTCGGCTCGTGGTCGCGAACGCCGCGAGCGCCGTCGAACACGGCGCGCGGATCGAGACGCACTCGGAGGTCACCGACCTGATCGTCGAGGACGGCGAGACCGTCGGTCTCGAAGTCGAACACGACTCCGGTCCCGGTGTCCGCGTCCACGGCACGGCGGGTGGGACGGAGGAGATCCGCGCAGACCACATCGTCAACGCGACCGGCGCGTGGGCGGGTCGCATCGGCGATATGGCGGGCCTCGACGTCGAGGTACGCCCGTCGAAGGGCGTGATGACGATCATGAACGTCAGGCAGGTCGACACCGTCGTCAATCGCTGTCGGCCGAAGGGCGACGCGGACATCGTCGTCCCTCACGAGACGACCGCGATTCTCGGGACTACGGACGAAGAGGTCGACGACCCCGAGGACTACCCCGAGGAGCAGTGGGAGGTCGACGCGATGATCGAGACGCTGTCGGAGCTGGTCCCGATACTCGAGGAGGCGCGGACGATCCGGTCGTTCTGGGGCGTCCGCCCGCTGTACGAACCGCCGGACGTAGGCAGCGAGGACCCGACGGACATCACGCGCGACTTCTTCCTGCTCGACCACGAGGAGCGCGACGACGTGCCGGGGATGACCAGCATCGTCGGCGGGAAGTTCACCACCTATCGGATGATGGCCGAGGACATCACCGACCACGTCTGCGACCTGTTCGGCATCGACGCCGAGTGCCGGACCGCCGACGTGTCGCTCCCCGGGAGCGAGGACTTCTCGGTCCTCCGCGACTACATGGACGAGTTCGGACTCAGGTCGCCTATCGGCCGCCGGAGCGTCGAGCGCCTCGGCTCTCGCGCCGAGGAAGTGCTCGACACCGACGGTCCCAACCCGACGATCTGCGGCTGCGAGGCGGTCACCCGCGCGGAAGTACAGGACGCCATCGACCAGTCGGGCTCGGACCTCAACGCGGTGCGCATTCGGACGCGCGCGTCCATGGGCAACTGCCAGGGCGGGTTCTGCGCGCACCGCCTCGCGAGCGAGCTCCAGGACAGCTACGACGAGCCGACCGTTCGCGCGGCGTGGGACGAACTCCTCCAGGAGCGCTGGAAAGGGCAGCGACACGCACTGTGGGGCGAGCAGCTCTCGCAGGCGATGTTGAACTACGCCCTCCACGCCACCACGCAGAACCGCGACCACGACCCGGCCGACAGCGAGGAACCGGTCGACTTCGCGGCGTTCGACCAGGGCCGTGGTAGCGAAGCCGAAGCCGGTCCGGACGCCGACCGCGGGGTCGTGACAGACGGAGGCCGGGATGGCGATTGAGTCAGAGGTACTGGTCGTCGGTGGAGGACTGGCCGGCGCCGTCTCCGCGCTCGGCGCCGCCGACGCGGGCGCGGACGTTCGCCTCGTCTCTTATAAGCAGAGCACCCTCGCACAGGCATCGGGGCTCGTCGACGTACTCGGATACACGCCCGACGGTGACGGACCGATCACGGACCCCTACGAAGCCATCCCGGACCTCCCGGACGAGCACCCGTACACGACCGTCGGCGTCGACGGCGTTCGCGAGGGGATGGAACGGTTCGACGAACTGACCGACCGATATCGGGGCGCCCACACCGACACCAACGCCCTGCTCTCGAC
>PXSD01000150.1:15769-25696 GCA_003023165.1 Halobacteriales archaeon QS_9_67_15 | reverse complement strand
TTCAATCCCGCCCGCATAGCCCGTTGCACCGGCCGAAATCTGGCGGGGCTGAAAGGGGCGGCCGTCTCGACGACGTTCGGAAGAGCGAAGCTCTTCCGCAGCCCATCAGAAATCTTCGATTTCTGAGGACGGCGGCTGACGCAAGCACCGCAGCGCGGGTTGCGAGCAGCGCAGCGAAGCCCCCGAGTCGAGACGGCCGGGGCTTTCAGTGCTTGTCACCGTCGCATCCGTCAGAAGTCTCTTAACTAAACATGACCGATCAGCCGGGGGAGAGCGAAAGTACACCCGGTCAGAACACGACCTCGTTCGATTTCACTCGATCCAAAGCATCGGCTTCGGCGCGACCGTCATCGGCGCGTCCGTCCTCGTCGGCGCGGTCTCGGCGATCCCCTTCATTCTGTTGCGAGGTAGTCGTCCTGCACGGCCAGCACGTCGGCCGAACCCGCGCAGTCGGCGTACCGCGCCAGCGGTTCCTCGTTCAGTTCGAGGAAGGTGTGGCCCCAGGAGAACTCCGAGAGGGTCTCCTCGGCCTGGTCGCGCTCGCCGAGGATGCAGAGCGCGCCGCCGAAGGCCTCGACGGTGTTCAGCCGGAAGGCGGTGCCGTAGTTGACCGGGTTGGCGGCGACGAGGAAGGGGCTTTGCGCCTGCTCAAAGTAATACTTTTCACTGGAGGCTACAAAATCGCGGTAGCGAGTCAGATCCCATCGCAGAGCCGGCTGGGAGATGTCACCCGGAACACCGACAGCAACGCTTTACTCGGATGAAGGATACGTCCGAGCATGGAGACGGATCGCCTCCGCGCGGCGCTGGAACGGGCGGGCCTGACGGAGTACCAGACGGCCGTGTACCTGGGGTTGCTCGACCAGGGGACCGCGCCGGTCGTCGACGTCGCCGAACAGGCCGGCGTCCCGACCTCGCAGGTCTACGACGTGGTGCGAGCGCTCGAAGACCGCGGGTTCGTCGAGACCGTCGAACAGGACCGACTGCACGCCCGCGCGGACGAACCGGGCGAAGTGCTCTCCGAACTGCGTTCGACCGGGGAACTCCTCGCAGACGCCGCCGACGAGATCGAAGACCGCTGGCAGCGGCCCGAGCCCGCCGAACACCGTGTGAGCGTCGTCAAGCGCCAGCGGACGGTCGTCGAGAACGCTCGTACGGCGATGGACGAGGCGAAGGTCTCCGTCGAGTTCAGCGGGTCGGCCGAACAGTTCGTCGAACTGCGCCCCGCGATGGAGGCGGCGGCCGAGCGCGGCATCGTCGTCCACGCGCTGGTCGGCGGCGAGATGGACGAGTCGGTCGTCTCACCGGCCGAACTGGCCGACAGCCGGATCACAGAGATCAGGCACATCCAGAAGCCCGCCTCCTTCCGCGCGACGGTCGACCGCCGACAGGGGTTCCTCTCGCCGAACGTCCACGGCGACAGGGAGTACGGCATCCAGGTGAGCGACGACCTGCTCGCCTTCCACTTCCACTGGACGTTCCTCACCTGCGACTGGGTCCCGGCCACCCGGATCCACGTCGCCGACGAGACCGAGAGCGTCTACTTCAGCATCGAGGAGTTCATCCGTCACGCGGCGGTCATGTCGAACGAGGGCGCGACGATCAGCGTCACCGTCCACGGCCGGGACACGGACACCGACGAAGCCGTCGAGGTCCGCGGGGAACTCGCCGAGATCCGGTTCGGCGACATCGACATACCGGTGCCCGAACCGACGTACGACGAACTCGGCGGGACGGTCAGCATCGTCGTCGCGACCGAGGACGGCGACGTCGAGGTCGGCGGCTGGGGCGCTATCTGGGAGGACATCGAAGCGGAAATCGTCCGCGTCGACGCGATCAGCGAGTGACGTACCGACGACAGCGGTTCGCTCGACCGACTCTCACTCTCGCGGCCAGCGCAGTCCGACTGGTTCTGCGGGCGGTTCCAGCGGACTCGCAGGCACGTCCGCGTGCGGTTCCGGAGCGTTGTAGGCGCTGGGTGCGACGTCGTTCGGCCGGGCAAGCGGGTGACCGCCGAGCGGAGAAGCAACGCTTAAACGCGGCGGCGCGAAAGGACTGGTATGCCCAAATTCGATCCCGCCGTTCGCCGCGAACTCGAGAAGCAGGTCTGCATGCGCTGTAACGCCCGCAACGGCGTCGACGCCGAGAGTTGCCGCAAGTGCGGCTACAAGAACCTGCGCCGCAAGAGCAAAGAGCGTCGCAACGCCTAACTCGGCCCGTTTTCTCCCTGCGCCCCCTCGTCGACGAGCGACCGTACCGTTCGACCCGAACCGATCCCTTCGCCCGTCCGCTTCGGCTACTCGTCGGGATACTTCGGTTCGCGCCGTTCGGCCCGTTCGAGCGCTCGTTCGACAATTTCTCGCACGTCACCGTGGAAGACGCCGCCGTGCCCGCTGTACATGTGTTCGACGGTGTCGGGCAGGCGGTCGAGCAGGTCTCGGACCGACTCGATGAGTCGCTCCCGGGACTGCCCGGCCATGTCGGTCCGGCCGAAACTGCCGTCGTCGAACGCGCCGTCGTCGTGGACGACCACGTCGCCGGAGAACAGCGACTCATCCGACGCCAGCGAGACGTGGTCGTCGGCGTGGCCCGGCGTGAACACCACGTCACACGTCTCCTCGCCGACCGTCACGCGGTCGCCGTCGGCGAGTTCGTGCGTCCGTCGCGGGTGGTCGGCGTAGGCGTACAGGTCGGCGTCGAACCGGTCGAGCACGGCGTCTAGCTGGGAGACGTGGTCGCCGTGCTGGTGGGTGAGGACGACCCGGTCCAGTTCGTCGGTGTGCCCGGCGACCACGTCGGTGACGCCGGTCATCGCGCCTGCGTCGATGAGCGTCGGCGACTCGCCGAGCGCGAGGTAGGCGTTGCACGTGAACGTGTCCGCGTCCTCGGTGACATTGGTAACGTCCATATGCGACGGATCGGCCGCCGCGCGCTTCAGTCTGGTGACGGGACTGTGAGCCGAGTCGAACGAAGAACTGGAGAAATGTGCAGTTACTTCGATACAAAATCGGGCTCTGGCGGTCCTGTCACCGAGAGACAGAGTCGATAATCACAATTTTTACCCCTACTCCCGCCCCGTACGGGCATATGCCACTCGACAGACGGCGGTTTATCAGGGGCGTGGGCGCTGCCGGCGTCGTCACGCTCGCGGGTTGTTCAGGGAACGGAAGCGACGACGGCGACGGCGGCAGTGACGGTGAGGACGGCGGTAGCGACGGAAGCGACGGCGATGACGGCAGTAACGGAGGCGGCGGCGAGACCGACAGCGACAGCGGGAGCGGCGGCGGCGACACCAATATCGGTATCGTGTACGCGGCCGGCGGACTGGGCGACGGGTCGTTCAACGACCAGGCCCAGACGGGCATCCAGGACGCGGCCGACGAGTTCGACATCGAGTACAGGGAATCACAGCCCGAATCGCCGTCGGAGTTCGGGAACGCCCAGCGCCAGTTCGCGCGCTCGACGAGCCCGGAGTACGACCTGGTCTGCTGTATCGGCTTCCTCCAGGCCGACCCGCTGAGCGAGACGGCCGGGGAGTACCCCGAACAGGACTTCATGATCGTCGACTCGACAGTCGACGCCGACAACGTCGCTACCTACATCTTCGCGGAGGAAGAGGGGTCGTTCCTCGTCGGGCACCTCGCGGGGGCGCTGACGACGACGGACTTCGAGGCCGGCGCGGGCGCGACGGCCGGTGACTCGACGAGCGTCGGGTTCGTCGGCGGTGTCGAGTCGCCGCTGATCAAGCGGTTCGAGGCCGGCTACACGGCGGGTGCAAAGCACGCCAGCGAGGACGTTGACATCCAGACCGCCTACATCGGCGACTTCGACGACCCCTCGGGCGGGAAGGAGGCCGCACTGTCGATGTACGACTCCGGCGCGGACATCGTCTACCACGCCGCCGGGAACACCGGGACGGGCGTCTTCCAGGCGGCGCAGGAGGAGGGGAAGTTCGCCATCGGCGTCGACCGCGACCAGTCGATAACCCTCGAGTCGTTCAGCGACGTGATCCTCGCGAGCATGGTCAAACGCGTCGACACGGCCGTCTACAACTCCGTCGAAGCCACCATCGACGACTCGCTCGAAGGCGGGGAGACGACAGCACTCGGCCTCGAAGACGACGGCGTTGCCGCCGTCTACGGCCAGGAACTCGGCTCCGAGGTCCCGCAGGACCTCAAAGACGCCGTCGCCGACGCCCGACAGGGCATCATCGACGGCGACATCGACGTCCCGGAAGAGCCCTGATCCCCGCATAGGTATGATCCGCTCGGCCGACGCCACCGACAGCCGCCGAGGAACTGTGTCCGACGACCGCCGTGGAGGGTCCACGTGAGCGACAGCACCGACACCAGTGGACCCACGACGGGCGCTCCCGGCGGAGGTGGAGCCGGGTCCGTCGCCGTGCACCTCGACGGCATCACCAAGCGGTTTCCGGGCGTCGTCGCCAACGACGACGTTGACCTGCGGGTCGAGCGCGGGACCGTCCACGCCCTCCTGGGCGAGAACGGCGCCGGCAAGACCACGCTGATGAACGTCCTCTACGGCCTCTACGAGCCCAGCGAGGGCCGGGTCGTCGTCGACGGCGACCCCCGCGAGTTCGACTCGCCGCGGGACGCAATCGACGCCGGCGTCGGCATGATCCACCAGCACTTCATGCTGGTCGACCCGATGACCGTCACCGAGAACATCACGCTAGGTAACGAGCCAGAGCGGCTGTTCGGCCTCGCCGTCGACCGCGACCGCGCCCGCGAAGCGGTCGTCGACCTCTCCGAACGCTACGGCTTTGACGTAGACCCCGACGCCCGGATCGAGGACGTCGGCGTCGGCGTCCAGCAGCGCGTCGAGATCCTCAAGGCGCTGTATCGCGGTGCCGACGTGTTGATCCTCGACGAGCCGACGGCCGTGCTCACGCCACAAGAGGTCGAGGAGCTGTTCGGGGTGTTCGAGGAGCTGACCGCACAGGGGAAGACGATCATCTTCATCACTCACAAGCTCCGCGAGGCGATGACGGCCGCCGACGACATCACCGTCCTCCGCGGCGGGGAGAACGTCGGGACCCTGGACGCCGCCGACGCCACCCGCGAGCGACTGGCCGAACTGATGGTCGGTCGCGAAGTGCTGCTCGACGTCGACCGGGCGGCGGCGACGCCCGGCGAGACGGTCCTCGACGTGCGCGAGTTGGTCGTCGGCGACACGCGCGGCGTCCGCGCGGTCGACGACGTCTCGCTGTCGGTCCGCGAGGGCGAGGTGTTCGGTATCGCCGGCGTCGACGGCAACGGACAGGCCGAACTCGTCGAGGCGGTCGCCGGCCTGCGCGACGCCGACGCCGGCTCGGTCCACCTCGACGGCACCGACGTGACGGACACGAGCCGACGCGACCGGGTCGACGCCGGGATGGCCTACGTCCCGGAGGACCGCCAGGAGCGCGGCCTCGTGATGGACTTCGACCTCGTGAGCAACGGCCTGCTCGGCAGTCAGCACGCACGCCCCTTTGCGGAGAACGGCCGCATCGACTGGGAGCGGGCCCGCGAACACGCCGAGGAGATCGTCGCGGAGTACGACGTTCGGCCGGCTGACGTGGATGCGCTCGCCGAGTCGCTGTCCGGCGGGAACCAGCAGAAGTTCGTCGTCGGCCGTGAGTTCGCGCGCGACCCGCGGCTGGTCGTCGCCTCCCACCCCACCCGCGGGGTCGACGTCGGCTCCACGGAGTTCATCCACGACCGGATCAGCGAGCTCCGGAGCGACGGCCGCGCGGTCCTGCTCGTCTCCTCGAAGCTCGACGAGGTCCAGTCGCTCTCGGACCGGCTGGCCGTGATCTACGAGGGGTCGTTCGTCGACGTGGTCGACCCCGAGGCGGTCACCGAGGAACAGCTCGGCCTGCTCATGGCCGGCGAACGGCCCGACGCCGACGTGAGCGTCGAGGAGGTGTCACGGTGAGCGCCGACGGCGGTCGGGGCGACGGTGACGGACCGGTCGAGGACACCGACGCCGGGACCTCGTGGCCCGACCGCCTCCGCGAGTACGCGGTGTCGATGGCCGGGGCCTCGGCGGGCGAGCGGCTGTTCATCGCGCTCGCGGCGATCGTCCTGTCGATGCTGGTCGGGACGGTCATCGTCGTCGCCGGCGGGCTGGTCGCGACCTGTCGGACGCCGGTGCTGACCGTCGCCGACCTGACGCTGTGTTACGACCCGGTCGCCGTCTACGACCGGCTGTTCTTCGGCGCGCTGGGTGACCCCCTCTCCGAGGGATGGTCCCCGCTGAACGCGCAGTTCGCCGTGACGCTCCGCGAGACTACGATCCTGGTCTTCACCGGCCTCTCGGTGGCGCTCGCCTTCCGCGCGGGCATCTTCAACATCGGGACGCAGGGCCAGCTCGTCGTCGGCGCGCTCGGTTCCGCACTCACCGTGCTGTGGGCCGCACCGGCGCTCTCGGGCGTCGCCGGGACGGTCGTGCTGATCCCGCTGGGCCTGCTGGCGGGCGCGGTCGGCGGCGGGTTCTACGGGGCCATCCCGGGCGTGCTGAAGGCCTACGCCGAGGCCAACGAGGTGATCACGACGATCATGCTGAACTTCGTTGCTGTGCTGGTAGTGCGCTATCTCGTGAGCGACCACTTCCAGGACCCGGGCAGTCAGGCCATCCAGACGGCGTCGCTGCCCGAGTACGCGCGGTTTCCGTCGCTGTTTTTCGACCCGCGGCTCAACTTTTCGCTGGTCGCGCTGGCGTTCGCGCTGGCGGTCGTCGGCGGCGTCTACTACCTGCTCTCGCACACGTCCTACGGGTTCGACCTCCGGACGGCGGGGCTCCAGCCGGCCGCGGCCGAGTACGGCGGCGTCGACTCCGCGCGGACGGTCGTCACGTCGCTGACGCTCTCGGGCGCGCTCGGCGGCGTCGGCGGTGCCGTGTACGTGCTGATGGTCCTCGGCAAGTTCCAGAGAGGCGTCCCCTCCTACGGCTTCGACGGCATCACCGTCTCGATCCTCGCCGGGAACAACCCGATCGGTGCCGTCTTCGCCGCGTTCCTGTTCGGCGTCCTCCAGTCCGGGTCCTCGGTCGTCGACTTCGCGACCAGACCCACGACCTCGCCACCGACGGCGGCGAGACCGTCGAACGCGACGGCACGAGCGGCGGCCTCGGGAACAGTCTCCGCGCCCTCTCGGGGCGGACGGTGGTCGCGCTCACGGCGGTGGCGCTGCTGGCGTTGCTGGGCGTCGCTGCGGTCCTCGCGCCGGAGTCGTGGGTCGGGCAGCTGTTCGGCGTCATCGTCTCGAAGTCGACGCTCTCGGCGACGCTCCGGCGGTCGGTCCCGATCGTCTTCGCGGCAGTCGGCGGCATCTTCGCCGAGAAGTCGGGCGTCATCAACATCGGGCTCGAGGGGCTGCTCATCATCTCGGCGTTCACCGCCATCTACGGCGCATACGTGACGGGATCGCTGCTGGCGGGACTGCTGATCGGCGTGCTGGCGTCGACGGTGCTGGCCGCCGTGTTCGCGGTCGTCTGCATCGAGTTCCGCGCCGACCAGATCATCGCGGGACTCGCTATCTGGCTCATCGCACTCGGCCTGGCTCCGTTCGCGTCGCAGGTCGTCTACGGCAGTCCCAACACCGACGGCGTCGGAACGCTCGGAACGTGGACGGCTCCGGTCCTCGCGGACATCCCGCTGCTGGGCGCGCTGTTCGACGCCGCGCCGCCGGTGTACCTGATGTTCGTCGCCGTCATCGGCGGGTGGTACGTCCTCAACCGGACCGCGTTCGGGCGGTGGGTCCGCGCCGCCGGCGAGAACCCGCGAGCGCTCGACACCGCCGGCGTCGACGTGTCGCGCGTCCGGTACGCCGCAGTCTTGCTTTCGGGCGTCCTGTCGGGCTTCGGCGGAGCCGCGCTCGCGTTCAACATCGGCCAGTTCACCGGGAACGGGGCGACGATGGTCAACGGGAAGGGGTTCATCGCCATCGTCGCCTACCTGTTCGGCAACTACAACCCCGTCGGCGCGCTGGGGTCGACGATGTTATTCGCCAGCCTCGACGCCATCCAGCTCCGCCTCCAGACCCAGCAGATCCTCGGCGTCCCTAACTCGCTCGTCCAGACGATCCCGTTCGTCGCCGTCATCGTCGTTCTCGCGCTGGTCGGCCGCACCCAGATCCCGGAAGCCGCCGGCGAACACTACGAATCCGGCGAGGAGTGAGCACCGGTTCCGGTGGAGCACCGCCACCACGGGCTCCGCGTCCCGGCTACGTCCTGCGGTTTCGCGTCGAAGCCGGACGGCTTTTGATGTCATCCGTCGTCGGTGTCGACGAGCGACGCGACGGTTGGGAAGGACTGATAGAGCGCCTCGGCCGTCGTCGAACACGATGTCGCCCGTCTCCAGCCGGGGAATATCGACAGACGTCACGTCCGGGTGACCGCGTAGCGTCGTCGCGACGGACGGAGGTTCTCCGTCGTCGACCAGTGCCGTGACCGACATCGCGTTCGCTACGGCTTCCGGCCGGTTGAACGCTGGGTCGGCGCCCGGCGTACCGCCGGACGGTCAGTCGGCGGCAGAAGGGCCGACCGTCAGTCGTCGGCGACGGCCTCGACCGGCGCGCCAACTCACGGGTCGCGTCGCTCTCACGGGCTTCGCCCGTTCGAGCCGATGTCGAAGACATCGTACTCCCCGCTCGTACTCGAGGTCTCCCTACGGTCGACCTCGCCCGATCCGGCGGTCGAGGAAGTCATCGAGCAGACGGAACATCCGGAGTTTCTGTTCCTGGTCGGAGGAGGCGTGGCCCTCCTCGCCGAGTTCCTCGTACTCGTAGTCGCCGTCTTCGCCCTCCTCGTAGCCGGCGTCGTCGAGCGCCTCGCGGAAGATGCGGGCCTGCGAGACGGGGACGCGGCGGTCGTTGACGCCGTGGAGGATGAACAGCGGCGCGTCGACGTTCCCGGCGTACGTGACCGGCGACCGCTCCTCGTAGCGGTCGGGGTTCTCGTCGGGCGTCCCGAGGAACTTCTCCATGAGTTCGGTCCGGAAGTGGGGCATCGTGTTCTCGAACATGTCTTCGAGGTCGGTGAGGCCGATCCAGGCGACGCTGGCGTCGTACAGGTCGGGGTACTGCACGGACTGCCAGTAGGCGGAGTAGCCGCCGTAGGAGCCGCCGAAGACGACGACCCGGTCGTCGGCCAGCCAGTCGCGCTCGTCCAGCACGTGCTCGGCGGCCGTGGCCACGTCGCCCTGTTCGGCTCCGCCCCAGTCGTCCAGGAGTTCCTCCTTGAACTCGCGGCCGCGGCCCGTCGAGCCGCGGTAGTTGACCTGCAGGACGGAGTAGCCGCGCATCGCGAGCACCTGCGTGTAGAGGTCGAAGGACTTCGAGTCGCGAGCCATCGGACCGCCGTGTGGGTTGACGATCAGCGGCGACGGGCGCTCGCCGGAATCGTAGAGGAGCGCGCCGATCTCCAGTTCGTCGTAGGGGTCGTGCTCGACAGCGTGTTGGGCCGTTTCGGGCACGCCGTCGGACTCGACGGTGAAGTACTCGGCGTCGGCGAAGTCGTCGGGCTCGAAGGGGCCGTACTCGGCTTCGAGGAGCGTCTCGTACTCGTCGTTGTCGAGGTCATAGGCGACCAGTTCCGGGCGGCGGGTCGGCGTCGTGTGCTGGAGGACGACTCGCCCGTCGTCGAGGACGGGAGAGGAGAACCACATCCCGGTCGAAGCGACGCCCTCGGGCAGGTCGAGTTCGCGCCCCTCGCCGGTCTCGAGGTCGTAGACGACCGGCATGGTGACGGCGTCGCGGTCGCGGCTCGCCAGGACCCGGGTCTCGTCGACGAACGAGACGCCGCTCTCGTCGTACTCGCCGTCGCCGAGCCATCGGACTTCGTCGGTCTCGAGGTCGTAGACGCCCGTTCGCCCGAGGTTCGGCGTGTTGTCGCTGACGAGCAGGCGGTCGCCGTCGGGGCTCCAGT
>PXSD01000150.1:0-15536 GCA_003023165.1 Halobacteriales archaeon QS_9_67_15 | reverse complement strand
CGAAGACGAGTCGGCTGCCGTCCTCGGCGACGCTCGTCAGCATACACTGGCCGTCCATCTCGACGACGGGCTCGACGCTCCCGTCGCGGTCGATGGCGTAGATGTCGTTCTGTTCGTCGCCGTCGTCGTCGAGGGGGAAGAACACCCGGTCGCCGTCGGCGCCCCACTTGACGAACCAGCGAGCGTTCCGGGGGACCTCCCCGTCGGACCACTGCTCCAGCTCGCCCGTCTCGGTGTCGAGTACGTGGAGTTCGTTCCGCCCGGTCACGTCGTAGTAGAGCGCGACCTCGTTCCCGTCCGGCGAGGACGTCGGGGGGGCCGTCGTCGGGAGGGTCGCCAGCGCTTCGAGTGCGTCGTCGTCACCTGTCGAAGGCATGACCGATCGATCGGGCGGACCCCTCTTCAGTCCTCGCCGAACGACGCTTCTGTAAGATGCCATACCATTCGGCCCGTCGGCGGGCGAGCGACCGGTGGCTGCGGATACGACCACGTGCGCCCGAGCCACAGTCTCCGTCCAGGTGGACAGACGTTCGATGCCCGATAACTGCCAGAAACGCGTCCAGACGGGTTCTTCGGACGTACTTTTCAATAATCCATTATCGTTAGGCCAGTCGACGATGGACCCACGGACGGTGACGGGTGATATACTGAGTACGAAAGTGACGACAGCAGTCGCAGCGCGCGAGGGCGTCAACCCGGTCGAACTCGAGAAACCGCTCGACGTCGTCGATGTCGGCGCGCTGGAGACGAGCGTCGAGTCCGCCGGACGCGGACCCCAGAGGGAGGTCGAGACCCGTTTATTACCGAGCAGGGGTCGGGTGAGACGGCGGGAAATAGGTCCACGAACCGGCCGACCGTCGAGTGGGACGGGTCGCCCGTGAGCGGCGCGGGGCCGACGACAGTCAGTCCGTGACGTCGACGCCGGTGATCTCGAAGCGAGCACCGGGAGTACTGTCGGACTCGCGATCCTCGGCCGCTTCGCGCTCGTCGGTGCCGTCGCCGAACTCGCTCTCCGTGATGCGGACCGACCAGCCGTGGGCGTCGGCGACCTGTTCCACGATAGAGAGGCCGAACCCGGTCCCGTCCTCGCTCGTCGAGAAGCCCGACTCGAACACGGCGTCGCGCCGTGCGTCCGGGATCCCGGGACCGTCGTCGGCGAGGTAGAACCCCGACTCGTCGTCGAGCGTTCCGACTCTGACCGTCACGGAGGGGTCCGCCGGGCCACCGCGGAGGAGTTCCTCGGTCGGTGCGGCGACGGGGTCGGACTCCGTCGAGGCGGGGGTCGTGGAACCCGTTCCATCGGTGTCGTCGGGAGCCTGCGAGGCGGGGCTTGTGGAGCCGTGCTCCACAGCGTCGTCGGCCTGTGGCCGACTGCCCGTGGAACCGTGTTCCACGCTGTTCCCGATCAGGTTCTCGAGGAGTTGCTGGAGTCGTCGCCGGTCGGCGCGGACGGTGGCGTCGGTCTCGACGACGAGCGAGGCGTCGGGGTCGCCGACGGTGTCCCAGCAGGTCCGGGCGACCGACCTCCTCCTTGAGGAGTTCGACGCGGGCGGTCGCGACCTGGAGCGGGTTGCGGAGGTCGTGACTGACGATGCCCGCGAACTCGTCCAACCGCTCGTTCTGCCGTTCGAGCTGGCGGCGGTGTTTCAGCGACTCCTGCTCGCGGGCCGCGCGGTCGAGCGCCGCCTCGACGGTGTTGGCGAGGATCCGGGCCAGCGCGACGTCGATCCCGTCGAAGTCCGCCGGGTCGGTCGCACCGACGGCTACGAGGCCGTACTCGCCGAGCGGCAGGATGATCTCGCTCTCGATCGGCGTCTCGGGGTTGTAGCAGTTCGGTTCGGACTGGAGGTCCTCGCAGACGGTGACCTCGTCGCTCCGGAACGCCTCCCAGGAGAGGCTCTCGCCGCCGGTGTAGGTCGGGAGTTCGCCGATCAGCGAGACGGTTTCGTCGGTCGCGGCGACCGGACGCAACGCAGTGTCGTCCTCGTCGACGAACCACAGCCCGCTCACGTCGTGGTCGAGGACGGTCGCCGCCGTCTCGACGGCGTGTTCGGCGACGGTTTCGCGGTCGCGAGCCTCCATGAACTGCCGCGTCGCCTCCGTGAGCGCACTCAGGGCGTTCTCGCGGCGTTTGCGCTCGGTGATGTCACGCGAGATGGCGAGATACCGGTCCTTGCCGCGGAGGTCGATGCGGACGAGGTGGACCTCGACGGGGAACGTCGAGCCGTCGGCCCGGCGGTACTCGGCGTCGAACTTTCGGGCCTCACCGACCGACATGTCGCCGAGGACAGTCGCGGCGTCCCCGGCGTCGGCTCGTTCGTCGAGCTCCCAGATCGGCCTCCCCAGCAGTTCGTCCTCGGTGTACCCCAGCGTCTCACAGAGGCGCTGGTTCGCCTCGACGATCCGCCCCTCGGGGTCGAGCACGGTGATCATGTCGGGGGAGTTCTCGACGAGCGCTTCGAGACGGGCGGACGTCTCCGCGAGCTCGCGTTCGCGCTCCCGGCGCTCGGTCACGTCGGTGATGAACCCCTCGAGGCGCGTCCGGTCCTCGCCGATCGCCCGTCCCCGCTCCCACATCCAGCGGATCTCGTCGTTCGCCGTCGTGGTCCGGTACGTCACCTCGAACGGTTCGTCAGCGTCGAGCGCCGTCTGGACCGTCTCCCACATCCGGTCGCGGTCGTCCGGGTGGATGACGTCCTCGCCCCAGACGACTCTCCCGGACTCGACGTCGTCCGCGGTGTAACCGGTGATCTCGGCGCACTCCCCGGCGACGAACTCCATCGGCCATTCGGGCTCGTTCCGACACCGATAGACGATGCCCGGCAGGTTGCTGATCAGCGTCTCGAGGCGTCGATTCCGCTCTTCGAGGGCGTTCCGGGACCGCGCCGCCGAGACGGCGTTGTCGATCCGGTTCGCCAACAGTGTGTACCGGTCGGTGCCGGTCCCCTTCTGGAGGTAGTCCGTGACACCGGCCGAGATCGCGTCGCTCGCGACCTCTTCGCTGCCTTTTCCCGTGTAGAGGATGAACGGCAGGTCGGGGTACGACTCCCGGACGCGTTCGAGGAACTCGATCCCCGTCTCACCGGGCATGTCGTAGTCCGAGACCACGCAGTCGACGCGCTCGGTGTCGAGCACGTCCATCGCTGGGTCGGGACCCACCGCTGTGAGCACGTCGAACCGGTCGTCCTCGCGCTCGAGCGACACTGCGACCAGCTCGCCGAGATCCGGGTCGTCGTCGACGTGGAGCACACGGATCGCCGTCGGTGTCCCGCTCATGTCTCGTGGTCCGTCTACACGCCCTTTGCGGAGCCGCACCTTAAGCCTGTGAGTTTATTTCGACTTGGCTACAGACAGATCAAGTCCGGTCGTCGTGTGCCCGTTCGACCGCCGCCCGGAGCGCCGCCCCGTCGGCCGCGTAAACGAGGTGGGACGCGCAGTCGCAGTCCGACGCACCGAACTCCGGTATCCGTTCGCGCTCGGTCGCCGCGTGTTCGCCCTCGGTAGCGCCGGCGAGCGCGCGACTGACGGCACACTCGACGTCTGCGTCGGCCGTCCGGACGACCCCCTCGACGGTCACGTCGGGGTGGCCGAGCAGGTAGTCCACGTGCCAGTGGCGGGCGTCGCGCTCGCCGGCGCAGAGTTCGCGGTGGCGGTCGACCCGTGCGAACCCGCCGGGTCCGAACGCGCTCCCCGTGTAGGCGTAGACGCCCGCGTCGAACTCGTGTGCGCCCAGCGCGCCGACCTCGGTCGTCGCCGGCGCGGCCAGTTCGAGGACGAGCGTGTACGTGCCGACCGTCGACTCCGTCATCGCCCGCGGATTCGGCCGGGACCGGCAAGTGCGTTCCGGGTCCCGCGTTCGCCGATGGGCGGGCACGGCCCCCAATACTTCTTGTAGCCGGTCGCCGAAGCTCTTCCCGTGTCGCGGAGTCCGACCCTGACCCTCGTGGCGGTGTTCGTCGTCGTCTTCCTCCTCCAGCGGACGCTGGCGCTCCTCCAGATCCCCCTCGCGTTCGCGCTCGCCGCCCCCGTCGACTACCAGCCGTGGACCGTCGTCACCAGCGTCTACGCCCACGCCAGCGTCGGCCACCTCGTCGGCAACGCCGTCGTCCTCCTGCTCGTCGGGCTCTACCTCGAACGGCAGACCTCCAACGTCCGGTTTCACCTCTTCTTTCTCGCCACCGGCGCGCTCTCGGGGCTGACGCAGGTGTGGGTCAGCGACCTGGTCGGCCCCGCCGTGGGCGTCCTCGGCGCGAGCGGCGGGATCGCCGGCCTCGTCGGCTACCTGCTCGCCGGGAACCGCATGAGCGACACCGTCCTCGACCGGATGCCGCTCAGCCCCCGCGCGCAGTTGGCCGTGTTCGTGGTCGTCGCCGGCGCCGTCACCGTGGCGACCGGCGGTCCCGGCGTCGCGCTCGTCGCGCACTTCACCGGACTGCTGATCGGCCTGTCGGCCGGTCGCGCGCACCTGTTGTGGCCGTCTCGGTGACGGCCGAGTGCGTCCGTCGAGGTCACCTGCCGTCGTTCGCCCGGTTCGGGCGTCAGTACAGTTGCCTCTCTTGCTCCTCGCGCTCCTGTTCGCGTTCCCGGGCCTCCTCGCGGTCGCGGCGGTGAGCGACTACCCGCTTGAGGCCCGGAATGTAGGTCCGGCGGCAGTCGCGGGCGAACGCGTAGATGCCGTAGACCCAGAAGAAAAACAGGAGCGTGCCCATCCCGAAGTAGAGGAGTGCACCCGAGACCATCTCAGCTCCCCTCCCGCGCCCCGCGAGGTTCGCCGTCGAGCGCCTCCGGAGAAACGGTGTCGTGACAGAGCGCGTCCCCGGTTTCGGCGTCGAAGACGTGGATCTTTTCGCGGTCGAGCACGACGTCAAGGTCCTCGTCGTCGGCGAGGTCGCTGTCGGGCTCGACGCTCATCAGCAGTTCGTCCGCACCCGCCGCCGTCGCGGTGCCGGCGGTGGTGGTGTCGGTGTCGCTGGCGTCCGTGAGGCCGGCGATGCTTTCGAGCGTGGTCGACTTGCCACAGCCCGACGGGCCGACGAGCGTGACGAACTCGCCGTCCGCGATGTCGGGGGTCATGTCGTCGACCGCCGTACCGTCCGCGTAGCGTTTCGTGACGTGGTCTAAGATGACGTCTCCCATTGGTTACTCCTTGAGTGCGCCTGCGGTGAGGCCGCTGACGATGCGTTCCTGTGCGATCACGACGAGGATCACGACGGGGAGGACCCCGACGATGCTCGCCGCCGCCATCAGGTTGTAGAAGGCCTGGTACTGGCCCTGGTAGTTGACGACGCCCCAGACGATCGGGGCCCAGTTCTCCGCCTGCCCGTCGGTCATCAGGAACGAGATGAAGAACTCGTTGTAGACGCCGATGAACGTCAGCACGCCCGCCGTCGCGACGCCCGGCGCCGACAGCGGGATGATGACGCGGAAGAGCGCGCCGATCCGGGTCGTGCCCTCCACCCGCGCGGCGTCCTCCAGCCCGTCGGGTATCTGGCTGTAGAAGGTGGTGAGGATGAAGATCGTGAGCGGCAAGAACAGCGCGCTGAACGGCGTCACCATCGCGCCGGGCGTGTTGAACCAGTCGGGGCTCTGTATCGCGCCGACCACCGGGAGGGTGAGCAAGGTGACGTTCCCGGTGAACAGCCGGAACAGGGGGAGGATGAACGCCGCCGGCGGGAAGTAGGAGATGGCGAGCAACAGCAGGAGGAGGACCGTCTTACCGCGGAACTCCAGCCGGCCGAACGCGTAGCCGGCGAAGCTCCCGACGAGCAGGACGATGAGCGTCGTCGTCAGCGCGATGACGACGCTGTTGAACATGTAGACGTGGAAGGGGAGCCGCTCAAACATCTCCACGAAGGCGTAGGGGTTGAAACCGTTCGGCAGCAGCCCGATGTCGCGCATCTGGTCGCCGGGCGTCAGCGCCAGCACCAGCAGCCAGTAGAACGGGAACAGCGTCGTCACGACGAAAAACAGGGTGACGACGTAGAACAGCCCCCGGTAGGTCGACCCCGGGCTCCGGACGGCGTCGCGCGTCCAGCGCCGGAGCGGGCCGACGCTCTCCTCCTCCTCGTCGGTCGCGGTCGACATCTACCGCCCCACCTCCAGGTCCGCGAACTTGACGATGTAGACCATTGCCACCAGCGCGACGAGGCCGGCGGTGATGAACGCGACCGCGGCCGCGGTGCCGTAGCGGCCGGCGCGGAACGTGCTGACGACGAGGCAGGTGAGCGACGGGACGGTGTTACAGCCGGCGGTCGTCTCGATAATGCCGTAGATGCGCATCGACTGGATGGTCCGGAACAGCATCGCGACGAGCAGCGCGGGCAACACCAGCGGGAAGGTGATGAACTTGAAGCGCTGCCAGGTCGAGGCGCCGGCGACGCGCGCGACATTGTAGAGACTGCGGTCGACGCTCTGGAGGCCCGCGAGGATCAGCAGCGCCATAAACGCGCTGGTCTTCCAGACGTCGGCGACGATGATGATCACCATCGAGTCGATGGTCCGCGTGAGCGGGTTCCGCCCGAAGAGACCGAGGTCCTGGAGCAACTGCGTGGCGAACCCGATGTCCGGCTGGAAGAACAGCCAGAAGATCATCCCCTGGATGGCGATGGGGACCGCCCACGGGATGAGGACCGCTACCCGGACCCAGCGCCGGCCCCGGAACTCCTGGTCGAGGACGAGCGCCTGTCCGAACCCGATGACCGTCTCCAAGGTGACGGCGATCACGACGTAGATGAGCGTCACGGTCACCGCGCTGTCGAGCGGGTTCGAGAGGCTGACGAAGGGGCTCCCGAGGACGGCGTCGCGGGTACCGTCGAGCAGTTCGACGTAGTTCGTCAGGCTGACGAACTCGCCGACGTAGTCGGCGGTGAACAGGGCGTCGGCGTGAAACGACATCTGGAACGTCCGGGCCAGCGGCCAGACGGCCATCGTCGAGATCAGCAGGAACGTCGGCACCAGCAGGAAGTAGGCGTACTGCTGTTCGGTGAGCCGTTCGGTCCAGTTCGCCGGGGCTATGGCCGCGGCCCGCAGGCGGCTCCGCGAGTGCTCCTCTCTGGTCGCCATGTGAGATCAGACGCTGTTCTCGACGTCTTCGAAGTCACTGGCGAGTGACGACATCGCCTCCTCGGGCGCCGCCTGCTGGGTGATGACGTTGCTGACGGCACCGGAGATGAGCGACGACTCGTCGGGCCAGACGACCGTGACCGGACGCGGGATGGCGTTCTCGCCTGCCACCTGGAGCGTGTCGAGGTAGGGCCCCCAGGGTTCGATATCGCCGACGTTCTCCGTCTCGAACAGCCGGCGGTCGCCGGTCAGGTAGCCGAGTTCGCTGAACTGGAACGCGCGGAAGCTCTGTTGCATCGTGGCCTCGATCACCTGGACCGCGGCCTCGACGTTCGTCGAGTTGGGGTTGACCGTCAGATGCCAGCCGCCGAGCGCGGAAGCGGTGCCCCCGATTCCCTCGTACTCGGACTCCTCCTCCGGGGTGGCGTAGGGGATGGGCATCACGCCGAGGGCGTCCGTCGAGAGGTTCTCGGACTCCTCGAAGGCCTGTGCGGCCTCGAAGATGCCGCTGGGCCAGTACCGAAGTGCGACGGCGTCGCCGTCGTAGAACGGCGTCGAAGACGGTCCTTCGGTCCACTCGAGGACGGCGTCGGGCGAGATCTGCTGATAGCCGTCGAGCGCCTGCTCGTCGTCGCTCCCGTGGACGAGCGTCCGGATCATCCGCAGCGACTGGAGGACGGGCTCCTCGTCGACGGTGATCGGTCGGTCGCCGACGGGACCGAAGAGGTTGTCGCGGCCGCCGAAGTACGCGCCGCCCCACGAGGTCATGAACTCGTTGAACGTACAGCACGAGAGCCCCTCGTAGTCGCTTCCCTGCCAGTTGAAGCCGTACTGGACGTCCGCGTTGCTGTGCGTCTCCGCGACCATCTCGGAGAACTCCTGCCAGGTCATCGGCTCGGTCGCCCAGTTGTTGCCTTCGGGGTCGAAGCCGGCGTCCTGGACGAGGTCTTTCCGGTACTGGACCGTCGGGAAGCCGACCTGCCACGGGACGCCGTACAGGCCGCCCTCGGACCCCCTCGCCGTGCTGACCGGCGCGTCGAAGTAGTGCTCCTCGATCATCGAACTCGCCTCGTCCGAGAGGTGCTGGTCCAGGTCCACGAGCTGGTCGCGGACGATGAACGGGATCGTCCACCCGCTGTCCATGCGGAACACGTCCGGCGTCTCCCGACCGGCGTTGATCCAGCTCTGGTACTGGTTCCTGACGTCCCCGGATATCTCCGACGTGGAGAGGAACTCGACGGTGACGTCCTGCGAGAGCCCCGCGTCGTACAGCGCCTCGCGGGTTGCGTCGGCGTTGTCGGTGACGTTCGACGGCATCGCCAGTTCGACCGTCGCCTCGCCGCCGCCGTTCCCGCCGGGTGTGCCACCATCGCCGCCACCGCCGGTCCCGTCGCCGCCATCGCCGTCGTCACCGTCCGCGCCGCCGTCGTCGGAACAGCCGGCTAGCCCGACCGCCCCCGCGACGCCGACCGCCCTGACGAACCGACGGCGTGAACTCGACGACGCGGACTCGCGCGCGTTCGACGACGTTGATTGCTTCGGCATACTTGAACGGTCCAGTCTCGCAGACTAAGGTATAGTCCGGCATCCGCTGACACGCTCGGAATAACACTGGATTACCGCCGTCGGGGGGTTCGGGACCGCCGCCGCAGTTTTGATGACGGGCGCTCGACATTCGATATGGAACTCGTCGGCCACCGCGGCTGTAGCGATCACGGACCGGAGAACACCACCCGGGCGGTCACGACGGCCGCACGCCGACTCCCCGCCGTCGAGGTCGACCTCCGACGGTGTGGTTCGGGCGAGCTCGTCGCCGCCCACGACGCCCGCGTCGACGGCTTCACCGACGGGACCGGCCGAGTCGCCGACCTCGACCTGCAGGCGCTACAGAGGCTGGGCGTCGACGGCACCGAGGAACCGATAGCGACGTTCGCCGAGGTCGTCGACGCGGTTCCCGCGGACGTGACCCTGCAGCTCGAACTCAAAGAGCCGGGACTGTGGACCGACGCGCGCGCAGTGTTGGACGAACGCGGCCGCTCGACCGTCCGACTGTCGAGTTTCTCGGCGCCGGCGCTGGCCGAGACCGCACGCTCGGACTGGGGCCCGGATCGAGGCCTGTTGTTCGGTTCTGACCCGGACGCGAACCTCGACCTCGCGAACGCGCTGGACTGTGCGAACGTCCATCCACACGCTCGACAGTGTCTCGACACGGGCGTCGTCGAGCGGGCCCACGACGCCGGGTTCGGCGTCTACGCGTGGGGACTGGAAGACGCGGCCGGCGAGCGGTCGAACGGGCCGGCGACCGTCCGCGCGCTCGCCGACCGCGGCGTCGACGGCGTCACCACCGACACGTGGGACCTCCCTCGCCCGTAACACTGTCCTACACCCGGTAGCACGGACTTATTCGGGAAACCGACGACACGCTCAAGCGACCGACGAGTAAAGGGCCGGCTATGCGACCGTTTCAGTCGGAACTCGTGCGACCGGAACACACGGGCGCGAACCGGTGTTGGCCCTGCACGGCGGTGAACCTCGCGCTCCTCGCCGCGGGCTGTCTCGTGCTCGCCGCGGTCTCACCGGTCGCAAGCGTCCTCTTAGCGGTCGTCGGGACGGCCGCGGTCCGGCTCCGCGGATACCTCGTTCCGTACACGCCTCGGTTCGCGCCCGGACTGGTCCAGCACTTGCCGTGGAACCCGTTCCACGTCGGTGCCGGCAGCCCGCAGTCACCGGGTCTATCGCCTACCGGTCGGCCGTCCAGTGCGAGCGGCGACGGAGGGACCGACGACGGGGCGACCGACACAGGTCCCACAGCGGCCGACGATGGCGAGAGGCGTTCCGACGGCCGCGACGGGCAGAGAGAGCGGACGCCGGCCACGCTGGCCGACGCGACGACCGCTGACGGCGAGGCGATACTGTCGGGGCTGGTCGCGGCCGGCGTCGTCGCGGCGACGGACGAAGACGTGCATCTCGCGAGCGCGTTCGGTCGGCGCTGGCAGGCGGAGATCAAGGCCCTTCGAGAGCGGTCGCCGAGCGCTCTCGCGGACGCGACGCTCGCGGCGGCACCGACGGCGGAGCGTGCGAGGGCGGTGACCGAACGGGACCGGGACTACGTCGTCCTCTCCGACGGATCGGGGGCCCCGTCGGGAGAGGTCTGGCTGCGTCGGTCCGTCACCGTCGCCGAGACCGCCGCGGCGCGCGTGCTGGCCGAGACGACCGACCTCGACGCTGGACCGCGCGCCGTCGCTGCCCACGGGCTCGCGGTCTTCCTCCACACGTGTCCGGTCTGTGAGAGCGAACTCCTCGAGCGGACGGCGGGCGGGTGCTGTGGCCCGCCGCGGACCGACGCCGACGGCCGTCCGTTGCAGGCGCTCGTCTGCGTCGACTGCCGCACGGAGTTCGCCGCCTTCGAGTGAGTCCGGGCCGAGCGCTCCGGTGTGACCCGCTACCTGCTCGCGACGGCGTCGGTCCACGCGACCGCCGCGGCCGCCGACGACCTCGGCGACCGACTCACCGCCGACGACGATGTGCTCGTCGTGACCGTCTCCGGACCCGACCTCGACGCGCGTGACGCCGGCGACGCGGCCAACGTCGCCCGGTCCCGCCTGCTCCCTGCGACCGTCGAGGTGCTGGAACGCGAGGGCGAGCCCGGCGAGGCGACCCGCGCGGTGCTCGCCGAACGCGACGCCGACGTGCTCGCCCTCGGGCCGCGTCGTGGCGACCCCACGGAGGGCGAGAAGACCGACTCCGGGGGCCGTGACACGCCCGGCTCGACCGTCCGCGCGCTCCTCGGGATGGTGGACGTGTCCGTCGTGGTCGTGCCGCTGCCGGAGTCGTAACCTACGCGTGGTCGTCGATCCAGCGACACAACGCTTCGAAGTCCTCGGCGCCGCACTGGTCGGCGATCGAGTGTAGCGTTCCGATCCGAACCTCCGTGTGCATCGGAACGTCTACGTTCCTGACCTCCCCGGTGTCGTCGTTCTCGTACCGAAGTCGAACGTGGCTCCCGGACCGGGAGACGGGCTCGTATCCGAAATCGAACAGAACAGCGATGATCTCCCGCCCGGAGAACGTTGTCCGACCATTCGAGTTCAGCGAAGAAACTCGGGGAGCGGGTCGTCGTCGTCGCGCTCGTCGGGGTCGATGTCGAGTTCCTCGCGCAGGAACTCATCGGGGTTCTCGATGTCCTCGCCGCCGCCTTCGTGGAGTTCGAGAACCTCTGCGAGTTGCGCGAGCGCCGCCGCGCGACTGTCGGCCCCCCGAGCGAGCCCCGTTTCGAGGTCCCGAGCGGTGAGCGTTCCGTTGTCCTCTCGCACGAACTCCACACCGTCGGGACCGTCGCCCTCCGGGTCGTCGGTCGCACTTGCCATACGCAGACGTTGCTCGGTTTCGGCGATAAACCTTCGCCCGTTACAGCCGGTCGAGGACGGCGTCGGCGTCGTAGTTGAGCGTCAGCTCGCGGGAGCGGCCGCGCCCGTCGACGTCGGCGTAGCGGGCGTCGATGATCCCCAGCTGGTCCAGTTTGTTCGTGACCTCCGAGTAGCGGGTGTAGCCCAACCCGGTCTCGTCGTTGAACACGTCGTAAATGTCGCCGGCGCGCTTGCCGTCGTGTTCGGCGATGACCTCCAGCAGCGCGCGCTCGGAGTCAGACAGTTCCTGCAGCCGGCGCGAGAGGTGGACGTACTTCGACTTGTCGTAGGCCTCCTCGACGTCCTCCAGTTCGACCTCGCGGCTGGCGCGCATCTCAGCGTTGAGCCCCGCCCGCCGCAGGAGGTCGATCCCGACGCGCAGGTCGCCGCCCTGCTCCTCGGTGCACTCCGCGACGCGGTCGAGGACCGGCGCGGACATGACCCCGTCGTGGAAGCCGCGTTCGACGCGTTCGTCGAGAATGTCGACGATCTCCGGCTGGTCGTACTTCGGGAAGTAGACGTCCTCCGGGCGGAAGACGCTCTGGACGCGCGTGTCGAGTTCGTCGATCACGTCGAGGTCGAGGTCCGAGGAGATACAGAGAACGCCGATCTTCGCCCCGCCCTGCTCTTCGTGCGCGCGAAGCAGCGAGTACAGGGTATCGGACGCCTCGTCCTCGTAGAAGAGGTAGTTCACGTCGTCGAGCGCCACGGCCAAGACGCGGTCGTCAGCGACGAGCTGGTCGGTGATCTGCGAGAACAGCTTCTTGAACGAGATGCCCGAGGAGGGCGGCTCGTAGTCGAAGACGCTCTCGAACAGCCGCGAGAACACCGAGTAGCGGGTCGAGTTGACCTGGCAGTTGACCTGCACCGTCTTCACGTCGGTCTGGGCCTGCAACTCGCCGAACAGCTTCTGGACCGCGGTGGTCTTGCCGGTGCCGGGCGGGCCGCGTGCGACGACGTTCAGCGGGCGCGATCCCCGGACAGCGGGCCGGAGCGCGTACTTCAGCGTCTCCATCTGCGTGTCGCGGTGGAGAAACGTCTTCGGCAAGTAGTCGATCTCGAAGACGTGTTCGTCGCGGAACACCGATTCGTCCCACGACAGCATCCCCTCCTCGGGGTCCTCCGTCATCACTTTCACCACGCTCCGCACACCACTTAATCGTTTGCCAGTCGGAGCGAAAGTGAAACGCGACCGGAGCGAAACGGTACGTTTCGGCGGCCAGCCAGTCGAAAACTGGTCGGATTCTCGGAGATATCGACAGTAAACTTGAGATAAAGTGGTTGACGCGATGGGGTCGGACGCGGCAGGTGGTCAGTAGACCGGAAGCCAACTCGAGCCACTGCAGACGACAGAAGCCTTCGACCCGCGGGTGACATCGCGCGCCAAAACGATGGCCGGGAGCGCGTGCCGGAGCGACAGCGACGGCCGCGCGACCCGGGGAACGGCAGGTGTACCGGATCGAGAGCGGTCCTGGTGGAGCGAAAGGGCGAGGCGCGGTCGCGTTCATTTTAGTCGCCTGAGCGACCCTCTATCCGAGCGAAGCGAGGATATGTCGCTCAGCGACCGCGACCGAGCCGAGGGCTTTCAGCGTTTGCTCCCACTCACGAGTGAAGGCACTGCTAGCGACCGAGCCGAGGGCTTTCAGCGTTCGCTGTCGACTGCCGTCGAAACCACTCATAACGAGCGGGCCGAGGGCTTTCATCGCTGCTGTCGTCCGCAGTCCAGCCGACGGATCAAACGGTATCACTCTCGGGACTCCGTAATCGAAGTTTCCAAGAGCGTCGGGCGGGTTCGTGATGGTATGAGCACGGACGACGCCGACAGAGACGGGGACCCCGCGGACCGGAAGCGGTTCGGGGACGTGCCCGACCAGTACGACCCGGACGCGGTCGAGGACCACGTTTTCGACTACTGGGACGCCGTCGACGCCTACGAGCGGACGGTCGAGCACCGATCCGACGGCGAGGACTACTTCTTCGTCGACGGCCCACCGTACACCTCCGGGTCCGCCCACATGGGCACCACCTGGAACAAGACGCTGAAGGACTGCTATATCCGCTACCTCCGAATGTGCGGCTACGACGTGACCGACCGGCCGGGCTACGACATGCACGGCCTGCCCATCGAGACGCGCGTCGAGGAACGCCTCGACTTCGAGAACAAGAAGGACATCGAGGAGTTCGGCGAGCAGAACTTCATCGACGAGTGCAAGGCCTACGCGAACGAGCAACTGGACGGCCTGCAGGAGGACTTCAACTCCTTCGGCGTCTGGATGAACTGGGACGACCCCTACAGGACCGTCACGCCCGAGTACATGGAAGCGGCGTGGTGGGGTTTCGAGAAGGCCCACCAGCGCGGGCTCGTCGAGCAGGGCCAGCGCTCCATCTCACAGTGCCCGCGCTGTGAGACGGCCATCGCCAACAACGAGGTCGAGTACGCGGACGTCGAGGACCCCTCGGTCTACGTCGAGTTCGACCTCGAAGACCGAGAGGGCAGCCTCGTCATCTGGACCACGACGCCGTGGACCATCCCGGCGAACACCTTCGTCGCCGTCGACCCCGAGGGCGAGTACGTCGCCGTCGACGCGGAAAAAGACGGGACCACCGAACGGGTCTACGTCGCCGCGCCGAAGGTCGAAGAGGTGCTGTCGGCCGGTCGCTACGACGACTACGAGGTCGTCGAGGAGCTATCCGGCGAGGACCTGCTCGGGTGGGCGTACGAACACCCGCTGCGCGAGGAGGTCCCCGACGCGCCCGACGGCGAGGGCGCGCTCGAAGTGTACGCGGGCGACTACGTCGACACTGATAGCGAGGGCACGGGACTCGTCCACTCCGCGCCGGGCCACGGTGAGGAGGACTTCGAGCGCGGCACGGAGCTGGGTCTGCCGGCGTTCTGCCCGGTCGGCCCGGACGGGGTGTACGACGATCGCGCGGGGCCGTACGCCGGCCAGTTCGTCCGGGACGCCAACGACGACGTCGTCGCGGACCTCCGCGAGCGGGGGATGCTGCTGGCCGAGGAGACGACCACCCACTCCTACGGCCACTGCTGGCGGTGTGACACCGGCATCGTCCAGCTGGTGACCGACCAGTGGTTCATCACGGTCACCGACATCAAAGAGGAGCTGCTGGAGCTGGTCGAGGACAGCGAGTGGCACCCCGGGTGGGCCCGGGACAACCGCTTCCGGGACTTCGTGGTGGACGCCCCCGACTGGAACGTCTCCCGGCAGCGCTACTGGGGCGTGCCCATCCCCATCTGGCTGCCCGCGGAGACGACCGACGGGGAGCCGCTGGAGTGGGACGGCTCGATGGACGACGCCGTCGTGGTGGGCGACCGCGAGGAGCTCGCCGAGCGGGTCGACCAGGACGTCGACCCCGAGAACGTCGACCTCCACAAGGACACCGTCGACGACCTCACCATCACCGAGGAGGGGGTCGTCCACGAGCGCGTGCCGGACGTGTTCGACGTGTGGCTGGACTCCTCGGTGGCGTCGTTCGGGACCCTGGACTACCCCGGCGAGACGGCGGCGTTCGAGGAGCTGTGGCCGGCGGACCTCATCATCGAGGCCCACGACCAGACCCGCGGGTGGTTCTGGTCCCAGCTGGGGATGGGCGCGGCCGCGCTCGGGGAGGTCCCCTACGAGGAGGTGCTGATGCACGGCTACGCCAACATGCCCGACGGCCGGGGGATGTCCAAGTCCAAGGGGGTTCTCGTCGACCCCCACGAGGTCATCGAGGAGTACGGCCGGGACCCCATGCGGCTGTTCCTGCTGTCGGCGACCCCGCAGGGCGAGGACATGAACTTCTCGTGGGACGAGACCGAGGAGATGGCCAGCCGGCTCAACATCCTCTGGAACGTCCTGCGGTTCCCCCTGCCGTACATGGAGCTCGACGGGGTCGCCCCCGGGGAGCTGTCGGTCGACCCCGGGACGGGGGTGGCCCGCGACGGCGACGGCGCGACCGCCGACCTGGAGCTGCTGGACCGGTGGGTGCTCTCGCGGCTGCAGGCCGTCGAGGAGACGATGACCGGGCGCTTCGAGGCGTTCCGCCAGGACGAGGCGCTCGACGCCC
>PXSD01000149.1 GCA_003023165.1 Halobacteriales archaeon QS_9_67_15 | reverse complement strand
AGGAGGAACTGGAAGGTGGTGAGCAGGAGGCCGGAGGCCTGGACGCCGACCGCGATCAGGACGATCGGTCCGCAGCAGGCGGTTCCCGAGAGGAGCGCGGGGAGGCCCGCGAGCAGCCCCGCGGAAGACTCCCCGATCCCGCAGCTCGTGGGCTGTGTCCACGCGAGGTACGTCAGCGCGAGGTTGAGCCCGACCAGCGCCGCGACCGCGGCACCGATCACGGTGTTGAGCGAGAACAGGTACGTGACGGGACCGAGACGCACCTGCGCAACCGGGGTGAACGAGAGCGGCCCGAGCGCGGACTGGAGGAATTTCGCGCC
This sequence comes from Halobacteriales archaeon QS_9_67_15, assembly GCA_003023165.1. Taxonomy (GTDB): domain Archaea; phylum Halobacteriota; class Halobacteria; order Halobacteriales; family Haloarculaceae; genus Halosimplex. The sequence continues at coordinate 2,839 of PXSD01000149.1, read as the reverse complement.
GGCACCGTCGACGACGCTCACGCCGACGCCGCCGAACCCGGGCGCGAGGTGGCCAAGCGCGTAAAGGTAGACGAGCAGGTAGGCGACGGCGCTTACGCCGAAGACGACGGCGGCGTCGCGGCGGTGGAGCGGGAGCGCGGCCGCCGTCCGCGTTCGCGAGAGCGCGCCGCGCAGTCGCGTGCGTGGTGGACCGGCTCCGCGGTCTGACGGTTCAGGCATACACGTTCGTCTCGGGGTAGTATCCGCTCCACGCGAACCACATCGCGTCGAACGTGTGGACCCGCGTGAGCGGGAGGTCGTCGGGCGCGTACGTTCCGTCTTCGCCCTGTACTTCCGCACCGTCGAGCGAGAACGCCCGGTCGTCGGGGTTCAGATAGACGTACCCGGTGGTGAGTCTCGGGTCCGCGACGGCGACGACTGGCGTCCCGTCGAGTTCGCCGGTCATCGTCCCGGCGTCGAGGAGCGCGTTCTTGTCGAACGCGACGGCCCCGTCGGGCGTCCGTGCGCCCATGAACACCCGCTTGGCCTGGTAGCGGTCGTCCTCGTTGAGCGCCGGGAAGAGCGTGTTCGCGTTCGCGTAGTACCCCTCTCTCGGGTCGTACGAGCCGTAGGGGTCTCTCGCGTAGTTGCGCGCGTACCCTGTGTCCGTCGAGAGCACCCGCGTGTCCGGGTACTGCTCTTTCCACTCCAGCCACGTCGTCCAGACGAGGCGAAACTCCCGGAGCGATGCGGTCGGCGGGTCCTCGTTCCACGGGCCGGGGACCGCGGTCGCGGGGACCTGGGGCCACCACGTCTCGGTCGCACGGTCGTACATCACGAGGTTGTTGTTGATGAGCCGTCCGGAGACGCCGAGGGTCGTCTCGCCGCGCTCGAACCCCTGGACGGTGCCCGTCAGCGGACAGTAGGTGACGGCGACCGGCGTCCCGTCGATCGTGTCGTTGGTGATCTCGTGGCTGACGAGGATCTTCTGTGGGTAGGCCTTGACCGTGTCGCCCCGTGCGACACCGAACACGGGGTCACCCGGGGCGAGAAAGTCCACGTCACCCGTGTCGAAGAACTTCGGGTCGTCGATCGAGGGGATTCCGTCCTTGGACGGGCCGCCCGACTGGGCTTCGCCCGTGAGGTCTCCGGGCGACATCGGTAGCGGGAGCGCTCGGTCGGCCGTCGGGAGCGCTTCGGTCGGGTCCTGCAACCGGGTCGCGGTCGGAGGCGCGGTCTCGCTGCCTCCCGATCCGCTGTCGCCGGTCGAGGATGTGTCATCACCCGACGACCCGGCGCTTCCGTATCCGCCGTCGCCGCCGGCCCCCGAGCCCGGGACCGCACAGCCGGCGACCCCACCGGCACACGCGGCGCTCGCGGCCGCGAGAAATCTGCGTCTGGTAAACGCTGTCATACCGCGAGGTAAGGGAGTGAACGGAATAACGGTGGGCCGACTGTGCGAGGGACGTGCGATGGCACCCGTGCGCTGTCGAGCGGTCGGATCGACGGGGCTCTTTTCCGCACGGACGCCGAATCGCTGGTATGCGCGGGGCTGTCGTCGTCGTCGCACTCGTCGTCCTCTCGGGCTGTAGTGGGGTCTTCGGCGGCTCCGACTCCGGCCCGGACACCGTGACGCCGGCACCCCTGCCGACAGACAGCGAGTTTCCGCCGGGGATCGACGCTAGGGGTGTGACGGACGCGACCGCACTCGCCGCGACGCAAAGAGCCACGCTGGAGAACACGTCGTACACGCTGGTTACAAACCGGACCGTGCGGAGGGAAAACGGGTCGGTCCGGTCGTCGCTCGCGGTCGAGCTTCGCCTCTCGTCGGCCCGTGACTACCACGCCGAGATATCGGTACTGGGTCCGGACGCGCCGCTGGTCATCGGCGAACCACCGACGCGTGCCGAGTACTGGGCGAACGACGAGGTGTACCTCCGCCGGCAGGTCATCGACAACAGGACCGAGTACAGCCACTACGGAACCTCGGAGGACTACGTCGGCACGTGGCGGTTCTGGCTCGGTAACATCGCGCTCGACATCGACCCGGAGACGGACCTGCGAACGACGGTCGGGAGCTTCGAGACGCGCGTGGCCGAGCGGACCACCGTCGATGGGAGCGAGCGCATCCACGTCGTCGGCACGGAACTCACCGCCGAGCAGTTCGTCGACGACCGGAGCGACGTGGCGTCGGTCGAGAACGCGACGCTCCACGTGTTCGTGACCGAATCCGGGTTCGTCGACTCGTACTACGTCGTCTACGACGCCGAACTCGCGGACGGGTCGTCAGTCACTGTCAGGCGGTCCGTTCGGTACGCGGACGTCGGGACGACGACCGTCGACCGACCGCCGTGGTACGAGGAAGCCGTCGCGCAGGAGTGATACGGATTATTGTAGCGATTTACCGGTACGCGCCGCCCCCGGGGTCGGCGCAATCCGGAAATAATCTACAATAATCCGTATGAGACTGGCCTCCGACCGGGGCCCTTGCTTGACTCGACAGTCGAATCGATTCGCCGGTGACTGCTCCGCTGTCCGGCCCCTCCCTGCTGATACGAGCGATAGAAAGCGATTTAGTCGGTCGGGAGCGACGACCCGGTAATGAGTCTCTCCGACGCCGACCGCGACCTCGTGGTCGAGGAACTGGGGCGGGAGCCGACCCGCGCCGAGGCCGCGCTCTTCGAGAACCTCTGGAGCGAACACTGCGCGTACCGCTCCTCGCGACCGCTGCTCGGCGCATTCGACTCCGAGGGCGACCAGGTCGTCGTCGGACCGGGCGACGACGCCGCGGTCGTCTCCATCCCGTCCGCCGACGCGGACGACGGGACGTACATCACGCTCGGCATCGAGAGCCACAACC
>PXSD01000148.1 GCA_003023165.1 Halobacteriales archaeon QS_9_67_15 | reverse complement strand
CCGGCTTCCTCGAACATGCGGTCGGCCTCGTCGGCGCCGTAGAACAGCATGAACGCGTCGGCGAGCTTCTGGAAGACGGTGTTTGAGGGGTAGTTCGGGCCGACGATAAGCACCTGTCCGCCGGGTTTCGCGATGCGGCGACACTCCACGAGGGCCGCGACGGGGTCGGGCCAGTACTCGATCGAGCCCGAGGACCACACGATGTCGAAGGTATCGTTCTTGAACGGAAGCCGTTCGGCGTCGCCGCGGTAGAAGCGGACGCGGTCGCGTTTGCCGAACTTCTGCCAGGCCTTCTCCATCTGGTGGACGCTCTGGTCGAGTCCGTAGACGTTCTCGGTGCGCTCCAAGAGGCCCTCGGTAGCGAAGCCGGTCCCACAGCCGACGTCGAGGATCCGGTCGCCCTCCTCGATATCCAAGAGGTCCAGCGCCTCGGTCCGCATCTCCTCGTTCCAGATGAAGGGGTTGATCTGGTCGTACACCTTCGAGAGGTACTTGTAGAAGATACGGGCACGCGTCTTGTCCTGGACGGCCATTGGCGGGAGTTGGGGCCAGTCCGGCATAGTTCCCCTGTTTTCCGACGCGTTCCGCGGGTGCGGACAGCGCGTCGGTTGTCACTCCGGCCGCCCGGGTGCCGGTGCGCTCGTGAGCGCGTACGTGCGGGCGTCCAATACTTCGCAAGCGGGCGTCCGTACTTCGCAACTACCAAATAGGCCCTGAACGGATCTTCCCACGATTAGCAGATGCCAAGGCCAGAGGTTCTCGACCGAGTCAAAGACGCCGAACAGGAGGCGGACGAGATCGTCGCCGAGGCCGAGGAGGACGCCGAGGAGACGATCACGGCCGCTCGCGAGGAAGCGGACGAGATCCGCGAGCAGGCCCGCAACGAAGCCGATGCCGGGGCCGAGGAGCGCCTCGCGGAGGCGCGCGAGGAGATCGAGACCGAGCGCGAACGCATCCTCGAAGAGGGGGCCGAGGAGCGTGAGACACTCGAGTCGCGCGCCGAGGAACGCGAAGCGGCGGTCGTCGAATACGTGGTGACACAGTTCGAGGAGGCGGTGCATGCTCAGACCTAAGCGAATGAGCAAGGTGTCCGTGACGGGCTCGAAGGCCGTCATGGATGACGTGATCGAGACGGTTCACGACCTGCACCTCGTCCACCTCACCGACTACGACGGGCGCTGGCCGGGCTTCGACAACGGCACCCCGATGGAAGGGGGCGACGAGGCCTCCGAGAAGCTCGTTACCGTCCGTTCGCTCAAGAGCATCCTCGGCATCGAGCCCGACGACGCCGGCCCGCGCCGGATCATCACCGACGAGACCCTCGAGACGGAACTCGAGGAGGTCCGGACGGAAGCCAACGAACTCGACGACGAGCGCACCGAACTCGAGAGCGAACTCCGCACGGTCGAGGAAGAGATCGACGCGATGGACCCGTTCGCGACGCTGGGTATCGACCTGGACCTCCTGTGGGGCTACGACTCGCTGGCCGTCGCGGTCGGCGAGGGCGACCCCGCCGGCGTCGAGCGGGCGCTCGCCGACGTCGACGCCCCGACGGGTATGTTCTCCGAGGACGGCGTCGTCGCCGCCTTCGCGCACACCGACGAGGAGACGCTCCAGTCGGCGCTCGTCGAGGCGTCGTTCACCGCCGTCGACGTCCCGCACGAGGAGGGCGACCCACAGGACGTCCTCGCGGAACTCGAACACCGCAAGCAGCAGCTCGAGTCGCAACTCGCGACGGTCGAGAACCAGCTCGAGGAGCTGCGCTACGACGTGGCCGGCTTCCTGCTGGCCGCCGAGGAGACCCTCTCGATCCGCGCCCAGAAGGCCGAGGCGCCGCTGTCGTTCGCGACGACCGAGAACGCCTTCGTCGCCGAGGGGTGGCTCCCCACCGAGCGCGTCGCCGAGTTCGAGACCGCGCTGGCCGACGCGGTCGGCGACCACGTCGACATCGAGGAACTTGAGGTCGCCGAGTACGACCGTCACGGCCACGCGGCGACGTCCGAGGAAGTCGAACACGGGACCGACCCGGAGGCGGCCGGCGCCGGCACCGGTGGCGTCGAGGAGGAGGAGGCAGTCGAAGAGAAGTTCGAGGACGAGGAGGCCGAACCGCAGGAAGCCCGTGCTGACGGGGGTGTCGCGAGCGCCGCGAGTGCCACCTCGTCGGAGCCTCGCTCCGACGGCGGGACGGTCACGATGGCGGACGACGACCCGCCGGTGATCCAGGACAACCCCGAGATCACCCAGCCGTTCGAGCTCCTGACGAAGGCCGTCGGTCGGCCCAACTACTCGGAGTTCGACCCGACGGTGATCCTCTTCCTGACGTTCCCGCTGATGTTCGGGTTCATCATCGGCGACGTCGGATACGGGCTGATCTACACGGCCATCGGCTACTACATGTACAGTACCTACGACTCGGACGCGTTCAGGAACTTCGGCGCCATCACGGCCGCGGCCGGCATCTCGACGGTGACGTTCGGGTTCCTCTACGGCGAGATATTCGGTCTGCATCTGGTCGCCTCCCAGTTCTGGGAGGGCATCGTCGGACTCGAACACGCACCCATCGAGAAGGGCCTCTCTCCGGCGACGAGCTACTGGGCCAACACCTGGTTCCTCGTGACCGCGCTGTTCGGCCTGCTGCACATCAACACGGCGTACGTCCTCGAATTCATCGAGAACAAAACGCTCCACGGGACGAAGGAGGCCGTCATCGAGACGGGTTCGTGGCTGCTGGCGCTGAACGGGCTCTGGATCTTCATCTTCAGTCGCCTGTTCTCCGGTGCCAAGCCCGACCTCCTGTTCGAGACGTTCGACGAGGGCCACCAGGCGGCGTTCGAGCTCGGCTTCTCCGGGTTCCCCGCGACCGTCGGCTGGGTCGGCCTCGCGATGGTCCTGCTCGGGATGGCGCTGCTGGCCATCGGGCCGGTCCACGAGCTCATCGAGATCCACGTCGTGCTGGCGCACACCCTGTCGTACCTGCGTATCGCCGCGGTCCTGCTCGCGAAGGCCGGGATGGCCTTCGCGGTCAACCTCCTGTTCTGGGGGGCCTACGCGACCGAGGGCGAACACGGCGACGCGTGGCACTTCGCGCTGACTCACATGCCAGGCATCGGTGACATGGCTCACGGCCACGAGGTCACGGAGATCCTCTTTCCCGGCATGGTCCACATGGGCCCGGTGATGGCGGTCTTCGGCGTCTTCGTCCTGATCGTCGGGAACCTGATCGTCCTGATCCTCGGGGTCACCTCCTCGGGCATCCAGTCCATCCGCCTCGAGTACTTCGAGTTCTTCGAGAAGTTCTACGACGGCAACGGGACGACCTACTCGCCGTTCGGGACCGAGCGCAACTACACGACCGACAGCGGGTCCTGACCCGGCGACCGGTCGCTGTCGCCGCTTCGTTCTTCGTTCTCCGTTCTCGATCGAGGGGTCTCCGGCGATAGCGAGCCGCGACGACAGGGGGAGACCCGAAGGAAGCCCCTGTCGCGGGGTGATCCGTGGAAACGGCTGTCGTGGCTCGCCTTTCGGTCAATTTGAGAAGCTTTATGCCCACGATAGAGCAATTCGGGGGTGTACGGAACGGAACCGTCGCGACAAACCCTACATACCAATGACCGCACTCACCGAACTCGCCAATGTTGTACTGCAGGAAGGAGCAAGCGGCCCCGCTATCGGGCCGACCGCCGCCGCCGCGCTCGCCGTCGGCCTGGGCGCGCTCGGGACAGGTATCGCCCAGCGCTCGATCGGCGCCGCGGCCGTCGGGGCCGTCGCCGAGGACGACGACATGTTCGTTCCGGCGCTCATCTTCACGGCGCTGCCGGAGACGCTGATCATTATCGCGTTCGTCACCATCTTCGTGGCGAACTGACCGCGCTGCACTTTATTAGTACACATGAGCCTCGATACAGTCGTAGAGGACATCCGAGACGAGGCCCGCGCGCGTGCGGACGAGATTCGCGCCGACGCCGAGGCACAGGCAGACGAACGCATCTCGGAGGCCGAAGCCGACGCCGAGTCGATCCGCGAGGAGCGCCAGCGGGAAGTCGAGGCCACCATCGAGCAGGAGCGCGAGCAGAAGGTCTCCAGCGCCAAACTGGCGGCCAAGCAGGAGCGTCTCGAGGCGCGTCGTGACGTGCTGGCCGAGGTCCGCGAGGCCGTCGAGTCGGAAGTCGCCGCCCTCGAGGGCGAGACGCGCGAAGAGCTGACGCGTACGCTGCTCGACGCGGCGGTGGCGCAACTGGGCGACCCGTCGGACGCGGTCGTCTACGGTCGGGCCGACGACGCGGACCTCCTCCGGGAGATCCTCTCGGACTACGACCTCGAGTACGCCGGGGAGTACGACTGCCTCGGCGGCGTCGTCGTCGAGAGCGAGTCGTCGCGAGTCCGGGTCAACAACACCTTCGACTCGGTGGTCGCGGACGTCTGGGAGGACAACCTCCGAGAGATCAGCGACCGTCTGTTCGGAGACAAATGAGCACGACCGACGATTACGAGGACAGCAACTACGAGTACGTCACGGCCCGCGTCCGGTCGCGTCGCTCGAAGCTGTTCGACGACGACGACTACCGGAAGCTGGTCCGGATGGGCACCGGCGAGATCGCCCGGTTCATGGAGGAGTCGGAGTACGAAACGGAGATGAACCGGCTCGGCTCGCGCTACTCCGGGTCGGACCTCGTCGAGTACGCGCTGAACGAGAACCTCGCCGGACACTTCGAGGACCTGTTGCGCTGGTCGACCGGCCAACTGTACGACTACGTCGTCCGCTACCTGCGGAAGTTCGACGCGTGGAACATCAAGACGGTGCTCCGCGGCCGCTACTCCGAGGCGCCTCGGGACGACGTCGAGGCCGACCTCATCGACGCCGGTGAGTTCTCGGCGGCGCAGCTCGACGAACTCGTCGAGGCGGGCTCCGTCGAGGACGTCGTCGAGGTGCTCGACCGGACGATCTTCGGGGACGCGCTGGAAGCGGCCGTCGAGGACTACGAGGGGACCGGACTGCTCGTGCCGCTCGAGAACGCCGTCGACCGGACGTTCTACGAACACCTCATCGGCGGGCTCCCGGACGAGCCCGACCGTGCGACGGGGCTGTACGTCGAGTTCCTCGAGGCGGAGATCGACTTCCGAAACCTCAGGAACGCGCTGCGGCTCGCTCGCAGCGGCGCCGATATGGACCCCGCCGACTACTACATCGAGGGCGGCCGCCTGTTCGACGCCGACGAGCTCCGCCAGCTCGTCGCCAACGAGGACCAGCTCGTCGAGCGCGTCCGCGACAGCGTGTACGGTGACGACCTCGACGACGCGCTCGACGTCCTCGCAGGCGCCGAGAGCCTCATCGAGTTCGAGCACGCGCTCGACGCGGCGCTGCTCGAGTACGCCGACACGCTCTCAAATCGCTATCCCCTATCCGTATGTCCGGTGCTCTCGTTCGTCCTCGCGAAGGAACGCGAGGTCGACAACGTCCGCGCCATCGCACGGGGCCGGGAGGCGGGGCTGAGCCCCGAGCAGATCGAAGCGGAACTGGTGGTACTATGAGTCAGGAGATCGGCGTCGTCGGCAGTCCGGACTTCACGACCGGCTTCCGGTTGGCGGGCGTCCGGAAGTTCGCCGACGTCCGGAACGATGACCCGAACGAACAGTTCGACGAAGCGGTCCGGGAGATGATGGAAGACGACACCGTCGGCATCCTCGTGATGCACGACGACGACCTCGAGCGGCTCTCCCGCGGCGTTCGGTCCGACGTCGAGACGAGCGTGGAACCGGTGCTGGTCACCCTCGGTGGCGACGGCGGTTCCAGCGGACTCCGCGAGCAGATCAAACGCGCCATCGGCATCGACCTGATGGAGGAAGACTGACATGAGCCAAGCAACAGACACGACCGTTCGCGAGGACGGCGTCATCGAGAGCGTATCGGGGCCGGTCGTCACGGCCACGGACCTCGACGCGAAGATGAACGACGTCGTCTACGTCGGCGAGGATGGACTGATGGGCGAGGTCATCGAGATCGAGGGCAACCTGACGACGATCCAGGTCTACGAGGAGACCTCCGCGGTCGCCCCGGGCGAACCCGTCGAAGGGACGGGCTCGCCGCTCTCGGTCGACCTCGGTCCGGGAATGCTCGACTCTATCTACGACGGCGTCCAGCGCCCGCTGGACGTCCTCGAGGACAAGATGGGGTCTGCGTTCCTCGACCGCGGCGTCGACGCCCCCGGTATCGACCTGGAGAAGACCTGGGAGTTCACCCCCGAAGTCGAAGAGGGTGAGGCGGTCGAAGCCGGCGATATCGTCGGCTCCGTCCCCGAGACGCCCAGCATCGACCACAAGGTGATGGTCCCGCCCGGCTACGAGGGCGGCGAAGTGGTCTCCATCGAGCCCGGCGACTTCACCGTCGAGGAGACGGTGGCCGAACTCGACACCGGCGAGGAGATCCAGATGCGCCAGGAGTGGCCGGTCCGCCAGGCCCGCCCGACCGAGGACAAGCAGACCCCGACCGAGCCGCTCACGTCGGGCCAGCGCATCCTCGACGGCCTGTTCCCGCTCGCGAAGGGCGGGACGGCCGCGATCCCGGGCCCGTTCGGCTCCGGGAAGACCGTCGCACAGCAGAGCCTCGCCAAGTTCGCAGACGCGGACATCGTCGTCTACATCGGCTGCGGCGAGCGCGGCAACGAGATGACCGAGGTCATCGACGACTTCCCGGACCTGCCGGACCCCCAGACCGGGAACGCGCTGATGGCCCGGACCTGCCTCATCGCGAACACGTCGAACATGCCCGTCGCTGCGCGCGAGTCCTGCGTGTACACGGGGATCACCATCGCGGAGCACTACCGCGACATGGGGTACGACGTGGCGCTGATGGCCGACTCCACCTCGCGGTGGGCCGAGGCCATGCGCGAGATCTCCTCGCGACTCGAGGAGATGCCCGGCGAGGAGGGCTATCCGGCCTACCTCGCCGCCCGGCTCTCGCAGTTCTACGAGCGAGCCGGCTACTTCGACAACGTCAACGGTACTGAAGGGTCGATCTCGGCGATCGGCGCGGTCTCGCCGCCCGGCGGCGACTTCTCCGAGCCGGTCACTCAGAACACGCTGCGCATCGTCAAGACGTTCTGGGCGCTGGACTCGGACCTCGCCGAGAAGCGCCACTTCCCGGCGATCAACTGGGACGACTCCTACTCGCTGTACCGCGACCAGCTCGACCCGTGGTTCGTCGAGAACGTCGCCGAGGACTGGCCCGAACAGCGCCAGTGGGCGATCGACATCCTCGACGAGGACGGCGAACTGCAGGAGGTCGTCCAGCTCGTCGGCAAGGACGCCCTGCCGGAAGACCAGCAGCTCACGCTGGAGGTCGCCCGGTTCATCAAGGAGGCGTGGCTCCAACAGAACGCGCTGCACGACGTCGACCGCTACTGCCCGCCGGAGAAGACCTACCGGATCCTCGGCGCGATCCAGAGCTTCAACGACGAGGCGACTGACGCGCTCAACGCCGGCGTCCCGATCGACGAGATCACCGGTATCGACGCCGTACCGCGACTGAACCGCATCGGCACGACGCCCGACGACGAGGTCGACGAGTTCGTCGACGAGCTCGAAGCGGACATCGAAGAGCAACTGCGCTCCCTGTACTAACAATGAAAGAATACCAGACAATCACGGAAATCAGCGGTCCGCTGGTCCACGTCGAGACCGACGAGCCGATCGGCTACGACGAGATCGTCGAGATCGAGACCGGCGACGGGCAGACGCGCCGCGGTCAGGTGCTCGACACCGCCAGCGGCCACGTCGCGATTCAGGTCTTCGAGGGCACCGAGGGGATCGACACGGACTCCTCGGTCCGCTTCCTCGGCGAGACCATGAAGATGCCCGTCACCGAGGACCTCCTCGGTCGGGTCCTCGACGGGTCCGGTAACCCCATCGACAGCGGGCCGGACATCGTCCCCGACGAGCGCCGCGACATCGTCGGTGCAGCGATCAACCCCTACTCCCGGGAGTACCCGGAGGACTTCATCCAGACCGGCGTCTCCGCTATCGACGGCATGAACACGCTGGTCCGCGGCCAGAAGCTCCCGATCTTCTCGGGCTCGGGCCTGCCCCACAACGACCTGGCGCTCCAGATCGCGCGCCAGGCCTCCGTCCCGGAGGAAGAGGGCGAGGGCGGCGACGACGAGGACACCGAGTTCGCAGTGATCTTCGGCGCGATGGGTATCACGGCTGAAGAGGCAAACGAGTTCATGGACGACTTCGAGCGCACGGGCGCGCTCGAGCGCTCGGTCGTCTTCATGAACCTCGCGGACGACCCCGCAGTCGAGCGGACGGTCACGCCGCGACTCGCGCTCACGACGGCCGAGTACCTCGCCTTCGACAAGGGGTACCACGTGCTCGTCATCCTGACGGACATGACCAACTACTGCGAGGCCCTGCGCCAGATCGGTGCCGCGCGCGAGGAGGTCCCGGGCCGACGTGGCTACCCCGGGTACATGTACACCGACCTCGCCCAGCTCTACGAGCGGGCCGGTCGCGTCAAGGGTCAGGAGGGGTCGATCACGCAGATCCCGATCCTGACGATGCCGAGCGACGACATCACCCACCCGATCCCCGACCTCACGGGATACATCACGGAGGGGCAGATCCTCGTCGACCGCGGCCTCAACAGTCAGGGCATCCAGCCGCCGATCGACCCGCTGCCGTCGCTGTCCCGGCTGATGGACGACGGTATCGGCGAGGGGCTGACCCGCGGGGACCACGGCGGCGTCTCCGACCAGCTCTACGCCGCCTACGCGGAGGGCGAGGACCTGCGCGACCTCGTGAACATCGTCGGTCGCGAGGCGCTCTCCGAGCGTGACAACAACTACCTCGACTTCGCCGAGGAGTTCGAGGAGCAGTTCGTCCAGCAGGGCTACGACACCAGCCGCGACATCGACGAGACGCTCGACATCGGTTGGGACCTGCTCTCGATGCTCCCGAAGCCGGAGCTCAACCGCATCGACGAGGAGAACATCGAGGAACACTACCGCGAGGACGTCGAAGCCGAAGTCGCCGCGGACTGACGACTCTCGGTGCCGTCACGTCGCCTTTTGTGCCTTCACTCCGTTAGCTCGCTCTGCGCTCCGTGCGGGAACGGCGTGCCGCGAGGACAACGCTCATGTCGCATCCGCCAGTAGTCCGGTGTATGACTCGCTCTGACAGGGTGGGGGCGGGGCGGCGTGTACTGTACGTCGACCCCGACGAGGAGCGGGCGGCCCCTGTCGTCGACGTGCTCGGGGACGCAGGGTACGAGGTCGAGCGCGTCGAGACCGCGACAGAGGCGTCGGAAGTCGTCGCGACCGACCCGCCCGCCTGCGTCGTCACCGAGCAGCGCCTGCCGGACGGGACGGGGCTGGAACTGCTCCGGGACGTCCGCGAGCGCTTCGCGGAGTTTCCCTTTATCATCTTCACCGCAGTCGGCGACGAACACCTCGCGAGCGATGCTATCTCTGCCGGTGTGAGCGACTACATCCCCCGGGACCCGCCGGAGAAACAGCGCGGAGCGCTCCTCGACGGGGTCGAGACAGCGCTCGCGGCCGGTGACCGGCGGTTCGCCGCAGTGACGGAGGAGCTGAAAGACCGGGCGATGGACGAGGCGCCGGTCGGGATCACCATCGCCGACGGGAAACGCCGGGACACGCCGCTCATCTACGTCAACGAGGCCTTCGAGGAACTGGCGGGCTACGACGAAGCGGACGTGCTCGGTCGCAACTGCAACTTCATGCAGGGCGACGACTCCAGCGAGGAGAAGATCGCCGAGATGGCGAAAGCCATCGGCGCCGGCGAGCCGGTCTCGGTCGAACTGGTCAACTACACGGACGACGGCGACGAGTTCTGGAACCGGGTCCACATCGCGCCGATCCACGACGACGACGGCGAGTTGACCCACTACGTCGGGTTCCAGGAGGACGTGACCGACCGTGTCGAGGCCGAACGCGAGGCCAAACGCCAGGCCGAGCGGGCCACCGCCGAGCGCGAGAAAGTCGAGGCGCTGCTCGCCCGACTGGACGGGCTGGTGACCGACGTGACGAGCGACCTGCTCGGTGCCGAGACGCGCTCGGCAGTCGAGTCGGCGGTCTGCGACCGACTGGTCGAGACCGACGAGTACGCGCTCGCGTGGGTCGGCGAGGCCGACCCGGCGACCGATACGATCAGACCGGGAAACTGGGCGGGTATCTCCGAACCCCTCGAGCTCGAACTCGCGGCCGACGGCGACGACCCCGCCGCTCGCGCCGCGCAAACGGGTACGGTACAGGTCGTCGACGCCGGAGCGGTCCCCGACCTATACGCAGATCTCGTGCCCGAGGGGGTCGGTGGGTTGGCCGCGCTCCCGCTCCAGTACGGCGACGTGAGTTACGGCGTCCTCGTGGTCGTACTCCGTGCCGACGCGACGCTCGCCGAGCCCGAACAGCGGGTCCTCTCGGCGGTCGCGCAGTCGACGGCCATGGCGTTGCACGACCTGACCTCCCAGCGCCTGCTCAGTTCGGACGACGTGATCGAACTGTCGTTCTCGCTGGCCGGCGACGAACCGTTCTTCGTCGGTCTCTCGGACGCGCTCGGCGCCGAGTTCGTCCACGCGGGCACTATCACCCGCGACGACGGGGAGACGACGTTCTTCTTCGAGACGGACGCCGACCCCGGCACCGTGGTCGAAGCCGCCGAGGCGCGTCTGGACATCCTCGCGTGCACGCCCGTGACGACGGGCGACGGCCGAACGGTCGTCGAGTTCACGGTCGGCGAGTCGCCGCTGGTCCAACTCCTGCTGGACCGGGGCGGCCGCATCACCGGCATGTCTGCGGACAGCGGGACGGGCGAACTGACCGTCGAGATCCCGCCCGAAGCACAGCCGCGGACGGTCGTCGAGGCGGTCGAGGACCGCATCCCCGGCGCGGACCTGTCCGCCTATCGCGAACACGAACAGCCCGCGGACGCGCGTCAGGATGTGCGCTCGCGCATCGAGAAGCGGCTCACGGACCGCCAGTCGACGGCACTCCAGACGGCCATCGTCGGCGGGTTCTTCAAGTGGCCCCGCGAGACTAACGGCGAGAACCTCGCCGACGCGATGGACATCGGCCGCTCGACCTTCCACCAGCACCTCCGGGCCGCCCAGCGGAAAGTCTTCGAGGAACTGTACGGCTGACCGCGAGAGCCACGTGTTGACCTCCGTCACACGCCCGTCTGCTGTCACGGTAGCGGCGCTCTCGGACTGTCTCACGTTCGCCGACGCAATTCTTTACCATTAGTCGCCGTTCTCCAACTAGTTTGGTAGTTTTATTTTGTGTGAATGGGACCAAGTTTTGCGCGTAGTCATGCCACAACCAGGAAGCGAGCAACTATGGCTTTGGATCGGGACAGCAGGAATGTTCCTCGGGATGCTGTACTTCGTCGCCCGAGGCTGGGGCGAAGACGACGAGACGCGCCAGGAGTTTTACATCGTAACGATACTGATCACGGCCATCGCGTTCTGTAATTACCTCGCGATGGCACTCGGGTTCGGGTTGACAACCGTGAACGTGGGGGGTGAGGAACTCCCCATCTACTGGGCCAGGTATACGGACTGGCTGTTCACGACGCCGCTGTTGCTGATCGACCTCGGCCTGCTCGCGCGGGCCAACCGCAACCAGCTCACTACGCTCGTCAGCCTCGACGCGCTGATGATCGGCACCGGTGCGGTCGCGACGCTGGCCGGCGGCAACTTCCTCGCGGGCGGCCTCGCGGACGGCGCGCGCCGACTGATCTGGTGGGGAGTCAGCACCGGCTTCCTGCTGGTCCTGCTGTACTTCCTGTTCGGGACGCTCTCCGAGCAGGCCAACGAACTGGGCAATGACGTGGGCGCGAAGTTCGCCCAACTGAGAAACCTGATCGTCGTCGTCTGGCTGGTGTATCCGGTCTGGTGGCTGGTCGGGACCGAAGGGATCGGCCTCGTCAGCCTCAACATCGAGACGGCCGGCTTCATGGTGCTCGACCTGACCGCCAAGGTCGGCTTCGGGTTCCTGCTCCTGTCGAGCCGGCAGGTCCTCGACAGCGTGTCTTCGGCCTCGGGAACGAGCACTGCCACCGCAGACGACTGACCGCGACGCGGACGTTTCACGGACGAGTCGTCGCCGTGACGACGCGGTCGGCGCGACGGACTTTCGCGTGCAGCCGACCGGTTGTCGACTCGGCCCGCTTGGGCTGTCGTTGCGTGACCGGTGAACAGTATCACGGCCGAGAATCGGCCCGAACCATTGAGGAGACCGGTCGCGGTCGGGGACGCTGACACCGATGTCGAGCACACTGACCTACGTCCAGTTCCACGCCATCTACGTGGTGCCGGTCCTGGCGGCGCTGACGGCGACCGTCCACCACCGCCGGAACAGCGTCGACTGGCGGGTCAGCGGCGTCGGACTGGCGATCGTCACCGCACTCGCGGTGCTGTACACGCTCCCGTGGGACGGCCTGCTCATCGAGATCGGCGTCTGGTGGTACGGCGCCGACACCGTCGCGGGCCGCCTCTGGGGCGTCCCCTACGAGGAGATCGCGTTTTTCGTGCTCCAGCCCGTGTTGACGACGCTGTGGGCGGTCCACGTGGTCGGTCCGGTCGTCGAGAGTGTCGAACACTCGCGACGTGACCGCGTCGCGGGCGCGGCCGCCGGCGTCGCCGTGAGCCTCGTCGGTATCGCGTTCCTCACCGCGGAGTCGACGCTGTACCTCGGTGCGATCCTCGCGTGGTCGGGGCCGGTGCTGGCGCTCCAGTGGGGCTTTGGCTGGCGCTACCTCTGGCGGACCCGCGGCGAGGTCGCCGTCGCCGTCCTCGTCCCGACGGTGTACCTCTGGCTGGTCGACAGACTCGCCATCCAGGCCGGCGTGTGGGTCATCTCCAAGCGGTACACGACCGGACTCGCGGTCGCCGGCCTCCCGGTGGAGGAGATGCTGTTCTTCCTCGTCACGAACTGCTTCGTCGTCCAGGCGGTCGTCCTCTTCCGCTGGGTGGTCCACCGATGGCGGTAGCCAGCGAGCACACCGGAACGCTCCCGGCGACCGCTCGCCGACCGTTGCGCGCGCTGGTCGCCTGGCTCCCGTGGCTCCCGGTCGCGGCCGCCGCGCTCGCGTTCGCGGCCGGGCTGTCGGTCCCTCGCGAGTGGCGCTATGTCCCGCTCGTCGTGAGCGTCGTCGCCTTCGGCCTCCCACACGGTGCCGTCGACTGGGCGGCGCTCCCGCGAGCGGCGGTCGGTCACCTCGACCGCCGGTGGCTCGCGGTCGTCGGACTCGTCTACCTCGTGTTCGGGGCCGCCTACGCGGTCGGCTGGTTCCTCGCCCCGCTGGCGGCGGCCGTCGCCTTCCTTCTCGTGACGTGGTTCCACTGGGGCCAGGGCGAACTCCACCCGCTCCGCGAAGTGGTCGGTGTCGACCACCTCGACGCGCGCTGGCGGCGCGGACTGACAGTCGCCGTCCGCGGCGCGCTCCCGATGGGCGTCCCCCTGCTGGCGTTCCCCGACCGCTACCGTGCGGTCCTCGAATCGTTCGTCGCACCGTTCGGCGGGACGGTCCCGGCGTGGCCTTTCACCGCGGACGCGCGCCTCGCCCTCGGTACCGCGCTGGCCGGGGCGACAGTCGCGACGCTGGTCGCCGGCTTCCTCGCCGCGTCGAACCGACGAGTCTGGGCGGTCGACGCCGGGGAAACGGTCCTGCTCTGGGCGTACTTCCTCGTGGTCCCGCCGGTGTTCGCCATCGGGCTGTACTTCTGTTGCTGGCACTCGCCCCGTCACGTGGCGCGCGTCCTCGCGCTCGACGACGCGGCGGTCGACGCGCTCTCGCGCGGGCGACTCGGCGGCGCGCTCGCCCGGTTCGCCCGCGAAGCGGTCGTTCCGACGCTCGTCGCACTCCTCGGCTGTGTCGGACTCTGGTGGCTGGCGCCGGCACCGGAATCGACGCTCGCGGGCGTCGTCGCGGTCTACCTCGTCGCCATCGCCGTGTTGACGCTCCCCCACGTCGTCGTCGTGACGTGGCTCGACCGCTTCGCGGGCTACTGGTGAGCGGCGAGTCCGTGTCGCCTCCCGTCGCTCGCAGCCTCGCCGCTCACGGGTCGCTTCGCTCCCCGCTCGCTTCGAGGGCTCGCTTCGCTCGCCCTCACACCGCTCGTTCTCCCGGGTCTCTCTTCGGTCGACCTCGCTCGGCTCACGGCTCACTTCGTTCGCCGTTCGCTTCGAGGGCTCGCTTCGCTCGCCCTCGCTCGGTTCGCGGTTCCCTGCGGTCACCGCTCACATCGAGGCTTCCCTCCGGTCAGCCTCGCTCTGACTGAAAACGG
>PXSD01000147.1 GCA_003023165.1 Halobacteriales archaeon QS_9_67_15 | reverse complement strand
TATTCGCCGCCCCGAGGCGGCGAAATTCGTGACAGACGTATAGCCGGCAGTATCAGGCGTCGGCGATCCGTGCGTTCGCGCCGCCGTCGCCGGACGCTCCGGCCTCGCCGTCTGCGTCGTCGTCGACTTCGTCGCCCTCGTCGAGCTCCGCTTCGAGTTCGGCTTCGGCGTCACCGTCCTCGACTTCGATCTCGAGTTCCTCCGCGTTGCTCGGGACGTTGAGGACGTACTCGCCGTTCGCGTCGGTGCTCCCTGCGGCCTCTCCGTCGACCATCACTGTCGCGTTCTCCACGGCGCTGCCGTTCTCGGTCACCCGCACGGTGACGTTCTCGCCGGCGGAGACGTTGCCGAGGAACGACGCGCTGATCGAGCGGTCGTCGTCCTCACGCTCGTCGTCGACTCGTTCGATCACCACGTCTGTCCCGGACTCGCTCACGACCGGCTTGAGGACGTACTTCCCGCTGTTGCCGGCCTTCTGGACAGTCACGTCGTAGACGAAGTTCACCTCACTGCCGTTCTCGACCGTGAACTGCGAGTTGAGCTGGAGTTTCTCGCTCGGGAGCTTGACGCTCGCGGACTCGCCGTTCGTCAGCGTCCCGTTCACTTCGCTCACTTCCATGTGGATCTTGTCGTACTCACCCGCGGGGAGGTCGAACTGCTCCAGCAGCGTCGCGTTCGCGCCGCGCAACTGTGAGAGGTCGACATCCGTCGCGTTCACCTCGCGGGTGACCCAGCGACCGTCCTCGCTCTCCTCGTCTTCCTCGTCCATCTTTTCGCCTTCCGCGTCGGTCTCCGATTCGTTCTCCGACTCCTCGGTCTCGTTGTCGTCGGTCTCGACCGGCGTCGCCGTCTCGTTCACCTCCGTCTCGTCGGCCGACTCGGTGTCGGCGGCATCGACGAGATGGAACTGCACCTGCGTTATCGTCACGTTCAGGTGCTCGAAATCGTCCATGTCGTTCGGCTGGTCACTGACGTAGAAGTTGACGGTGCCCGAATTCGCGTCAGTGCTGCCGGTGCTGTCGGTTGTCGGAGCGCCGTTGCCGCCGTCAGTCCCACCGTCTGTCGCGGGCGTCCCCGTTCCCGGCGTCGCCGCACAGCCGGCGGTCACGACCAGTAACACCGTCGCGAGCGCGACGACAGTACGTTTCATATCGATTCCTCCGTCGACTGCAGCGGGTGCTCCGTCGCCGTACGAGTTGTCCGTTGTCGGCCGTGCTGTCTCATCGTACTCCCGCTTACTGGCCACAGACCCATATATAAACCAGACGTGGATGCCGGATCAATACCGATCAATCTGGATTAACGACCGACCGAGCGCGACTCTTGCGGTCGGACGCTGGCCTCACCGTCGATAACGGCGTAAACGAACGAAATATTTTTGTATTAGGTTTTGGCCGGCTGTCTCATTGGCAGTCGTGACCCAACGAACGTCGGTACGGATACTATATGTCGACGCTCCTCATTGCTAGCTACACTCGTTCGCAATGGCGACAGAGGACGAAGAGACCGACGAACCGGCGCCCGCGGCGGCGGAGTCGACACCCGAACTCGCGGAGCGGTACGCGACGACGACAGGTCGGTTCGTCCACGCCGTCGAACTGGCGGCGGCGTCGGTGTTCGCGCTCCTGTTCGCCATCGGTGTCGGCGACCTGGCGCTCCAGATCGTCGGGGCGATCCTCTCGGGCGCGATCACGGACCCGCTGGTCGTCATCGGGTTCATCGACACCGGACTGCTCCTGTTGATCATCGTCGAAGTGTACCAGACGGTGATCGCGTACACCCAGGAGAACGACACGCAGCGGATCGTCAGACTGGTCATCTACACTGGCGTCATCGCGATGGTCCGGAAGGCGATCATCTTCCGCACCGGCGAGTATGCGACGACCACGGACGCGCTGTTCGCCGCGGTCGCCTACACGGTCATCATCGTCGGGCTCGTCGCACTGCTGTACGTGGAAGGGAGTTACAGCGGCGCGCTTCTGACCGGGGAGGAGTGACCCCCCGAGCGCGGGTCGATCCGACACGCGTTTACCGAACGGCCGCGGAGAGTCGGACATGCGCGTGACGTTTCTCGGGACGAGCGGCGCGGTTCCGACGACCCAGCGCAACACGAGCGCGCTGTTCGTCAACCGCGACGGCGACCGCCTGCTGTTCGACTGCGGCGAGGGCACCCAGCGCCAGATGATGCGCTTCGGGACCGGCTTCGCCGTCGACCACGTCTTCGTCACGCACCTCCACGGCGACCACGTCCTCGGGATCCCCGGCCTGATACAGACCTTCGACTTCAACGACCGCGAGGCACCCCTCGCCATCCATGCCCCGAGCGGCACCCGCGGCCAGATCGAAGACCTCGTCCACGCCGGCGGCAACGACCCCGCCTTCCCCGTTCGCGTCCATCAGATCGGCCCCGGTGATACCGTCCTCGACCGCTCCGAGTACGAGATCAGCGCGTTCCGCACCGACCACCGCACTCAGTCGGTCGGCTACGCGCTCGTCGAGGACGACCGCAAGGGCCGCTTCGACCGCGAGACGGCCGAGAACGACCTCGGCCTCCCACCCGGCCCGGAGTACTCGAAGCTCCACCGCGGCGAAGCGGTCGAACACGAGGGGCGCACCATCGAACCGGAGGAGGTCGTCGGCCCGCCGCGTCCCGGTCGCAGACTCGTCTACACCGGCGACACGCGACCGACCGATTCGGTCGTCGACGCCGCCGCGGGCGCCGACCTGCTCGTCCACGACGCCACCTTCGCCGGCGACCGGGACGACCGCGCCCGGGAGACCGCCCACTCGACCGCTCGCGAGGCGGCCTCGATCGCCGACCAGGCCGACGCCAAACGCCTCGCGCTAACGCACATCTCGACGCGCTACGCCGGCGACCACACCCCCATTGAGCGCGAGGCCCGCGAGCACTTCGACGGCGAAGCCTGGGTTCCCGACGACGGCGAGCGCCTCGAAGTCCCGTTCCCCGACGCCGACGAAGACGAAAAATAGATCTCGGTGTGGCGCGCGCTGTCGTCTCGGAATCGCGTGCGATTCCGAGGGCCGTCAGAGCTTGCTCTGACGCTGGCGGCCTCCGTGCCGCGACGAAGTCGTGCGAGGGGCCACGGACTGTGGCGGTCGGCGGAGCCGACCGCCCGCTCGCGACGGAGTGGAGTCGCTGTGCGGCCTCTATCCGAGTGAGCGAAGCGAACGAGGATATGTCGCACAGCGTCCGCGAGCGGGCCGAGGGCGTTCGTCGGTCGCTGTCGACCGCTGTAAGATCTTTTCAGAGCGAGCGGGCCAAGGGCGTTCGTCGGTCGCTGTCACTCTCGGCCGAAACGGCTACCGGCGAATGCCTCCACCGGAGAACAGCCACACATCAACCCGTGCCCGGGAAAGTATATCACACTAACATGCACACCACCGACACAGTGCCCGCCGAAGACGACGACCCGGTTTCACGACCCACGTACAACGAACTCGCACCGGGCTACGACGACATCACCGACGCAGCCATCCGCGAACACTACGAGTGGCCGATAGTCCGGGACCTCCTCCCACCACTTGAGGACACGCGGGTCCTTGACGCGGCCTGCGGCGACGGCTTCTACACCGAACGGCTCGCCGAGGCGGGCGCGGACCCTGTCTGCGTCGACGCGAGCCCTGAGATGGTCGGGCGCGCGCGGGACCGGTTCGCCGCGGACGACATCCCGGTCCACGAGGCCGACCTCACCGACGGGCTCCCGTTCCTCGGCGACGAGCGCTTTGACCTCGTGGTCTGCCAGCTCGCGCTCGAACACGTCGCCGACTGGGCGTCCGTCTTCGAGGCGTTCGCTCGCGTCCTGCGACCGGGCGCTCGCGCCGTCGTCTCGACCAGCCATCCCGTCCGCGACTACGTCGACGCCGAGTTCCCGGTTCGCGACCACGTCCTGGCCGAGAGCGCGACCTACGGCGAGGTCGAACGCGTCGACCGCGACTGGGGTGACGACGGAGAATCCTTCGTCGTCCCGTTCTACCGGCGTCCCGTGCAGGCGGTCTTCGAACCAGCCACGGACGCCGGACTGCTCGTCGAACGCGTCCGGGAACCCGCCGTCACCGACGCCTTCGCCGAGGCCCGCCCGGAGTACGCCGCCCAGTTCCGCGATGGCCCCCCGAACTTCCTCTGTCTCCGATACCTGAAGCGGACCCACGCGGACTGACGGTCGTCCGGGCCGCCGCGCCACGTCGTAGCACACGACGAACACAGTTTTCACCGCTCCGCGGCCAGTCACGGCCATGCGCCAGCCACTCCACCTGGTCGACGTGTTCGCGCGGGAGCGCTACGCCGGCAACCAGCTCGCGGTCGTCACCGACGCGAGCGACCTCGACGACGCCGAAATGCAGGCCCTCGCCGCCGAGATCGACTTCTCGGAGACGACCTACGTCGAGACCGACGCCGACGCCGGCCCACAGGCCGACGGCACGTGGCCGGTTCGCATCTTCACGCCGGAGGCAGAGATCCCCTTCGCCGGACATCCGACGCTGGGGACCGCACACGTGATCCAGGAACACCTGGCGGACGGCGAACCGGACGAGGTCGTGCTCGACCTCGACGTGGGCGAGGTGCCCGTCGGCGTCCGCGAGTCGGCCGAGGGCGTCGAGACGCTCTGGATGACCCAGCGACCGCCGACCTTCGGCGACGAACTTGCCCACGCCGACCTCGCAGCGGTACTCGGCCTCAATACCGCCGCCCTCGACGGGGACTACCCGGTGCAGGTCGTCTCGACGGGGTTGCCGACGGTCGTCGTTCCGCTCGCAGACCGTGACGCGCTCGAACGGGTCGATGTGGATCGGGCTGTCTACGACGCCGTCACGGGCGAGCGCGAGGCGAAGAACGTCCTCGCGTTCGCTCCGGACCCACGCGACGACGCCAACGACTTCGCCGTCCGTGTGTTCGCACCCCACTACGGCGTGCCCGAGGACCCGGCGACGGGCTCATCGAACGGCTGTCTCGCCGCCTATCTCGTCCGTCACGAGTTCGGCGGTCGCGAGCCCGACGACCGCGGGCAGGTCACGTTCGACGCTCGCGTCGAACAGGGCTACGAGATGGACCGCCCGTCGCTGGTCCACCTGGAGGCCCGGACGAACGAGGAAT
>PXSD01000146.1 GCA_003023165.1 Halobacteriales archaeon QS_9_67_15 | reverse complement strand
CACCGCGAACGTCGCGGCGACCCCGACGACCGCGTAGGAGCGACGGACGCTCAGGAAGTCCGTCCGAGCGACGGTCGCCACGCTCACGCTCGCTCCCCTCCGGCGGTCGCGGTCGACGGCCCCGACTCCGGCGTTTCCGGCGATTCGGAAGCCATCTCGCGGTCACCATCCCCGTCAGAACTGGTGTAGGCCTCGAACAGGGCTTCGAGCGACATCTCCTCGACGGCGACGTCTTCGACCGTGGCAACCTGGTCGATCTCTCGGAGTGCGGGCATCTTCGCCCGGGGCGTGGCACAGGAAACGCGAACGGTCGAGTCCGCGACGGTGACGTCCGTGACGCCGTCGACGGTCGCGACGGCCTCTGTCGCCGGCCCCTCGTCGACGGTCGCTTCGACGACGGCACCCATTCCGAGGTCCGACCGGAGGTTCTCGACGGAGTTGACGGCCGACAGCGCGCCGTCCTGCAGGATCGCGACGCGGTCGCAGACGCGCTCGACCTCGTCGAGGATGTGCGACGAGAAGAACACCGTCGCGCCGCGGTCGGCTCGAGGAACCCCAGCAGGACGTTGATCGTCGTCGACTTCCCGGCGCCGTTCGGGCCGAGGAACCCGAACACTTCGCCGCGCTCCGCCGTCAGCGAGAGGCCGTCGACCGCCGTCACGTCGCCGAATCGCTCGGTCATCCCCTCGATATCGACCGCGCTCATCGACCGGACACCTCCGATTCTCGAGCGCGTGCGCCGAGCTCCGAACTCGGGTCGGGCGGCGTGGTCAGTCTCCTGTACCGCGTCGGCGGGGGACGTTCAGGGTAGGTCATCGCGACAGGACGAAAACCTAGTTTCTGAAGCAGTAAAGTTTGTGCTGCAAACCTACTTTGAGATGCAAAGCAGACCTTGCGTCGGAGAGGAGCCGCTGTATCGGGGGTCAGCTGGTGGTAAACGGCCGATTCGGACGGGAACCTCGGCGTCACTGCGGGGGGGGGCCCCGATTCAGGCCGCGACGGGGATAGCGACGCGATCCGCGGCTGGAGTGGAGCGGTCGACCTGTGGGTGGAGTGAACGAAGGGGAGCCCACGGGTCCGGTCGCGAACCGACGCGAGTCTTTTTGACGGTCGGCGTTCGTAGTACGTGGTATGGCAACTTTGGACGAGGAATCGTACGTGCGCCAGAGCGTGATCATCACGTTCCTGTGGCTGCTGGCGATGCTCGTGGGCGGAATCATGCTCCTGCAGTTCGGGGACGCGATCCAGAACCTGTTCGCGTAGCCGAGGGGCCGGCCGTCGTCGGGACCGTCCAGTCGGATAAAAGTACATACGGGACGAGAGCGAGAGAGCGAACGATGGTTACGATCGAGACCGACGTCAACCGTCCGCACGTCCCCACAGACGGGACGACGCTGACGGCGACGGTCGACGTCGAACCGGGTGCACAGGCAGGGGCGGGGACGAACGAACGGCAC
The DNA here is from genome assembly GCA_003023165.1 of Halobacteriales archaeon QS_9_67_15. Lineage (GTDB taxonomy): Archaea > Halobacteriota > Halobacteria > Halobacteriales > Haloarculaceae > Halosimplex. Next base: position 13,105 of record PXSD01000146.1, on the reverse strand, counting down.
ATCCTGCTGTGTCTGGACACGAGCGGGTCGATGGACGGGGCGAAACTCGACCAGGCTCGCGAGGGCGCCTCGTGGGTCTTCGGGCTGCTCGAACCCGACGACTACGTCGGGGTCGTGGCCTTCGACTCCGACGCGTCGGTAGTCATGGCGCCCACCCGCTGGGCCGAGACCTCGCGCGAAGCCGCGATGACCCGCGTCGACGAGCTCGGTGCCGGCGGCGGCACGGACATGTACGACGGCCTCGACACCGCTCGAACCTCGCTCGATTCCCTGAACTACCGCCCCGAGACCGACGACGCCGTCCGCCGCATCCTCCTGCTCTCGGACGGCAAGGACAACTCTCACGAGCCCGACGACTTCCGAGAACTGGCGACCGACATCGACCAGTCGGGCATCCGGATCCTCTCGGCAGGTATCGGTACCGACTACGACGACGAGACGATCCGGACGCTCGGGGCGACGGCTCGCGGCGAGTGGACGCACCTCGAATCGCCCGGCGACATCGAGTCGTTCTTCGGCGCGGCCGTCGAGCAGGCCCAGTCGGTCGTCGCGACCGACGCCGCGCTCGAACTCGACGCGGCGTCGGGCGTCGAAGTGAGCGAGGTGTACCGCGCGCTCCCGCAGGCACAGGAGGTCGGCGTCGAGTGGTCGGCCAACACCGCTCGCGTCCCGCTCCCGGACCTGGCCGAGCGCGAGAACCAGCGCGTCGTCATGAAAATTCATGCGCCCGCCCGCGACGAACTCGGCGAGGCGACCCTCGCAGACGTGCGCCTGACGGCGTCGGGACGGGAGGCCGCCGACCGGATCGCCGTCGAGTACACCGACGACGACGCGGAACTCGCCGAGCACAACGAGTCGGTGTCGCTCGACCACCGCCAGACGGTGGTCCGGACGGAACTCGGGAAGGGCAACGTCGCCGACGCGGAGACGGAGGTCCGGAAGATGACCCGGATCCACGGCGAGGAGACCGCGGTCGTCGAGGAGGCCAAACGCCAGACGCGTCTGGTCAGCGAGGGCGGTCGACAGGAGCGCGACGACGCGACGCGGATCGTCGACGACGACCGCCTCGAATGACCGCCGCACCGACGCAGGGGGATCTGGTCGTCGGTCGCTACGAACTCGGCGAGGTGCTCGGCGAGGGCGGGTTCGCGAAGGTGTTCGGCGCCACCGACACCCGGACCGGCGAGAGGGTCGCGGTCAAGTACCCCAACTACGAGGGGAGCCGGAACGACCGCGACATCGTCACCGCCTACTTCGAGAAGGAGGCGGAGACGCTCGCGTCGATCCGCGACGCCGGCGGCCACCCCAACGTCATGTCGCTGATTGACGTGGCCGACGACGGCGGCACCTCGGTGCTCGTTGTCGAACTCGTCGACGGCTACGAACTCGACGACGCGATCCGTCAGACCGGGCCGCTCGACGATATCGACGAGGTGCGCGAGATCGGGATCGCCCTCTGCGACGCGATGAGCTTCCTCCACGAGAACGAGATCGTCTACCGCGACCTGAAGCCCGACAACGTGATGATCACCCATCGCGGGGGGACGGTGACGCCGGTGCTCATCGACTTCAACACGGCGACCGGGTTCACCCCCGGCGCGGCGGCCGCCGACGGCGACACCAGCGACCAGACGACCATCGTCGGGCCGTACAAGCCCCGCGAGGTCGCCGAGGCGGACCGGACGGAGATGCGACAGGGGCCGTGGTCGGACGTCTACTCGGTCGGGAAGATCCTGCTGTACCTGCTGAAGGGGACGGTCCCGCGCAAGGACGGTGTGGACCCGCGGGACTTCGGTGCGGAGTGCGAGCCGTACCTCGCGGAGACCGTCGAGAAGGCGACCCGGACCGACCACACGGACCGCTACCGCAACGCGACGGCGATGAAGCGCGTCCTCGAGGCGCGCGACGCGAGTCCGCCGCCGTCGGCGACGGTCCGCTACACGCAGGCGGGCGAGACGCACACGGTCTACCCCGGCGACACGATCGGGCGGCGCTACGCGGAGGGGCCGCGCTCGTCCATCGTCGTCGAGGACGAGGACGAGTACATCTCGACGGTGCAGGTCCAGTTCGACACCGACGCGGACGGCGAGTGGTTCATCCGCGACCGGAGTCTCAACGGGACCTACGTCCAGACGGGCACGGGCTGGCAGCGCGTCCTCAGCGAGCCGGGACGGGACCGCCTCGAAGCCCGTGGCGAGGACGCCACGGACCGCAACGGCGAGGTGCCGCCGGAGCTGTACGGCCTGCGTGACGGGGACCTGATCGCGCTGGTCCATCCGAGCTACGGCGTCACCTTCGAGTTCACTATCGACTGACCATGGACTACGCAACACACTACGACGTGGGCGACCGCAAGCGCGACGACGGCATCAACGAGGACAGCGTCGCCGTCTCCGTGTTCGAGCAGGGCCACCGCGAGGGGTTCCTCGGACACCACCGTGTCGACGCGGCCGATTCGGGGGACGACCGGGCGAGCACTCGGAGCGCGGCCGCCTTCGCGCTCGCGGACGGCGCGGGCGGCCACGACGCGGGCGACGCGGCCTCGTACATCGCGACGACGGCGGTCTGCGAGCACCTCGCCGGGACGGTCGTCGCGGCCGCGCGGAGCGATCCCGGTGGGTTCGACGTGGCGGTCGGCGACCCGCTCCCCGCGACGCCGCGCGCGGACGACCTCGAAGCCGCCGTCGCCGAGGCGGTCGTCACGGCCCACCGCGAGGTGCTCGCCTACGCCGCCGAGAGCGGCCAGCAGGCCCACACGACCGTCGTCGCCGGCGCCGTCGTCGGCGGGTCGCTCCACTACGGCTGGGTCGGCGATAGCCGGGCCTACCTCGTCAACGCCGCGCGCGAGGAGACCGTCCCGCTGACGACCGACCACGCGGTCGTCCAGCGACTCCGGGACGCCGACCAGATCGACGACGTCGAGGCGCTCGTCCACCCTCGGGGGAACGAGATCACCCGCGCGGTGGGCGGGAGCGGGGCGGCGGACCCCGGGACGGCGACCGTGAACGTGGAGACGGCGACCGTCCCGCTCTACCGCGAGGACGTCGTGCTCGTCACGAGCGACGGCCTCCTGGACGCCCAGACCGAGGCGGCGAAGCTCTACGAGTGGTACGTCGACGCGGGTCGCGACGACGAGATGGCCGAGGTGGTCCGGGACCGCGCGGTCACCGACGACGAGATCCGCGACCGTATCCTCTCGGCGGCGTCGCTCGACGCCGCCGCGACCGACCTGGTCGACATGGCCAACGAACGCGGCGGCAAGGACAACCTCTCGACGCTCCTCCTCCACGACGGGACGCTCCCGGAGACTCCGGACGACCCACCGCCCCGCGAAGCGGGGGCCGAACCCGACCTCGAGGACCGGCAGACGGTCCTCGGCGACGGCGGCTGACGCCGGTCGCTGCGGGACCCGACCGCCGACCGGTCGTCGGCCGACCCGGGCGCTCGAACCGCAGTCTCGCGACACCGACGTGGCAGTCCGGGGGGACGAGGGTAACTGTTTTCATGACCCGCCTGTATATGCCGACAGCTATGGCGCACGGCACAGGTGAGTCGGTCGAATGCCCGATCTGTGGGGAGACGTTCGACCCGACCACAGCGGGGGGCTGGTGTACGAACTCGGACTGCGGCGAATGGCAACACGAGGCCGGCGCCGCCGCGGCCGAGAGGGAATCGGACGAAGACAGGGAAGCGGGGGCCGAGTCGGTCGCTGTCGACGTGGCGGCGGACTCCGACGACGGTGACCCGGAGCGGGACACGGGGGAGACGGTCGACGAGGCCCTGTCTGAAGTACAGGAGGAGACGTCGAAGTCGGAGTCGGTCGAACCCGACGACGCCGGTGCGAAGTCCGACGAGGCGGGGGCGTCGAACGCCGACCGGAAGCGGGCCGAGCCCGGCGGCGAGGACGCGACGGGTGCCGACGAGCGCGCGACTACGGCGGCCACGACGGAGCAGGCAGACGGGACGGACGCTGGCGTCCCCGACGCGGAGACGGGGGCCGCCGACGCGGCGGCAGCCGACGGAGACGACCTCGGTGGCGACTCCGACCCGGAGTCGGCCGAGCCGGACTGTCCGAACTGTGGCGAGTCGGTCGCGCCGGAGCACAACTTCTGTGCGAACTGCGGCGAGGACGTCTCGGCGCTGGACGCGAGTCCGCTGACGGCGTGTCCGGCCTGCGAGGCCGACGTAGACCCCGAGGACAACTTCTGTGCGAGTTGCGGCGAAGACCTCGACGCCCACCGCGGGACCACTGCGGCGGGCGCGACGGAGGAAGCGGCCGCGGACGCGGAGCCGAACGACGACGCCGACGAGGCGGCTGGCGGGGACGACCGGACGGTCGACGACGCAGAGGCGTCCGAGGCGTCCGAAGCGTCAGAGACGTCCGCGTCGACAGCCGAGGGCCCGGAGTCGCTGACGCTCGCGGTGCGCAACCGCGAGGTTCAGGTGTGGGACGGCGATACGGTCGGCAGGACGATCCGCAGTATCGTGATGAACACGGGCGGCGACGAAGACGACGCGCTGAGCATCCACCGCGAACACGTGAAGTTCGTCCGCGAGGACGGGCAGTTCTACCTCGTCGCGCTGGGGCGGAACCCGACCGTGGTGGACGGCGAGTCGCTGGACGAGGGAGAGCGGACGCCGGTTTCCGAGGGCGACCGGATCGAGCTCTCGGGCGTCGCGACGATGCGGGTCGAGTTGCCCTGACCGGCCGCGGTCGGACGAACGAGCATGGACACCAGAGACACCAGACGCGAACTGGGCAGGTCCGCTCGCCTCCTCGTCGACGAGGAGCGGTGGCTCTTCGTCGGGCTGCTCGCGGGCGGTGTCGGCTACCTCGTCTGGCTCGCCGGGACAGGCGTCGCCGTCTCCCAGGCCGCGACACTCGTCGCCGGGTCGTACGCCGTCGACCCGTGGTCGACCGAATCGACCGCGCTTGCGGTCACGTTCGCGGTTCTCTGGGTCCTGCTCCCCTCGCTACTGGCAGTCCGCTACGTCGTCGGGAACCTCACGAACCTGCGCGGGAACGTCGAGCAGTGCTATCGCTTCGACCGCCCCCTCGTCGCCCTCGCCCCGCCGCTGGTGGTCCTCGCCGGGGGCGTCGCGCTCGGTGCCGTCCGCGGTGGCGCGACGTGGGACGTGCTCGCCGTGCTCGCACTGGCGAGCGCGCTCTCGCTCGTCCGCACCGTCGCCTACGGCTACCGCGTCTACTCGTTCTCGACGCCACGGCTCCTCCAGACGCTGTTGTTCGTCTCGACAGTCGTGGCCACGGTCACGACCGTCTCGCTGGCGTCGTCGCTGACCGGGCACACCGCGCTGGTCGAAGCGGCGGCCGCGCGCTACGGCGTCGCGGTCATCGCCTTCGGCACGGTGAGCCGGGCCGGCGTCTCCGCCCCGATCCTGCCGCTCGCGGCCGTCGCGACGCCGGCGGCGCTCGCGCTCTCGTACGTCTGGGTCCAGTTGCTCGCGAGCCTGCTCGTCCGGCTCCGCCGCCCCGACGTGCCTCGCTCGGCGATCCGCGCGGGCCAGCGCTATCCCCAGGTCGTCCAGCCGGGCACGTCTGACCGGCTGGCGATGGGGACGGCCTCGGGTGGCGGTAGCGGCTCCACCGGATCCGACGGCACGGACACTCAGTCGAGTAGCGGACGAGGCGCAGGCAGTGCGACCGCGTCGACGACTGACGCGTCGGGAGACGGGTCGGACGAGGCTACGACGGACTCGGTGGGACAGACGCGAGTCTACACGCCGCCGAAAGACGCCGAGGACGTGCCGCCCGACGCTGCAGACACGACGAACGGACCCACCGAGGCTCGGGCGTCCGACGAGGCGGTGAAAAACGAGTTCTGTCCGATCTGCGGGGAGACATACGAGGCCGGTGCCGGTCACTCGAACTGCCCGAACTGCAACGCCGTCCTCGACCACGAGTGACCGGCGGCCTCGCCTCGTGCGTGCCAGCGTTTCGACGCGATGACCACCTACTCGTACGTGAGCGTCATCCCGCCGTCGAACAACAGGTCGCCGCCGTTAAGATGGTCGCCGTGCGTCGAGAAGCCGAACACGAAGAGGTTCGCCACGTCGGCGGGGTCCATCATCTCCTTCACCCGCGACTGGCCGAGCATCACGTCGTCGATGACCTCGTCGACGGAGATCCCGCGTTGCTCGGCGGTGTCGGGGATCTGGTCGGTGACGAGCGGCGTCTTGACGTACCCCGTCGAGACGGAGAACGCGCGCAGTCCGTCGCCGCCTTCGGCGGCGACCGACTGGGTGAGTCCCCGGATGCCGAACTTCGAGACGTTGTAGCCGACCTTGTCCGCGGTGACGTAGTGGCCGTGGACGGAGGCCATGTTGCCGACGGCCCCGACGCCGTCGTCAGTGTCGCGGATCTCCCTGACCACGAGTTTCGAGAGGTACACCGGCGCGCGGAGCATCACGTCGTGCATCAGGTCGTACTGGTTCATCGGGAACTCCTCGATGGCGTCGATGTGCTGGAGCCCGGCGACGTTCGCGAGGTAGCGGACGGTCCCGAAGTCGGTCGCTCGGCCGACGATCCGTTCCACGTCGTCGTCGACCGTGAGGTCCGCCACGACCGTCTCCACGCTCCCGTCGGTGTCGAGCCGTTCGGCCTCGTCGACCGTCTCCGCGAGTCCGTCCTCGTCTACGTCGGTCGCGGCCACGGTGAGCCCGTTGGCGGCGAGCGCGAGCGCAGTCGCCTGTCCGATGCCGGACCCCGCACCCGTGACGATAGCGACGCTGTCAGCGCTGAAGTGGTCGTCATCGACGAACAACAGGTCGTCGTCAGTGATCGAGTCGACGACGAGCCGGTCGTGTGTGTCACTGTCTTCCATGAGTTAGTGGTGTACTCCGGCCACCGGAAAACTGCGGGTTGACATGTATACCCTGGTGGCTATAGTAGAGTTTGAAAGATATCGCTCGGACGACCGCATGACTACGTGCGATCGACCGTGCAAACGCTTTCAAATTCTACTATAGACGCGGGTCGGTCGACCGGCGCAGCGACCGACGGTTTCTGTGGCGTGTTTACGTGTAAACGACGCGCTATAACCCGGTGACGTGAGTACGAAAATAGCAACCCTGTGCGAACGGGCATCACACCGCACGCGGCCGGGCTGGCAGACGGTTCGGACTCGGACGCGCCGCGGGGAGACCAGCTATGGTACGAGACGCCGATGTTCACGACAGTGGTGGTATCGACCGACGCGGACTACTCAAAGCGGTCGGCGGGACAGCGGTCGCCGCTGCGCTCGCCGGCTGTAGTTCGCTGTTAGAGGGCGACGGCGAGGACGGGCCCGGACAGGCCGACGGAACGGTTACGGACGAGCCCATCGAGGCCGGCATGCTGACGTTCACGCGCGGGGCCGCGGGTGTCCTCGGCATCCAGGCCCAGCGCGGTGCGGAACTCGCCGTCCAGCGGATCAACGACGTCGGCGGCATCGCCGGTCGACGCGAGATAACCCTCGAGGTCGTCGACGAGGGCGACAGCCCGCTGGACAGCTACAACCAGTTCATCGAGGAGGGCAAGGACGTCACGTTCGGCCCGATCTCCAGCGGGACCCACGCCCAGATCGCGCCGGAGGTCGAGAGTAACGAAGTCGTCAACGTCGGGACTGACGGGACGGTGACGACGCTCTACGAGGAGACGGTGCCGGACCCGACGTACTCCTTCCGTTTCCAGAACTACGACGTGATGGAGTGCGTGACGATGGCCCGCGAGGCCGTCGCCCGCCTCGGTGCGGACAGTATCGAGACGGTCGCCGGGGTCAATCCCGGCTACACCTTCGGCGAGGACGAGATGGCGGTGTTCACACGGGCGATCCAGAAGCTCACCGGCGCGGAGGTCGTCTACGAGGGGTTCCCCGAACTCGGCGCCAGCGACATGTCCAACCACATCACGTCGGTCAACGACGAGGAGCCGGACGTGACGTTCACGAGCCTCTGGGGCGGCGACGTGACGACGTTCCTCCGACAGGCGAGCGCGAACGACATGTTCGACAACACGACCGTCGTCGGGTCGATCCTCTACAGCGCGGCCGGTGACGTCCCCGGCGACGCGATCGAAGGAACGGAGCTGTACTCCGGGTCCCGTAACTTCTACTGGGACCACCCACGGACCGGGAACTGGCAGCCCGGCCGGGAGCTGTTCGAGGCCGCTCAGGACCAGGACGGTGTCTCGATCCCCAACGCCCACTACATGAGCGGCTACGGTGCGGTGACGGCGTGGGCGACGGCGGTCGAGAAAGCCATCGACCTGCTCGGCTCGTATCCGAGCCAGGAACAGATCGCGACGGTACTGGAGGGTCACGGGTTCTTCACCCCCGCCGGCTACCACGTGATGGCCGAGGACCACCAGGGGATGTCCAACGCCGTCGCCGGACAGATGGTCTACGACGAGGACCTCGGCGGCGCGCGACTCGAAGACGTCAACATCTACTCGCCCTCCGAGACGGCGCCCTCGCCAGGCACGACCGCCTCCGACTGGCTGGACAGCTGGAGCGGGTGAGCGACCGTGGAGGCGCTGCATCACCATCTATGAACCAGCGAAACCACACGCTCCGGGAGGGACGATGGCCAGCGGGCTAGAGACGCTGGTCGTCCAGACGCTGAACGGCCTTCAGTTCGGGTTCGTCCTGTTCCTGGTCGCCTCGGGACTGACCGTCATCCTCGGGATCCTCGACGTCCTCAATCTCGCCCACGGCGAGCTGTTCGCCTTCGGCGCGTACGCGTCCGTCGGGATCTTCGGGTACGTAACGGGTGCCATCGCCGCGCCCGTCAGCGGCGGGATCGGCACGACCATCGTGTTCGTGATCGGCATCCTCGCCGCCATCGTCGTCACCGGACTCGTCTTGATCCCGGTCGGTGTCGTCCTCGAGTCGGTGTTCCTGCGCCCCATCTACGAGCGCGACCAGGTGTATCAGCTGGTGTTGACCTTCGCGCTCCTGCTGATCATCATCGACGTGACGAAGTTCGTCTGGGGCGACGTACCCATCAGGACGAACTCGGTGTACAGCGGTATCAACCAGATCCCGACCAGCGAACTCCTCGGTATCACCTTCCCGACGTACAACGTCTTCGCGATCGTGCTCGGGGCGGTCGTCGTCGTCGGCCTGTTCTACTTTTTCGCACGGACGAAGACCGGCCGGATCGTCCGCGCGACGGCTATCAACCGCGAGATGGCGACGGCTATCGGCGTCAGCACGGACCGTGTGTTCACGCTGGTGTTCGCGCTCGGCGCGTTCCTCGCCGGCATCGCCGGTGCGGTCCGGGTCCCGCCGACCGCCGCGACGCTGGAGATGGGGACGAACCCGCTCGTTCTCTCGTTCGTCGTCATCGTCATTGGCGGCCTCGGGAGTCTCCGTGGGGCGTTCGTCGGCGCGGTCGTCGTCGGCGTGCTCCGCAGCTGGATGATATCCTTCTACCCGCCCGGCGAGATCGCCGCGCCGTTCGCGATCATGGCGGTCATCCTCCTCGTCAAGCCCGAGGGGCTGTTCGGAACGTGGGGTGAGACCGCGTGAGTCCCGGCCTCGTCGACCGCGACGGGGAGACCCACGTCCGGGTCACGAGCGGACTCGTCCTCTCGAAGCGGCGGTTCGCCGGGCTCATCGCCGGCGTCCTCTTTCTGTTCGCCGTCCCCGACCTCGTGCGCGTGGCGCAGGCGCTGGACATCTCCTTCTTCCAGCTCGGCGTGATCCACCGCGGGCTCGTGTTCGGCTTCGCCGCCGTCGGGCTGAACCTCCTGCTTCGCCACACGGAGCTCGTCTCGTTCGGCCACGCGGCCTTCTTCGGCACCGGCGCGTACACCGCGGCCGTCGCCGCCGTCTACCTCGACGTGACGGGCCTGCTCGTCCTCCTCCTCCTGGCGACGGCACTGGGGACGGTGATGGCCGGGGTCATCGGCGCGCTGTCGCTGCGCCACACCGGCCTCTATTTCGCGCTGCTAACGCTTGCGTTCGGCCAGCTGCTCTACGCAATCGCGCTCGGCCAGAGCGCGCTCGGCGGGAGCGACGGGATGCCGGTCCGCCCCGGTGAGGCGAACGAACCGCTCCTGTTCGGCCAGGCGCTCGGCGACGCCTACGGCGTCGTCACCTACTACATCACGGCGGTGGTCGTCCTCGTCGGCCTGCTGGTGATGTGGCGGATCATCAACTCGCCGTTCCGCTACGCGCTGGACGCCATCGGCCAGGACCGCACCCGCGCGGAGTTCATCGGGCTCCCGGTCCGCAGGTACGTCTGGACCGCGTTCGTCATCTCGGGCGTCTACGGCGGCGTCGCCGGCGGGCTCTTCGCCGTCTTCCGCCGGTACGTCACCCCCGACGGGACGCTCTACTTCCTCCAGTCGGGCGACATCCTCTATATGGCGATCCTCGGCGGGTTCAAGACGCTCCTCGGGCCGCTCGTCGGCGGCGTCGTCCTCATCGTTCTGGAGTTCGTCGGGCGGTCGGTCACGCCCTACTTCGAGTTCCTGACCGGGACGGTCCTGCTGATCCTCGTTTTCGGTTTCCCGGAGGGGATCGTCGGGTCGCTCGGCGAGGGCGGCGTGTTCCGACGCGCCGTCGGACAAACCCGTCACGGGGTCGCCTCGCTCCGCGAGGACCCGTCGGTCGCCGGCGACTGGGGACGCCGGATCGGTCGCGGTCTGCGTCAGCAGATCGACGAGTCGTTGACCACGCTGCGGGTCGTCCTCTTCGGGGTGAGCTGAGATGCTCGAAGCGCGCGGCCTCGAGAAGACGTTCGGTCGGATCACGGCCACCGACGACGTGACGCTCAAGTTCGGCCGCGAGGAGGGCGAACTCGTCTTCATCGTCGGTCCCAACGGAGCCGGCAAGACGACGCTCGTCAACCTGCTGACCGGCCTCCTCACACCCGACGAGGGGGCGGTCGTCATGGACGGCGAGGACATCACTGCGATGTCCCCGGACGAACGCGTCCACGCCGGGCTGGCGCGCAGTTTCCAGGTGGTCCGGGTCTTCGAGGACATGACCGTCCGGGAGAACATCCGGACGGTCGTCCTCGCGCGTCGGAAGCGGACCCGGAGTATGTTCTCGCTCGCCGACGGCCATGAGGAAGTCGAGGTGACGGTGGCGGACCTGATAGAGAAGTTCCGCCTCGAAGACGTGACCGACAGCGTCGCCGAGGAACTCCCCCACGGCGACCGGAAACTGCTCGACGTGGCGATGTCGTTCGGTCTCGACCCGAACTACCTGCTGCTCGACGAGCCGACGTCGGGCGTCTCGACCCGCGAGAAGGAGTACGTGATCGAGACCATCGTCGAGGTGAGTCGCGCCGAGGGCGTTACGACCGTGACGATCGAACACGACATGGACATCGTCACCGAGTACGCCGACCGCCTGGTCGCGCTCCACCAGGGCGCGGTCCACGGCGACGGCACGCCCGAGATGCTCGAGACGGACGACGAACTCCGTCGACTGCTCCTGGGGGTGGAGACGTGACCGACTCGCTGCTCTCGGTCCGTGACCTCCGGGCGGCCGTCGAGGGCTTCCCGGTCACGGAGGGGGTCGACCTCGACGTGGCGGAGGGCGAGGCCGTCGGCCTCGTCGGCCGCAACGGTGCCGGGAAGACCACTACCTTCCGAGCGATCATGGGACTGACGGCCGTACTCTCGGGGTCGGTCCGCTTCCGCGGCGAGGAACTGACCGAGATCCGTCCGGAACTCGTCCCGAAGCGCGGGATCGGCTACCAGCCCGAAGACCGCAAACTGTTCACCGGGATGACGGTCGACGAGAACTTCCGACTTCCCATCTGGACGAGTGGCGACGCCCGCGACGTCGACGACGAGGACGCCACAGTCGAGCGGATCTACGACGTGCTCCCGGACCTGGACGAGCGCCGACAGGCGAAAGTGCAGGTGCTCTCGGGCGGCCAGGCGAAGATGGTCGCCATCGGGCGCGCGCTCGCGCTCAGCCCCGACCTGCTCCTCCTCGACGAACCGCTGGAGGGACTCGCTCCGGTCGTTGTCGAGAACCTCAAGGGGTACATCAGGGAGATCAACGAGCGCGGGATCGCCGTGCTCATCGCCGAGTCGAACGTCACGCACGTCCCGGAGATCGTCGACCGGATCTACGTCATCGAACGCGGCGAGATCGTCGCCAGCGGCGACCCGGAGACCATCGCCGACGACGAAGACGTCCAGATGCTGATGCAGGGCAGCGGGAACGCCTGAGCGGTCGGTCTCGTCGGCCGGCTCTCGGTTTCTACGACCGCCTACTGGTCTATAGCGTCGAGTTCGCCGGCGATCTGGCCGAGCAGTTTCCGCTGACTGCGCCGGAGGTTCTTCGAGACGGCCATCTTCGAGACGTCGAACCGGTCGGCGAGCGTCGACAGCGTCGCGTCGCGCGGTTCCTCGAAGTAGCCGTCCCGGACGGCGCTGACGAGCGTCTCCTGTTCGACAGTCGAGAGCGACCGACAGCCGTCGAGCAGTTGTTTCGCCGACCCGAGGTTCTGCAACAGGTCGTCGTAGTCCTCGAGGTCGACGGATTCGCGGTCCTCGACGCTGAAGTCGTTGTGTCGTTCCAGTTCGGCGAGCGCGCCCTCTGCCACGTCCTCGGTGTCGAACCCGACGTGCCAGGTTTCGCTTCCCTCCCGGATGCGGAATGGACCGGTGATGTAGCCGTCGTTCTCCCGGATGGCGTGCATCGCGGCGGTCTCGTCGATACGCGAGCGGAACAGCGCGACCTCGCCCTTTCGACGGAGGAGTTCGTAGCTCTGCATGTTCTCGTGGTTCCGGAGCGCAGAGAGTCCTCGGTCGAGCGCGTCGCCGTCGTCTCCCTTGACCATGATCCGCGTCTCCAACTCCCTGTCGACCGTGCTGAAGTCCCACTGCTTGGCGAGGAAGGAGACGTCGTGGTCCAGCGTCGTGTCGATGTACGGACAGTCGTACTGGACCATGTCCATCTCCAGGCTGATCATGTCCCGCCCTTCCGACCGGAGCATTATTAATCATTGTCTCTGCGCGACCAGTGGTGTTTAGTTTAGTGGTGAGTCAGTTGGAGCAGCGGCGAACAGCGTGAAAGCCCCGACGCGTTCGACTCCTGCGACTCGCTGCGCTCCTCACTCCGTTGCGGTGCTTGCGTCG
>PXSD01000145.1 GCA_003023165.1 Halobacteriales archaeon QS_9_67_15 | reverse complement strand
CGGAGACGCTCTCTTACGAGGACATCGACATCTACAAGTCCGTCATCGAGTCGGACGCGCGGCTCACTTACTCCGAGTGCGAGGAGGTACTCGACAACCCGGAGAGCGCTGACGACCTGCTTGAAGACACCGAGGTCGACCTGGCCGAGAAGACGGAACTCGTCTGGGAACTGGCCGACCAGATGCACGAACAGCGCAAGGAGGACGGGTCGCTCGTGCTCAATCCCGCCCGCGACCGCGCTCACACGATCATCGAGGAGTGCATGCTCAAGGCGAACAAGGCCGTCACGCACGAACTCATGTGGGACCGCGGCGTCGAGGCGATGTACCGCGTCCACCCCCAGCCCTCTCCCGAGGAGTGGGACGAAGCCCTCCGCGAGATCCAGGACCTCGAGGGCGTCTCGATCCCCGGCGAAGCGTGGGAGGACCCGCGAAAGGCCGTTAACGCGACGCTCGAACAGGCACCGGGCCGACAGCTCAGCAAGATCCAGCGCGCCGTGATGTTCGTGATGCCCCGTGCCAAGTACATGAGCGACCCCTTCGGCGGCCACCACGCGCTGAACTTCGAGATCTACGGCCACTTCACCTCGCCCATCCGCAGGCTCTCGGACCTGATCAACCACTGGATCGTCGCCACCAACGACGTCCCCGAGGACCTCGCCGCGCTCTGTCAGCACGCCTCCGACCAGCAGAAGGACGCCGAACAGTGCGAACGCGAGTACAAACAGTTCCTCCAAGAGGTCGGCCTGAACCCCGACGCCATTAACAACCGCGGCGTCGAAGTCGTCGACGACGACTAATCGAGTCCGCTAGCGGCTCGCTCCTTTTCTCTCGCGATAGCTCTCCAGTCGAACACGCCATTCCGAAGCGTTCCAGCCGTCGGTTTACTTTCCGTAGCAACGCAAATAATACGAGAATTATCAGTGGCTGGTTACTGGGGGTTCCCCGTGTGTTCGGAGAACTGAACCGGCATAACATTTTAGTGGGATCTGGCCGTATATACGGACGAGAGGTGACGAACCGATGGCGACTAGCGACAGGACTCGACGCACACGGGAGCATCGCACTGCCGACGGCCGTCTCTCCCGCTACGACCTCCTGCTACTGGTGATACCCGCGGCGTTCATCCTCGCGCTCGTGGGGTCGACTGTGTCATCACTCCCGTTGTCGGCGCTCATGGCGGGCGCGTCGGTCGTCGGCGCGCTCGCAGTCGCCGACGGCCTGTTCGTCAACCCACCCGGTCGCGACCGGTCGCAGTGATCGGGTACACGGACGCGCTCGGAAGTATTACTGGGAGCTGATACGTTCGGCCTGCCAGCCTCGAGCGGCTGCCGGCAATCGGCGCGCCGTACGCCGGACGCTCAGAGGAAGCCGAACTAGTTTGGAGGGCTGTTTATTAAATATCTCTCGAATGTATAGATATAGACGGTCGGCCGGCGTCGCGGCCTGAGACGGTCCCCGCTGCGGACGACGCGCGGTCAACACGGGCCGGCGGCCCAGTATCAAACAATGCCAGAGAGCGACCAAATCGATACGAGCAAGCAGATACACAAGCGGACAGGGCGGACGTTCTACGTCGCCACGAAACTCCTCCCCGAGCGGGTACGGACGGCGACGTACGTCCTCTACGCGTTCTTCAGGGTCGCGGACGAGGTCGTCGACCGGACGGACGACCCCAACCCCGAGGCGCAACGTCGTCGCCTCGAGTCGATGCGAGCGGCCGCCCTCGGCGAGTCCGCCGAGACGGACGACCTCCCCGAGGACGAACGAGCGGTCCTCGACGCGTTCCGCTCGCTCGCCGACGAGAAGGGTATCTCCGACCGGGAGGTCGACGTGTTCGTCGACGCGATGATACAGGACATCGAGACGACCCGTTACGAGGCCTTCGAGGACCTGGCCGAGTACATGCGCGGGTCGTCCGTCGCCGTGGCGAACATGATGATGGCCGCCATGGAGATGTCCGACGCGGACCGCGAGGAGGCCCAGTCCCACGCGGCCGCGCTCGCGGAGGCGTTCCAGCTCACGAACTTCCTCCGGGACGTCCGCGAAGACATCCACGACTACGGCCGCGTCTACATTCCCCGGGAGACGCTCGAGCGCTACGGCGTCTCCGAGACGAACCTCGCCGAGGCGACAGTGACCGACGGGTTCGTCTCCGTGATGCGGCACGAACTCCAGCGCACGGAGCGACTCTACCGGGAGGGCGTCGCCGGCATCCGGATGCTGCCGGAGGACTGTCAGTTCGGCGTCCTGCTCGCGGCGGTTTTTTACGCCGAACACCACCGCCTCATCCGCACGCGGGACTACGACGTGCTGAGCGAGACGCCGGAGCTCGGTCGACTCCGACGGGGGTATCTCCTCGTCCGAACGTGGATCCACTGGCGCCGCCACCGCGACCCCGAAGCGACCTTCTACGCGGTCAGTGCCATCTCTCGCGGGAGCGAGGGAGAGGGCGTCGAGAGCGACGGCGTCACGGGCCACGCCGCCTGAGGGAGCCGGTCGACGAATGCGTTCTCTCGGTAGGGATCCGGTGGATGCTACCGCCTGTCGAACGCCGTCGCTCAGCCACTGGTACGCAAAAAAGCGGCGTCGGTCGGTTACCGCCCGCGGTTCTCGTTACTGGAGAGGCTCGGGCGGGTGCGCTCGGAGCCCTTGCCGCGGTTGTCGAGCCCGCGGTTGCGGCGACCGGCGCTGGTCAGCCCGCGCAGCGCGCGGTCGGTGTGCTGGGACTCGCAGATCCAGCTGAGGTCGTCGTCGTTCCGGATCGCGGGGTGCTCGGGGTCGACGAGGATCACCTCGAACCACTTCTGGCTCCCGTCCTGCCCGACCGGGTAGGAGTTGAGCACGCGGAGGTTCGGGTAGACGCGGGTCGTCCGCTCCTCGGCGACGCGCTGGAGGTTCTTGCGGCGAGTGATCCGGGTCACGCCCTGTCGCTTCGAGCGGCGACCGGCCGTAAAGCGCTGCTTGCGAGCGCCGCCCTTGCGAATGCTCGCGCGCACGACCACGACGCCCTGCTTGGCCTTGTAGCCGAGCGAGCGCGCGCGGTCCAGTCGGGTCGGTCGCTCGATGCGCTCGAGTGCGCCCTCGTCGCGCCAGTCCTGTTTCCGTTGCCACTGCAGTTCCGCCAGCTTGCCGTCGTCCGGGTCCTTCCACGCGTCCCGGATGTAGGTGTAGAAGCTTTTTGCCATGGTGTTCACCGCCGGGCGTTGCGTGGTTCAAGTGCGCGGTCTTGGACCGCGACTCGGTGCGGCGATGCCGCACCGCTGCGAGGCCC
>PXSD01000144.1 GCA_003023165.1 Halobacteriales archaeon QS_9_67_15 | reverse complement strand
ATCTCGGCAGGGCCGACCTGACCGAGGCGATGGCCGGTCGCGGTGGACTCCGTGTCGAATCGTTGACGGCGGGCCTATCGCCGTCGGGGACACGCTCGAGCGACAGTGAGGGTCGGACGGGTCAACGACGGATTGAACACGTTTGGGACGTTATACCCAGTTCATGAGCCAGCCCGTCGTTGGCAACTTGGTCAACCAGAAAACCATCACGGCGCGGGTTGCTGCTGGCGACGCCCCCGACTGGGTCGGGCAACACTGGCAGACGTTCCGAGACGGTTTACTCGGCGAGCGCAACGAGACACCGTTCCCCTGCTTTTTCGGCGCTGAATCGGTTCGGAACGGCGACCCGTTGTACACCGCGGTCCCGTCGATGACCGACAAAGATGCGTTGCTCGGGCTGGGCCGCACGCTCCTCCACTATCTCGAGACCTACGAGGACCACAGCGACCGCGCGTCGCTCGTGACGTTCTTTCGCCCGCCGAAGACGCCGCTCTCGGAGGCCGAGTACCACCGGAGTCTCTGGCACGTCCTCCAGTTCTTACACGTCCACGACCCGGAGCCGTGGCCTGAAGACATTCCGACCAACCCCGACGATCCTCACTGGGAGTTCTCTTTCGGAGGCGAACCGATGTTCCCGACCTGTCGGGCTCCCTTCTACGACGACCGCAGGAGTCGCTACTGTCCGGTCGGGTTGGAGATAACGTTCCAGCCACGCGCCCTGTTCGGGAACCTCGACGTGACCGCCGATACGTCGGCCGGGCAACACGCCCGTGAGGTCATCCAGGGCCGTCTCGAAGACTACGACGGCGTCTGCCCACACGCGGACCTCGGCGACTGGGGCGTCGAGGGCGACCGCGAATGGGTGCAGTACATGCTTTCCGAGGACGACCGGGCAATGCCCGACGAGTGTCCGATCACGGTCACGCGCGACCACCCCAAATCGGACGCCCTGCGCGACGCCGACCCGGTGGGGGCCCGGGTCGACAACGACTGATCCCGACGATGCCCGACGCTCCACCCCCATCCGCGTCCACTCCGCCCGTGCTCGTCCTCGTCGACTTCCAGCGGGGTTTCGACGACCCCAGTCGCGGGACGCGCAACAACCCCGACGCAGAGGGGACGGCTCGGCGGCTTCTCGACGTATGGCGCGAGGCGGACGCCCCGGTCGTCCACGTCCGCCACGACTCGACCGAACCGAACTCACCGCTCCGCAGCGATCGGTCGGGCTTCGCGTTCAAAGACGGATTCGACCCTCGCGAGAACGAACCCGAGTTTGTCAAGCGCGTCAACGGGGGGTTCGTCGATACGGGTCTCGAATCGTGGCTCCGCGAGCGCGGTTACGAGGCACTCGTCGTCTGCGGACTGACGACAGACCACTGCGTCTCGACGACGGTCCGAATGGCCGAGAACCGCGGGTTCGACGTGACCGTCGCTCGGGACGCGACCGCGGCGTTCGACCGGACACTCGACGGTGAGTCCTTCGACGCCGACCTGGTTCACCGCACGGCGCTCGCCCACCTCGACGGAGAGTTCGCCAGCGTTCGCTCGACAGCCGAACTCGTCGATGCACTCTGTGATCCGACCGAATCGTCTGATGGCGAGAGCCACGGCGACGGCGACGCGGGTCCAGTCAGTCGTTGACCAGCGATTCCGTGCGGCCGGTGAACCCCTCGGAGACGAGTCGGGAGAACTCGAACGAGCGCGCCAAACAGTGCGTATTCTCTCCGTTAGGTGTCGGGACGACGGGAGCGAGTTGGCGGCCAGCTCTCGCTACCGGGACGTACAGACAGCTGGCCGTTGTTGCTGTCACGGCTTCGACTGCTGGTGGTCTATCCGTGCTGGCGGGGGGCGCAGCCCGTCCGCGAGATGCCCCGCTGGTCCCGTGAACTGGCGCTGTTGCACAAACGGCAGCCTCGCTCTTCAGCGGTAAGCGCTAAGTGGGGGAGGGCCTAATCGTGACTCATGTGGCGGTCCGGCCGACGGGGGCAGACGGAGGTAACCTGTATCGCCTGTAGTGACGATATCCCCCGGTCAGAGGCCCGGGAGTACGACAAGTTCGGAAACCGATGGGACCGCGAGGGCAAGGAGTTCGAGTACTTCTGCAAGCCCTGTGACCGCGACCGGTGCCACCAGCCGAGAGGAGACCTCGAAACGTTCCTCGAAGACGTCGAATCACGCGCCGACGGAATCGACAGAACGGGGCAGGAAGCCTTTCTGACGGCGTATCTCGAACTCGCCGAGTGCCGCGACTCCGTCGGCGAACGGTAGGCGACGCTTGACGGCTCTCGCCGACGCCCGCTACGTCGGCGTCGCTACCACGGAAAGACTATCTGTACTGTCGTCATAGCCCGGGACATGACTACCGAGGACGAGCAGGCCCAGGCTGGCACCGTCGAAGGGCAGGGCCCCGTCGAGGTCGACGAGGAGATGGCCCGCCACCTGGAGAACAAGCGCGACGAGCTGTTCGAGAAGTTCGAGATCCGCGACGGGTTCCCCGAGGCGGTGATGCAGGAGGCCGAGACCCGTACCGAGGGCGTCCAGCAGGAGATCCAGAACGAGGTCGACGAACGCCGTGACTTGCGGGACCTGACGACCTGGACGACCGACCCGATCGACGCCCAGGACTTCGACGACGCCATCTCCGTGGAGAAGCGCGACGACGAGTACGTCCTCTGGGTCCACATCGCCGACGTGACCCACTACGTCACGCCCGACACCGCGATGTGGGAAGAGGCAGTCGAACGGGGCAACACCGTCTATCTCCCCGACTACACGATCCACATGCTCCCGCCGGTCCTCGCCGAGACGGTCTGTTCGCTGGTCCCCAATGAGGACCGACTGGCTCACACCGTCGAGATGCACCTCGACCCGGAGACGCTCTCTTACGAGGACATCGACATCTACAAGTCCGTCATCGAGTCGGACGCGCGGCTCACTTACTCCGAGTGCGAGGAGGTACTCGACGACCCCGAGACTCGCGGTGCCGTCCTCGTTCCGCTGGGGGTGTTGCTCCTGCTCTATCCGCTGGTGGAACTGGCCGAGCGGCTCTACGGGACGGTGCCCACGGGGCTCGGGAAGGGGGGATACATCGACGTGGGCCGCAGCGACCTGCGGGGCATCCTCGCCGAGGGCGTCGAGTGGATGGAGTCGCGGGGCCACGCCCGTCCCGAGGACGTCACCCACTGCGAGGAGGGGGGACGCCTGCCGGGCGATCCGAACGCGGTGCCCGACGACGCAATCAACCGGGGACTGAGCCAGGTCGGCTCGCTGGGCTCGGGCAACCACTTCCTCGAGGTC
>PXSD01000143.1:16801-19950 GCA_003023165.1 Halobacteriales archaeon QS_9_67_15 | reverse complement strand
GTCGGCGACGGTCGGGTCGTCGACCTGTCCGCCATCGCCGACGGTGCGGTGACCCACGAAGCCCGACCGGAAGCCGATCCACGCCAGCGCGCTCATAAACAGGATCGGCGGGAGGATCATGAAGCCCCACAGCGGGTCGAGTCCCCACCCCAGCAGGAGGATCACGTCCGCGAGTCCGAGCAGGAGGAACGGCAGGACCGCCAGTGCCGCCCACTTCCGGCTGTATCCGCCCTCGTCGGTCTCGGCCATGCCCGCCGTTGGGGACCCACCGCAAAAAGCGCCGCGTTCCGTCGTTCCCCGACGTTGGACCCCACCGAGGCGACGGGGCGAGGGGGTAACGAGACTGACGCACGTCACCGACGTGTGCCCGACGAACAGGTCCCTCCAGCGAGGGTCGATGCCGCCGACTTCGAACCGACGCACTCGGAGGCGGCTAGCAGTTATGCGGCTGGAGTCGGAAGACGAGCCAACGCATGGGCACGGACCGACCGGGCACGGGGTTGCGGAGCGGCTGGCACGGCTTGGTCGTGACCGCCGCGGTGCTCGCACTCGCCGGACGAGCGACCGCGCACTCGGGGTCACTCGGCGGGTCGGTCGCCTCGGCGGCCGTCCCGACGTGGCTGACGGTCCTCACGGGCGGGGTCGTCGTCGGTGGATCCTTCCTCTTCACGACGCTGTTGACCGACCACGAGGCGATGCGCGGGGTGAACTGGTGGCGCGTCGCCCTCCCGACACCGGCCAGTCTCCGCCAGGCGGCCGTCTCGGTCCTCCGGCTCGCATCGTTCGGCGTCCTCCTCCTCGTCGTCGCGACCGGTTTCGTCGGGCCGACGACCCCGACGCGGAACTTCGCGCTCCTCGCAGTCTGGGTGGGCTGGTGGGCTGGCTACACGACCACGACGTATCTCGT
The DNA here is from genome assembly GCA_003023165.1 of Halobacteriales archaeon QS_9_67_15. Classification (GTDB taxonomy): domain Archaea; phylum Halobacteriota; class Halobacteria; order Halobacteriales; family Haloarculaceae; genus Halosimplex. Next base: position 19,043 of record PXSD01000143.1, on the reverse strand, counting down.
CGGAAACACGTGGACCGCGGTCAACCCGTGGCTCGCACCGGTCGCGCTCGTCCGGCGCGTGCGCGACCGGTTCGTCGACTCGACAGAATCCCACCCGCTCCCGGACCGCTGGGGCACCTGGCCCGCGGTCGCCGGCCTGCTGGCGCTCGTCTTCCTGGAGGTGGTCAGCCCGGTCGGGCGGGACCCGCGCCTGCTCGCGGTCGTCGTCGTCGGCTACTCGCTGGTGACCGTGGCCGGTGCCGTCCGCTACGGCGACGCGTGGTTCGACCGTGTCGACCCCGTAAGCCGAGTGTTCGCCGCGTACGGCCGGGTCGCACCGCTCCAGCGCGACGGCGACGGCGGCGTCACGCTCCGACTCCCCAGCACGGCGCTCACCGAGGACCCGCTCCCGGACCGGTCCGGTGAAGTGGCCTTCGTCGTCGCCCTGCTGTGGGTGACGACCTACGACGGCCTCGTCGCGACGCCGACGTGGGCGGCCGCAGTCGAGCCGGTCGTCGCGCTGGGCGTCCCCGCGCTGCTCGTCTACGCAGTCGTCTGCCTCGCCGGGTTCGCGGGCTTTCTCGCGGTGTATCGACTGGCCGCGCGAACGGTTCGTGACACCGCGGACACCTACGTCACCGCGCGGGCCATCGAGCGGTGGTTCGCCCCGGCACTCCTGCCTATCGCAGCCGGCTACCACCTCGCGCACTTCCTCGGGTACTTCCTCGGGCTGGCGCCGGCGCTCGGTGTCGTCGCGCTCGGCCCGTTCGCGCCGCCGCCGACCCCGCAGGCGCTCGTCCTCCCCGGCTGGTTCGGGACGGTGAAGCTCCTCTGCGTCCTCGGCGGACACGTCCTCGCTATCTGGGTCGCTCACTCGCTGTCGTTCGAGCTTTTCCCGGGCGTCCTCGCGGCCATCCGGAGCCAGTACCCCTCGGTGGTGGTGATGGTCTTTTACACGATGAGCAGCCTATGGGTGATCACACAGCCGTACGTGCCGCCGCCCTACGTCTGACCGGACGACCGACCCTCGAGACACGATGACCGACCACGCACCCACGCTCGACCCCGCTCGCGACACCGCCGTCCCGGACGGCGAGACGGTCGTCGCACGCTGTCCGTACTGCCGGCGCCCGTTCCGTCGCGAACACGCCCGGGACCTCCACGTCGGCGAGCGCCACGACCCGACGGACGAGGAGCGCGAACGGTACGAGAGCGCGAGAGAACAGGAACGCGACGACCTCTGGCTGTTCCACGCGAAGGCCGTCGTCGCGCTCGGCGTCACCTACGCCGCGACGGTCATCCTCTACATGGCCGTCCTCGGCAGTTTCTTCTGATTCACGGGGTTCGACGGTACGGAAGACGACCGGAGGACCGATCAACGGGACCGAAACGAGCGGTAAGTCGGGAATCTGACGCGTCAGGCGTGGCGAAACCCAGTCGCGTCAGAAGTGTGGTGAGGTGAGGTGAGTAGTGGGTTGGGGATGTGACGACGGTGAGCGCGCCACCCGTCAGGCGGGCGTGGCCGTTGCGTCGCCGGCGTCGGACACGGTCTCGTTCGCGTTCTTGTCGGCCGCGTCGTCGGTCGTCAGCGCGCTGAGCTTCTCACCGAGCGACTGGGCACCGTCGACGGCGCCGCCGACGTGGTCGCCGATGGTTTCGTGGACGTCGCCCACGAAGTCGGGGACCTGCTCGGGCAGGTCGACGGGCGGCCCCTGACTGCTGTTGGCGGCGTCGGCGGCGTCGGCGCCGGGCACGTTAGCCGGCGGCCCGCGCTGGGCGTCGGACTCGCTGTCGGCGTCGTCAACCTCGGACTCGTTCGCGTCATCGGCCGCCTCGTCGGCGTCGGACTCGTTGGCTCCGTCCTGTGCGGCATCGTTCTGCGCGCGGTCGTCCGCCTGTGCGTTGTCGTCCTGTGCCTGGTCGGGTGCGTTACCCGGCATCGCCATCGCAGCGCCGGACGCGAGCAGGAGCACGCTCGCGAACACGGCGACGAGTTTGAGTTTCATGGTGTGTCTGCCTCCATTCACTCGTACTCCGCCGAACCCCCTTGAAGGGGGTAAGCGCTCGCCCCCAATTACCCCGGTTTCAGCCGATTTAGCCGGATTAAATCGACCGTTGCGCCCGATTAAACCGCCTTCCGCGGTGGATCCCGAGACGTACCCGCTCGAACGGCTGACCGACGAGCGGCGCGCGGGTCGCGCGCTCAGTTCGGGTCGGTGGGCGTCGGCTATCATACGGATTCTTGTAGCGATTTACCGGTACG
>PXSD01000143.1:0-16751 GCA_003023165.1 Halobacteriales archaeon QS_9_67_15 | reverse complement strand
AACTGCACTCGCCCTTTCATCCGCCAGGGTTCAGACGGTGAACCAGCCGAATCCTGGCGGATGAAAGGGCGAGGCTCGGTAGCCGGATCTGCGGCGGCACTATTCGACCGAAGGGAGAATATCCGCCACAGATCCGGCTAGCGTGCCGAGGGCTTTCGCTGGCTGCATGTCTACAGACGCAACTGCTTATCTGAACACCGCCTTCGAGCGCGCACGGTCCTTTTTCACGTTCGCGTTCCTACTGGACACCATGGCTACCTACGAGGCCGCAGTCGAGGGGGTTGGCGTCGGCGTCGGCGACGAGGGCCCCGGACACCCGGTCGTGCTCCTGCGCGCTCGCGAGGAACTCGTCCCCATCTTCGTCAGCGCCGACCAGGCCCAGTCGATGCAGCACGCGCTCGACGGGACGCCGTTCGAGCGGCCGCTCACCCACGACCTGTTCGTGGACATGGTCGCCGAGTTCGGCGCGGCCATCGACCGCGTCCGCATCGACGACCTCGCCGACGGCACCTTCTACGCGAAGATCGACACCGAACAGTACACCGACGACGAGCGCAACGAGATGGTCTTCGACGCCCGCCCCAGCGACGGGATCGCGCTCGCGCTCCGCGTCGACTGCCCGATCATCGTCTCCGACGAAGTCCTCGACGGGGCCGGTCGCGACCCCGACGAACTCGGCTTCCTGGACGAGGAAGAGGCCCGCCGCGAGCACGACCTCGGCGAGGAAGAGGAGTTCAGCTTCGACGACGACGATTCTCCCTTCGGCGACGACGACCCGTTCTGAGGAAGCTTTGTCCCGCTCGCGCCCGAACCGATCCCCATGGGATCGGACGGCCTCGTCGACCTCGACCAGGAGACCTGGGTGGTGCTCGCGAAGTACAACCTCGCGCTCGCGACGCTGTTCAGCGTCCTCGCGCTCGTCTCCCGCACCGCCTTCGCCGGCAACCAGCCGCTGCTGCTCGAAAACGGCGTGCTCGCTGTGGTGTTCGGCGCTGTCCAGACCTACGCGTGGCTGTCTGCGTGAGTGGCCGGGGCGTAGCCGAGGCGGGGCGGACCAGTAACGTCCGCGCGAGCGAAGCGAGCGCGGTTCACTTCTCGCGAGGCCGGCGGCCGAGCGAGAAGCGGTTTTTCCCCACGTTTTTGCGGGATGGGGTTCCCGGAGCGAGGCCGAAGGCCGAGCGAGGAAACCCCATCCCGTAAAAAGTGGTTTCTTAGTCGTCAGCGATGACGCGCTCGTCGTCGGAGGCGACGAGGCGGTCGATGGCGTCGACCATGGCCTCGACGGAGGCGCGGGTGATGTCCGAGTCGCTGGCGGTGACGGTCACGTAGTCGTCGCCGCGGGACATCTCCACCTCGACGGTGACGATAGCGTCGGTGCCGCCGGTGATGGCGTCGACGTGGTAGGACTCGAGGTGGGTGTCGAAGGAGTGACCGAGCGCCGACTGGACGGCGTTGATCGCGGCGTCGACGGGGCCGGAGCCGGTCTCCGCCTCCGTGCGCTCCTCGTCGTCGACGAGGAGTGAGACGGTCGCGGTGGGCGTGTTGCCGCCGGCGACGGTCGTCAGTTCGGTGATCTCGACGCGGCGGTCGTGTTCGCTGTCGGTTACCTCCTCTGCGATGGTGAGGAGGTCGGTGTCGGTGACGCGCTTGCCGCGGTCGCCGATCTCCTTGACGCGCGAGACGACCTCTGCGAGTTCGTCGTCGGTCACCTCGAAATCGTGCTCGTCGAGCGCGGCCTTCACACCGGCGCGGCCGGCGTGCTTGCCGAGCGCGAGACGGCGCTCCCGGCCCACCGTCTCCGGCGGGTAGGGCTCGTACATCGCGTCGTCCTTGAGCGTGCCGTCGGTGTGGATGCCCGACTCGTGGGTGAACGTGTTCTGGCCCACGACCGCCTTGTTCGGCGGGAGCTGGATGCCCGTCACGTTGGCGACGAGCTTCGCGAGGTCGTACACCTCGGTGAGTTCGAGCGTCTCCACGCCGTAGCCGTGCGAGAGCGCGATGGCGACCTCCTCGACCGCGACGTTGCCGGCGCGCTCGCCGATCCCGTTGACGGTGCCGTGGACCACGTCCGCGCCCGCCGCGACGGACGCGAGGGCGTTCGGCCGACGGTGTCGGCCCAGCAGATGCGGTCGGCGCCCGCCTCGAGCGAAACACCGAGGAGCTCTTCGAGGTAGTCCGGGTCCGCGCGCGAGCCGTCCTCGCCGATGACCTCGACCCAGAGCCCGTGGTCTTTCGCGTACTCGACGAGTTCCGCGGTGTTCTGGACGTTGTCCTCGCGGGTCGTGCCGATCTTCTCGGTGATGTGCCGGTCGCTGGCGGGGACGACGAGGTTGATCCCGTCCACGTCACACTCCAGCGCGAGGTCGACGTCCCGCTGGAGCCCGCGACAGAAGCTCGTGACCGTCGCGTCGAGGTCCAGCTCGGTGACCCGGGAGATGGTCTCGCGTTCGCCCGGTCCGGTGCAGGCGCTCCCGGCTTCGACGAAGCCGACGTTCGCCCGGTCTAGCGCCCGGGCGACGCGCGCCTTCTCGTCGGGCGTGAGCGAGATACCCGGCGCTTGCTCGCCGTCGCGCAGCGTCGTGTCGAGAAACTGTACGTCACTGGCATCTGAGAGGTGAGTCGTCTCGGGATGGTCGCCGAACAGCGTGGTCCCTTCGCGCTCACCGGAGCCGTCACACATGACGGAGAATTTCTCGGCCAGCCGCCGTGAGGCGACTTCCTCTATCCTCCGTGTCGGTATCGTCCGACATCGTACCCTACCGTCTGCGAGCGCGCCTAATTAAACCGTCGGGTTCACCGCACCACTCGCAAATACTGCCGCAACCGGCGCCAGCGCGGCGACTCGGGCCGGGCGCGCTTGTCACCGAGCCGTTCGGCCTGTCGCGCCGCTTCAATCGTGTTCGCGAAGGCGTCGGTCGCGGTCCCACCGGCGGGGACCGGAGAGAGGTACAATAGAGAGGCCCATACCGTTGCCGAGTGACTTGGCATCATGCCGGACAGCGGGACATCCGAGTCGGGCCGCCGGTCACTCGTCGTTTTCGAGGACGACCCCGTCACCGGGTTCGACGCCGTCAGCCGCGCCCCCCGGGAGTTCGACGAAGCAGTCGGCCTTTGCCACGCCCGTCCCGCGCCAGGGCCGAAGCGTCTTCACCTGGACGACCTCGTCGTCGAGCAACCAGACCACGTCAAGCGGCGTCCGCACGAACAGCATGTGGACGTCCCGGTAGCTCGTCCGCCCGAAGTCGAAGACCAGGGCGTAGTCCTCGGGGAGCGACGACTTCCCCATCAGGCCCACGACCTTCGCGAACAGCGAGTCGGCCCGCTCCACGTCCGTCGCGAGGACGCGGCGCTCGCCGTCGGCCGACTCGTGGACCAGACGCATGGATCGGCATCCGCGGGGGGCGGGAAAACGGTTGCGTCCGAGCGGACCATTCAAATCCGTCGAGTGCGAGACACCGGGCATGGAGAAGACGCCCTCGGGCACCTCGGTCGGCGTGGAAGACCCCTACGCGCACGTCGACCGGTGCGACCACTGCACCGACGAGGGCCGCTGTCGGTTCGCCGTCGAGCAGGGCGACCGCGACCCCGAGTTCGCGAACGCGCGCAGTCGCGAGGACTTCCGCTGTCCGGTGGTGTGCGAGGTGCAGAGCACCTCGGGTGACCGAGCGGGGAGCGGCGCGACCCGCGAGGCGCGACTCGACGAGGAGGGGCTGACCGGCCCGTGGGACTGGGCCGACTGCCCCCACTTCCGGCGTCGGAACCGCGACCGGGAGTGCGAGCGCTGTGGCCTCGAGGAACACCGGATGGCCCACGACGACGAGCGGCCGCTCCTGGAGGAGCACCACCTCTCGTATCGCGAAGGGGACAGCCCGGCAGAGCCGGGAGCGATGAGCGAACGAGACCCGCAAACGACCGGTGACGGAGCGGGGAACGGCCCGAGCCACGAGATCACGGTCTTCCTCTGCCGGTGGTGTCACGCGAAGGTCCACGACTCGTGGGCGAGCGTCGACGACGACGTGAACCCCGACCCCGAGGCGGTCGCGGAGCGAGAGAGGCGGCGCTCGCGCGAGCAGGCAGAACTCGGCTTCCAGTCGGCGGCCGAGCGCTACGACGAGTAGCCTCGACCCTGAGTGCTAACTGTCCGACCGCGAAACGTGTGGTATGAACGACACGCCGTTTCACCTCGGGCACGTCCACCTCAAGGTCCGGGACCTCAGCCGCGCCGTCGCGTTCTACGAGGATGTCTTCGACCTCGAACTCGCGGAGACGGGGCCAGTTCGCGTTCCTGGGGGGACCACCACCACGACGTCGGCCTGCAGGCCGTCGGGGCGGACGCGCCGGACCCGGGCCGCGGCGTCGGCCGCTACCACGCCGCGAGCGAAGTCGACACCGAGGAGCACCTGGGTAGTGTCTACGACGTGCTCTGCGTGCGCGGCGTCCCGTTGACGCCGGTCGACCACGGCATCGCATCAGCAAGGCGCTGTACTTCTCGGACCCCGCGGGCAACGGCCTCGAAGCGTACGTCGACCGGCGGCCAAGCGCGACCTGTCGTCATGGGACGGCGAGAATCGCCGCTTCGACCCGGCGGCGCTCTACCCGCCGAGGAACCGCTGGCGGACCTCCTCGTCGTCGAGCAGCTCCCGACCGGGGCCGTCGTAGGCGTTCTCGCCGTTCACGAGGACGTAGCCGCGGTCGCAGCGCCGCAGCGCCTCCTTTGCGTTCTGTTCGACCATCAGAATCGCGGTGCCGTCGTCGTTCACGTCGTCGATGCGGTCGAAGAGGTCGTCGACGAGGTCCGGCGCCAGACCCGCGGAGGGTTCGTCCAACAGCAGGAGGTCGGGGTCGGACATCAACGCCGCGCCCATCGCGAGCATCTGGCGCTGCCCGCCGGACATCGTGCCCGCGCGCTGCTGCTGGCGCTCCTCGAGAATCGGGAAGTAGTCGAACACCTCCCGGATCGTCTCCTCGGGGAACTCCTCGGCCATGAACACGCCCATCTCGAGGTTCTCGCGGACGGTGAGGCTCGTGAAGATGTTCCCCGACTGCGGGACGTACGTGATGCCGTAGTCGATAATGTCCGAGGACTCGGCGCCGTGAATCGGCTCCCCGCGGAACGACACGCTGCCGCCCATGTGCGTGGTGAGGCCGAAAACGGACTTCATCGCGGTGGACTTGCCGGCGCCGTTCGGCCCGACGATGGCGACGTACTCGCCGTCGCCGACCGCCATGTCGATGTCCGTGAGAATCCGGAGGTCGCCGTAGCCGGCGTCCAGGGAGTCGAGTTCGAGCAGCGGCGCGCGCTCGCGCTCGCTCATTCGGCGTCACCTCCGAGGTAGGCGTCGACGACGCGGTCGTCGGTGCGGACGGCCTCCGGTTCGCCGCGCATGAGGACCCGGCCCTGGTGCATCACGATGACTTCCTGGCAGTGTTCCATGATGACGTCGATGTCGTGCTCGATGAAGAGGAACGAGTACCCCTCCGCGGCGAGCGTCTGGATGTGGTCGAGAATCCTCTCCTCCAAGGTGGGGTTGACGCCCGCCAGCGGTTCGTCCAGCAGGACGAGGTCGGGTTCGGTGAGCAGCGCGCGCGCCAGTTCGAGGAGTTTGCGCTGGCCGCCCGAGAGTTCGCCCGCGGGCGTGTCGAGGACGTGGCTGATTTCGAAGCGCTCCGCGGCCTCGACGGCGCGCCGCTGGGCGCGTTGCTCGTCCTCATAGTAGCCGTCGCCGCGCGCCCACGACGCCACGAGGCTCTCGCCGCGCTGGTCGCGGGGAGCGAGCGCGAGGTTCTCCCGGACGGTCATCTCCGGGAGTTCGTGTGGAATCTGGAACGTCCGCACGACGCCGCGGTTGGCGACCGCCGACGGACTGTCGCCCGTGACGTCCTCGCCCCGGAACCACACGCTGCCGCCGTCCGGGTCACGGAAGCCCGTGATACAGTCGAACATCGTCGACTTCCCGGCGCCGTTCGGCCCGATGAGGCCGGTAATGCCGGATTCGACGTCGAAGCTGGCGCCGTCGAGGGCGGTGATGCCGCCGAAGTACTTCTCGACGCCGTCGACTTCGAGGATGGGGTCACTCACTGCGACCACCTTCCTCGGCGGCGACGCCCGTGTCGTACGTCTGCTCGCCGAGCAGGCCCTCCGAGCGGTAGTAGAGGATGACCATCAGCAACACCCCGATGAGCATCACGCGCAGCGCCGCCAGCTGGGTGGCGTACTCGGTCGGGAAGTAGTCGTTGAGGAACCGCGTCCCGGTGTGCAGCGTCCAGAAGACGGCGGTGCCGACGACGACGCCCCTGTTGTTCGCGGCGCCGCCGATGATGACCGCGGTAAATGCGAAGAACGTGATGTCCGCGATGAACTGCGTCGGGTCGATGAACGCGATGTGGGTCGCCCACAGGCCGCCCGCGGCGGCCGCGAGCGCGGAGCCGAACATCATGCTCTGGACCTTGTATCGGAACGTCCGCTTGCCCAGCGCCTCCGGCACGTCCTCGTCCTCGCGGATGGACCGGAGGACGCGGCCGTACGGGCTGTTGACGGTGCGCTCGCACCACCAGTACGCGACGGCGACGAACGAGACGGCGACCAGCAGCACGAACCGGCCGTAGGTGAAGCCGCCGTCGGCGCCCGCCGTCGGGTCGAACAGCCAGACGGCGCTCGCGAGCACGCCCGACGGTCCTGCGGTGAAAAACGGCGTGCCGAAGTGCCACGCGACGAAGACGAGCGCGGTGAACAGCGCAAGCGGCCGGCCGAACCCGTCGGCGCGTCCGATGCCGCGCGCCAGCACGACGACGCCGGCGACCGCGACGAGGACGCCGCCGAGCACGAGCGCGCCGCCCAGCGCGGCGGCGCCGAGGCCCGCGACGACGAGGACGGCGGCGGCCGCGGCCATCGCGGCCGCGCGCAGGTCCACGCCGTAGACGTAGTCGCCGACGCGGTACCCGATGTACGCGAGCACGAGCACGGAGACGAGGCCGAAGACGGCGAGGTTCACGAGGAAACTCCCGAGCGAGACGGGGAACGCCTCGGCGAGCGGCTGGTGGACGTCGCGCACGCCGAACGGGCCGTTGAACAGCCAGCGCTCGTCGTTGACGACGGTGTGGAGGATGGTCGCGATGCCGAGCGCAGTGATGGCGAGGTAGTCCTCGCGCAGGCGCAGCGTCGGCACGCCGACGAGCAGCGACAGCAGCGCGGCGACGACCATCGCGACGAAGATGGCGACGAACCACGCGAGCAGGCCGCCGAGCGGGACGCCGGACAGCAGTTGCGGGAGCGCGAACCCGCCGATGCCCTCGTAGCTGGTGGCCGCGACGGGGAGCGTGACGACGACGGTGACGTACGCGCCCGTCATGAAGTAGAGCACATGGCCGAAGTCGACCAGCCCCGTGAAGCCGTACTTGATGTTCAGTCCAAGGCCGAACAGCGTGTAGACGCTGACGACGGTGAGCAGGCTGACGAGGAAGTCCGCGAGCGCCATCAGGCGTCACCCCACAGGCCCTCGGGCGTCACCAGCAGGACGGCCACGAGGATGACGAACGCGATCGCGGTGCGGTACGTCGCGAACTCCGCGGGCAGCAGGTAGACGCCGACATCCATGCTGAGGCCGACGAGGAGGCCGCCGAGCGCGGCCCCGTACGGCGAGTCGATGCCGCCGACGATGACCGCGGCGAACACGGGCAGCAGCAGGTTGAACCCCATGTTGGGGTTGAGGTTCGAGGCGTACCAGCCGAGCAGCACGCCCGCGATGGCGGCGAGCACGGCGGCCAGCACCCAGACGACTAGCTGCACGCGGTCGATGTCGACGCCGCGGACGCGCGCCAGCGACTGGTCGTCGGCGGTGGCGCGCATCGCGCGGCCGGTCTTCGTGCGCTTGAGGACGTAGTTCATGCAGAGCATCGTCGCGAGCATCACGGCGAGGATGGCACCGTACTTCCAACTGACGCCGATTCGCGTGCTGAACGCGGGGTTCGACGTGGCGACGGTTCCGCCGCGGGTCAGCGCCGCGCCGCCCGCCGCGACGGCGAGCGTGGTGGCGACGGCGAGCACGCGCGGGCTGACGAAGTGGACGCGCTCGTAGCCGGTGTCCGCGCTCCGCCAGCGGTACACCGCGACGCCGGCGGCGACGGCGACGGCGAGCACGGCGACGACGGCGAGCCAGCCGTACCCCCACGCGTCGAGCGTGGCGAGGTCGGCACCCGCGCGCTGCGTGAGTTCGACGCCGAGGCCGCTCCCGGTGGCGTAGACGTCGACGTTGACGTTCACGCGGCGGACGGTGTCGTAGGTGACGTTCGCCGACCCTGCGAGAAACAATACGAGATTCTGGAGGAACAGCGCGAGGCCGAGCGAGACGATGACCATCGTGATGAGGTCGGCGTCCTTGTCGCGGAACCGCGCGAAGACGGCTTTCTCGTAGATGCCGCCGAACACGCCCGCGACGACGACGGCGCCGACGGCGGCGACGGCGAACGGGAGCGCGACGGCGTTCGGGACGAACGGGATTTCGCTGGGGTTGTTCAGCGCGAGCGCGAGGTACGCGCCGACGGTGAGCATGTCGCCGTGCGCGAAGTTCGGTACCTCCGCGATGCTGTACACCAGCGAGAGGCCGAGCGCGCCGGCGGCGATGATGCTGCCGGTGACGAGGCCCTGCGCGACCGCGTCTATCAGGCCCGTCTCTACCATGCGATGCCTCCGTCGGGTGGGTGGGTTCGGTGTCGTGCGTGGCGTGGAATCATTGTGTGAGCGTCGAGTGGACGGCCGCGGCGGCGGCCGCGAGCAGCGCGGCGAGCAGCGCGAACACCGCGGCGTAACTGCCTGTCGCCGAACGAACGACGCCGGTCAGCGAGGGCAGCACGGCGGCGGCGACGTTGCCCGCGGCGACGACGACCGCGAGCGCCGCGCCGTCGTGCGGGGTGGCGGCCGCGGCGAGGTTGTACACCGCGCCGAACGGCAGCGACACCGCGACCATCGCGACCAGCGGCGCCGCGAGCGCGACGAGGCGGACGTCGACGGTGAGCGCAAGGAACGCCGCGGCGCCCGCGACCGCCCCGAGTTTCACGAACCGTCGGTCGCCCAGCGACCAGCGGCCGGCGACGCTGCCGCCGGCGGCGCGCCCGAGCGTCGCCGTCGCCAGCACCGCGGCGTTCAGCGGGCCGACGACGCCGAGGTCGGTGAAGTACGCGGTGACGAACGTCGACAGCGTGATGTACGACCCGATGAGGGCGACGTAGCAGAACGCCGCGACGAGCACGCTGCGGTCGGCAAGCACGGTGCGGAACGGCGGCGTGCCGGCGTCCGCGCTCGCGGTCCGCGTCTCGCTGCGGTGTATCCAGAGCGCGAGGACCGCGGGCACCGCGAACAGCGCGCCGAGCGCGTGGACGCCGAACCACCCGGTCGCCGCGACCAGCGGTTCGGCGAGCAGGAAGCCGGTGGCGCCGCCGAGCGTGAGCATCCCGCCGTAGATTCCCTGCTGGCGGGTCGCCGTCGTCCCCGAGTGGAGCCGCGAGACGTGGGTAGCACCGACGCTCAGCACGAGGCCGCCGGCCAGTCCCCACGCGACGCGCATTGCGAGCACGCCCGCAATGGTGGTCGTGAAGTCGAGGACGACGGCGGTGACGGCGTGCACGGCGAGCAGGCCGAACAGCACGCGCGTCGTCGTGGTGCGGGAGACGAGGCGGTCGGCGACGACCTGCGCGACGACGAACGAGACGAGCGCCGCGCTCATCAGCAGGCCGACGGTAGTGACGCCCGCGCCGTAGCGCGCCGCGGCCGTCTCGGGCACCGCGGAGTACGTGAACGTCACGTAGCCGACGGCGTACACGGCGAGGTGGGCCGCGTACCGGAGCGACCGGGGTGCGGCGGCCATCGTCAGTCATCGTCCCCCGGCGTCCGGCGCGTCGAGTCCGTGGTACTCGCGGACGTACCCCTCGGTGACTTTCCCGAGGTCGAGGTCGCGAGCGATCGCCTCGGTGTCGCGGTCCGCGGGGTCGCCGAACCCGCCCGCCCCCGGCGTGCGCACGCTCACGACGGTGCCCGGGTCGAGGTCGCGGACGGACTTCTGCGGGAGGCGCTCGCCCGCGTCGTCGCCGTACGCCTCGTCGTCGTAGACGTACGCCGCGCCGCACGCCCCGGGTTCGCCGCCCGCGATGCCGTACGGCCGGTGCTGCTGGCGGTCCGCGAGCAGGCTGAACCGTGCGACGTGGCCCCGGACTTGGATGTCCCGGCGCAGGCCGAGGCCGCCGCGGTGCTCGCCCGCACCGCCGGAGTCCGGCCGGTAGGCGTACCGCCGGACGCGCAGCGGGTACGCGGTCTCCAGCACCTCGACGGGCGTGTTCATCGTGTTCGACATGTGGACGTGGACACCGTCGAGGCCGTCGCCGTTCGGCCGGCCGCCGAACCCGCCGCCCTGCGTCTCGTAAAACGCGTACGGGCTGCCACCGTCGGACGAGTCCGACGAGCCTCCGCTCGCGGCGCTCGCGGAGACGTCCCGGGGGTCGGTGCCGCCGAACGTGATGTTGTTCATCGTGCCCTGTCCGGCCGCAGTCACTCGCTCGGGAGCCTCCGTGCCGAACGCGCCGAGCACCACGTCCGTGACCCGCTGGCTCGTCTCGAGGTTGCCGCCGACGACCGCGGCCGGCGGCTTCGGGTTCGCGATGCTGCCCTCCGGCGCGTCGATGTCGATTGGCCGGTAGCAGCCGTGATTCGGCGGGATGTCCGGGTCGGTCACACAGCGAATGGCGTAGTACGTCGCCGACGAGGTGACCGCGAGCACGGCGTTCACCGGGCCCTCGGTCTGGTCGGCGGTGCCGTCGAAGTCGACGTGGACGCTGTCGCCGTCGACGGTGACGGAGGCGCAGACGCGGAGGTCCGTGTTCCCGCGGCCGTCGTCGTCGAGGACGTCCTCGAAGCTGTACGTGCCGTCCGGGAACTCCTCGAGTTCCGCGCGCATCCGGCGCTCGGAGTAGTCCTGCACCTCGTCGAACGCTTCCGAGAGCTCCTCGACGCCGTAGCGGTCGACGAGTTCGTGGACGCGCTCGCGGGCCGTCTCGTTGGCGGCCTCCTGTGCGCGCAAGTCTCCGCGGCGCTCGCCGGGCGTGCGGACGTTCAGCAGAATCATCTCCATCACGTCGTCGGCGACCTCGCCGTCCTCGAACAGCTTCACCGGCGGAATCCGCAGGCCCTCCTGGTAGATCTCCGTGGAGTCCGCGGCGACCGACCCCGCGGTGGACCCGCCGACGTCGGCGTGGTGTGCGCGGTTCGCGGCGTACGCGACCAGCGTCGGGTCCTCGGACTCGGGGTCGGCGAACACCGGCGAGACCAGCGTCAGGTCCGGGAGGTGGGCGCCGCCGTGGAACGGGTCGTTCAGCAGCACCGCGTCGCCGGGCCCGAGGTCGCCCTCGAACGTCTCGACGGCGGCCTTCACGGAGAACGGCATCGCGCCGAGGTGGACGGGCATATTCTCCGCTTGGGAGACCATCTCGCCGTCCGCGTCGAACAGCGCACACGAGCAGTCGCGGCGCTCCTTGATGTTCGGGGAGTAGCCCGTCCGCACGAGGTTCGCGTTCATCTCTTCGGCGATGGCGGCGCAGCCGTTCCGGATGACTTCGAGGGTCACGGAGTCGACCATCACCGACCACCCCCGGTGTCCACGACGAGGTTCCCGTGCTCGTCGACGTCCGCGGTCTGGCCGGGGTGGACGACGACGGTGCTCTCCGCGCCCTCGACGACCGCCGGCCCGTCGAAGGAGGCGTCAGCGGGCAGTTCCGCGCGGTCGTAGATGCGCGTCTCGCGGGCGTCGCCGCCGTAGGTCACCGCCCGCTCCTCGCGGACGGCGTCCTCGACGCTGCCCTCGCTGGCCGGTGGTTCGAGCGCGGGCGTGTCGACGCCGCCGCGCGCCCGCAGGCGCAACGTCACGAGTTCGACGGGTTCGTTGCGGTCGGCGTGTCCGTAGCGCTGCTCGTGGCGCTCGTGGAAGCGCTCCACGACGGTGTCGATGGCGTGCTCGTCGATTTCGCCGTCCGGCACCGGTACCGAGATCTCGAACGACTGGCCGGCGTACCGCAGGTCCGCGGTGCGCTCGTAGAACCGCGCGTCCTCCGGGACCTCCTCGTCGGCGAGGCGCTGCGCGCCGGAGTCGTGGAGGTCCGCGAACACGTCGCGGACGTCCCGCGGCGAGACCTCCTCGATGCGGCGCACGCGGGAGACGCTGTAGTCGTAGAGCACGTCGCTGATGAGCAGGCCGAGGGCGGACAGCACGCCCGCGGTCTGCGGGACGACGACCTTCGGGATGTCGAGGTCGTCGGCGAGGCGGCACGCGTGCAGCGGGCCGGCACCGCCGAACGCGACCAGCGCGAAGTCCCGGGGGTCGTAGCCGCGCTCGACGGAGACGACGCGGAGCGCGCGCTGCATGTTCGCGTTCGCCACGTCGAGGACGCCCTGGGCGGCCTCCGCGGCGCTCATGCCCAGTTCGTCCCCCAGTTTCGCCTCGAACGCCGTGCGCACGTCGTCGACGGCGACGTCGAGTTCCCCGGAGAGGAAGCGGTCGGGGTCGAGGCGGCCGAGCAGCAGGTGGGCGTCCGTCGTCGTCGGTTCGGTGCCGCCGCGACCGTACGAAATGGGGCCGGGGTCCGCACCGGCAGAGCGCGGGCCGACGCGGAGCGCGCCGCCCTTGTCCACCCACGCGATGGAGCCGCCGCCGGAGCCGACGGTGTGGATGTCTATCATCGGGACGCCGACGGCGTAGTCGCCGACCGTGACGTCCGTCGAGATGAGCGGGTCGCCGCCCTCGACGAGCGAGACGTCACAGGACGTGCCGCCCATGTCCATCGTGATGACGTCCTCGACGCCGGAGCGCTGTGCCACGAACGTCGCGCCCTGTACGCCCGCGGCGGGCCCGGACAGCAGCGTGTTGACGGGCCGCCCGCGGGCCGCTTCGGCGGTGATGAGGCCGCCGTTGGACTGCATGATCTTGAGTTCGGCGCCGACGCCGCGCTCGCGCACGCGCTCGTCGAGGCTCCCGATGTAGCGGTCCATCACGGGCTTCAGCGACGCGTTCAGCGACGTCGTGAGCGTGCGCTCGTACTCCCGAATCTCGGGGAGCACGTCGCTGGACAAGGAGAGGGAGGCGTCCACACCCTCCTCGCGGAACAGTTCGGCGACGCGGCGCTCGTGGTCGTCGTTCTCGAACGCGAACAGAAGCGAGACGGCGACGCTCTCCGCGCCGCTGTCCGCGACGTCCGCGGCGAGCTCGCGGACCGCGTCCTCGTCGAGGTCACGGAGGACGTTCCCGCGCTCGTCGAGGCGTTCGGGCACCTCGAAGCGGCGGTCACGGGGGACGATGGGCGCGGGCTTCTCCGCGTCGAAGTCGTAGATGTCCGGGCGGTTCTGGCGCGCGATCTCGAGGACGTCGCGGAACCCCTCGGTGGTGACGAGCGTGGTATCGGCCCACGTCCCCTCGAGGACGGCGTTCGTCGCGACGGTGGTCCCGTGGCTGAGAAAGGCGACGTCCCCGAACTCGAACCCGGCGTCGTCGGCGCTCTTCTCCAGCCCGTTTACGACGCCCGTCTCGGGGGCGTCCGGGGTCGACGGCGTCTTCGTGACGTTGACGCGGTCGTCGTGGACCGTGACGATGTCCGTGAACGTGCCGCCGACGTCGACGCCGACGCGCGTTCCGTCCGCGGGGTTCACGCGCTACCCCCCTGCGGTCGAGGCTGTGCTGTGACTACGTGCGGTGGCTGGTGTGTGTCCATGAGTGGAGGGGGGACTTAGACGAGGTCCTCTGCCGGAATCGTCTCCTGGTCGACGAACTCGCCGTCCTCGACGCTGACGACGACCACGTCGCTGGCGACGTCACCGTTGTCGTCGTAGTCGACGGCGCCGCTCGGGCCGGAGTAGTCGACCTCCGAGCCGTCGTCGAGGAAGTCGACGCCGCTCTCGAACTCGCCGTAGGAGACTTCCTCGCCCGGCGGGTTCGACACCTCGCGCAGCGTCTCCACGACGTCCGACGACTCGACGGAGCCGGCGGCGTCGGCGGCCAGCGCCCACGACATCAGTGCGTCGTAGGAGTTCCACGAGTACGGGGAGAACAGCTGGGTGTCCGGGTAGGCGTCCTCGTAGTCGCTGACGAACGACTCCGTGGCGCCGCTGCTCGGCGGCTTCGTGCGCACGCCGTACATGCCGTTCATCACTTCCGCGCCGACGCTGTCGATGACTTCATCCGAGAGGAGGCTGGTGTGGAGGATCCAGTTGCCGCCGTAGCCGCCCTCATACCACTGGGAGAGAATCGTGGTGCCGCTCTCCGGGTAGCCGGCGAGCGCGACGTACTCGGGGTTGTCCTCGAACAGCGTGGACAGCGACTGCTGGTAGGACGACTCCCCGGACTCGTAGCCGACCGTCGCGGTGACCTCGCCCTCGAAGGACTCCTCGAAGACGTCCGCGAGCGCGGAGCCGAAGTCGTTGTTGACGTAGAGGACCGCGGCCGTCTCGACGCCCTCGTTCTCGGCGATCATCGACATGACGCGCGCGACGAATCGGTCGTTGGTGCGCGTTCGCCAGACGTAGTCGTTGTCGTCGAGCGTGGAGATGACCGGCGACGACGACGCCGGCGTGGTATGTAGAATTTCGCCAGGGATGGTCACCGACTGCGCGATGCTGATGGTGACACCGGAGGACACCGCGCCGAAGAGGGCGTTCACGCTCGTCGTGTCGACGAGCTTGTTCGCGGCGTTGACGCCCTGCGTGGACGCCGAGTTCGTGTCCTCGAAGTGGAGTTCGACCTCGCGGCCGTTCGGGCCGCCCGCGGCGTTGATGTCCTCCATCGCCATCTCGAAGCCGTTCTGCATCGGCGCCCCGAAGTCGCTGAGGTCGCCGCTGAACGGGATTGCGACGCCGATGTCGACGGTCTCGCTGCTGCCGCTACCGCTGTCGGTGCCGGTGTCGGTGGTGCCGCCGCCGTCGCCACCGCTGTCACTGTCCCCGTCGTCGCCCTCTTGTAGTCCTTCGACGCAGCCTGCGAGTCCCGCGGCCCCCGCTGCGCCCGCGATGCGCATGAAGCGCCGCCGTTTCAGTCGTTCGCCGAACGAGTCGTCGTGTGGCATACGCTGACACTGATGCTCCGCCCATATATCGGTATTTGTGAGTACTGCACACGACAGGTGACCCGCGTGTGAACAAGTGTGTGCGTGTTCGTGCAGCGTATTCACGGAGACGGAGACGACTGGCGGACCGACGGCTCGTCGCTACGACTGCTCGGTGAGTAACACCTTCGCGACCCCTTCCTCGATCTCTACGTCGAACGGGAGACCGGCGACACTGCGCTCGATGAACCGCGTCATGAACCACCGGATGTCCGCCGACGGGAACACGATGTGGTAGGTGTTCTCCGTGGTCCGCCGCACGGTCAGGAACCCGCACAGCGACAGCCACTCCAGTAGTTCGTCGAGGGAGCCGAAGCGGTCCTGATACTCCTGCGCGTGGTAGTCCGAAACCCGGTCGGCGTCCTCGATGAACGACGGCCGCGGCTGTCCGTCCTCCTGCACGTGGTCGAGGAAGCAGTGAAGGAAGTCGATGTCAAGCAGTACGTGTTCGCCGCCGGTCAGCATCTTGTAGTACTCCGCGAGCGTCTCCGAGCTATCCGTGCTCGCCGCCTCGTAGTTCGCCGCGTAGAACGTGAGCGCGCGCCGCACGATCTCGCTCTGTGAGCGGTCGGTCACCTCCGCGACGTCGTCGAGAGCGTCCCGGGCCTCGCCGTCGAGCGAGATGGTCAGCCGGTCCGTACTCATTGCTACCTCGTACCACCCCGAGCAATTAAAACCCCGTCGCCGACCCGCGTGACGCGGCCGCCCGGACGTGAGTGGGCGTCTCCGAACGAGTAGGTTTTTAGTCGATAATGTCGACCCCCACCAATTCACGAATGGGGGACTTGTCGAAATCGTTCTTGTCCCTGGTGGTCAGCGTGGCTCCGTTCGCACGCGCTGTCGCGGCGATGAGCAGGTCAGCGACGTCAAGACTAGTGTTCGCCGCCGAAAGGCGCGCATCGATATTCGCAGCTTCTTCAGCGACGTCTGCATCCATGTCTACGACCTTGTCGACGGAGGCTTCCGCCGATCCCCGCTTGGTTTGAATTGCGGAATGGACGCTGTATTCGCGGAGGTACTCGAACAGAACCATCGAGGGGAGAAGCCACCGCTCTGACGAGTGGTCTCTCAGGTACCGGTCGACGTCCGGATATGACTGCCTGGAAGCGTAGCGACTGAAAACGCTGTTATCAAAACAGATCATTCCTGTTGCGCTCGTTTCTCGAATGACTCGTTCAACTCTTCGCGAGTCTTGGCCATGCCCTCGACGATGTCGTCGTCGGCGAATCCGCCCATCTCGTCGACGTCTTTATCAGTTCGCGACAGTCGGGCGAGGAGCTCGTCAAAGGACTCGTCGTCCCGTTTCAGCGTTTCGAGTCGTTTTTTCGTGTCGTCGGAGATACGGATTGATGTGCTCATATTGAATACGTTGTATTCGGCCCCTTCTAAGCGTTTTCCCAGTCGACGCAATCTCAGAAAACGAGCGAGTGAGGGATTTCATCGGCGGTCATGTCCGGCAATCCTCCTTCGCGAACGTAAACCCGGGGATTCCCGCCGTGATCACGGCGCCGCGCGGGGGATTCGGGGGCAAAAATGTCCGCGTCTACACCGATTCACGGACGTCAGTTTTCGCTTAGCTGTATACAGGCGCTAAGCCCCCGCCTGCAACGAGCGTAGAGCTT
>PXSD01000142.1 GCA_003023165.1 Halobacteriales archaeon QS_9_67_15 | reverse complement strand
GTTGGAGGGAGTGCATGAACTCGCGAATCGCATTCGCCGGCGTGGCCGTCGTTGCGGCGCTGATGGCGACGGCGGGCGCCGCCACGGCGTTCGCATCGGGCGGCGCTCCGGTACAGGCACAGCAGTCGGGACAGCAGCAACAGATGAGCGATACGATCACCGTCGGAGCCTCCGGACAGGTGCAGGCCGAGGCCGACCGCGCGGTCATCCAGGTCGGCGTCGTTGCGAGCGGCGACGACATCGAGACGGTGCGCGAACACCTCTCCAGTAACACCAGCCAGATGCGCGAGGCGCTGGACGAGATGGGCATCGATAACAGTCGGGTCCGCACCAGTTACTACGACATCTCGACGAACCGCCGCTACGGCTCGAGAGACAGCGAGGAGCCGGCCTACCGCGCCATCCACTCGTTCTCGATCACCGTCGAGGACACCGACAGCGTCGGTGAAGTCATCGATACGGCCGTGACCAACGGTGCCGACGAGGTCGACGGCGTCCAGTTCACCCTCTCGGCGGACAAGCGCGAGGAACTCAAACAGGAAGCGCTCAGCGAAGCGATGGACACGGCCCGCAACGAGGCCGGCACCATCGCCGGCGCCGAGGACCTGACCGTCACCGGCGTCGACCGTGTCTCCACCACGGAGTACCGCTCGCGGCCCTACGCGGTCGATCAGGCTGCGCTCGCCGGTGACGGCGGCGGCGGGACCTCCATCGACAGTGGCCCGGTCAGTGTCAGCGCCTCGGTCAACGTCGTCTACGAGACCGACGACTGAGCTTCGGAGACCGCCTCCGGCTCTCCCCACTGACGCTCCATCCCCCGTCGGCGACCCGTTCGCCGACATCCCCCTGACGCTTCAGTGTCCGTCATCGCCCTCCGGTGACGGCCGGTTCCACGCTCCGTAGCGCTGCCGCTCGTCGCGAACGGTGACGACGGAACGGCACTCACAGTCCGGAGACGGCAGAACCGGATTCGCAGACGGCCTACTGCCCGTCGTAGGGCAGGTCGGGCTGGTAGTCGACGGCCTCGACGGCGGCGTCGAGGACGCCCTGGACGTTCTCGTTCTCGGTGACGCTCATGTAGTGGTCCGCCTCTACGTCGCGCGAGCGGTCGGACTTGTTGCAGACGGTCAGGACCGGCACGTCGAAGCGGGCTTCGAGGTCGTCCCGGAGCGCGAGCTGGACTTCGAGCGGGTACCCGCACTCGCCGCTGGCGTCGACGAAGACGAGGACCGCGTCGGCGAGGTGTTCGAGCGCGCTGACGGCCTGTGACTCCACGTCGTTGCGGTCCTCGGGCGCGCGGTCGAGCAGGCCCGGCGTGTCGACCATCTGGTAGCGGATGTGGCCGTGGCTCGCGGGCGTCGCCCGCTCGCTATCGGCGGCGAGGGCCGCCCCCTCGAAATGACCGACGCGGATCTCCGTGGTCGTGAACGGGTACGAGGCGGTTTCGTTTCGGGTGTTGGTGACCGCGTTGACGAACGAGGACTTGCCGACGTTCGGGTAGCCGGCGACGACGATGGTCGGCTCGTCGGGTCGGATATCGGGGAGCGTCTTCAGGTCGTCGCGCGCGGCCCCGACGGCGGAGAGGTCGTCTTCGACTTCCTCGACCACGTCGGCGATGCGGGCGAACGCCTGTTCGCGGAGCTTGCGAGCGGTGTCGATGTCCCCCGTGGCGATGCGACCCTGGTACTCGTCGCGGATCTCGGCGGTCTTGCGGCCCGCCCAGCCGATTTCGGAGAGGTGCTGACGGACGGCGTCGATACCACCGATGTCGGGCGCGTCGCCGGTGGTGTTCGACGCGATGACGGCGTCGGCGAGTTCCTCGTAGAACGGGTCCAGGTCGTCGAAGTCCGGCCAGTCGGTGACGACGTTTTCGAGGTTGTCGGAGGCGATGTTCGACGCCGTCTGCAGCATCGAGAGCGGAGCGTCGTGGCCGCTCTTGGCCCGCCCCGCGCGTGCGGCCCGCGAGAACGCCTTGTCCACCAGCTCCTCGGACGTCGGCGTCGTCGGCAGGTCCTCGAACGGTTGGCTCATTGGCATCCGATACTCGGCGGGCGCGTAAAAGGCCGTTTACTCGTCGCCGCCCGCGCCACAGCCTCATACCGTGGAGACCGAACGGCCGGCGTACCCCGACGAGAGGCCTATCCGTCCCCCCGCCCTACCACGGTCTATGACCGACTGGAGCGCGGTCGGCTGGGGATTCGTCGCCGGACTGGTCGCCGGCATCGTCGCCTTCGTCGTCCCCGTCGTCGGCCACATCGGCGCGGGACTGGTCGCCGGGTTCGTCGCCGGCTACCTCGGCGGCGGCGGCATCGGCAGCGGCGCGTGGCACGGCCTCCTCGCGGGCGCGCTCGGCGGGATCATCCTCGTCGTCCTCACCGCGCCGGCCGCCGGCCTGCTCGGGGGCGCGCTCGGCGGCCCCGGCGGCGGCCTCTTCAGCGGCCTCAGCGTCGTCGTCGTCGGATTAATCATCGCCTTCGTCTTCGCGCTCGACAGCGCCGTCGGCGGCGTGGTCGGCGCGGTGCTCGCTGATTGAGAGACTGCAGGACACGCCGCCTCCAGAGCCGTCCCGCGGCCTGTCTGATACGGATTATTGTAGCGATGTACCGGTACGCGCCGCCCCC
This sequence comes from Halobacteriales archaeon QS_9_67_15, assembly GCA_003023165.1. Classification (GTDB taxonomy): domain Archaea; phylum Halobacteriota; class Halobacteria; order Halobacteriales; family Haloarculaceae; genus Halosimplex. The sequence continues at coordinate 697 of PXSD01000142.1, read as the reverse complement.
GGGGTCGGCGTAATCCGGAAATAATCTACAATAATCCGTATGAGTTCACCCGGAGTCACCCTTTTGCGTGTCCCGACCTGACGCTCAGATATGGCAGAGATCGACGCGGGCGAGGTCCTCCCGAACGAGCACGTCCAGCAGATGGCCGCCGCCGGCGAGGTCACACAGCTCCACCGCGGGCACAAGTACGCCGACGAGGGCGACACCTTCGAGGTCGACGGCCAGACCTTCGAGGTGACCGACGTGACTCATCGGACGCTCGGCGACCTCACCGACGAGGACGCGAAAAAAGAGGGATCGGCGGACCTAGACGCGTACCGCGAGCGCCTGCAGCGCGTCCACGACGAGTTCGAGTGGGGCGACGACAGCGAGGTCGTCCGCCATCGGTTCGAGCTGCGAAAGTAGGAGTTCCAGTCGTAGAGAACGCCATAGCACGCTCGATCAGCGCTGATTCGACTGCGGAATCATTCGCCGCGGACAGCGTGAAAGCCCCGACTCATTCGACCCGGGAGGCTCGCTGCGCTCCTCGGGCTACGCCCTGCGGTGCTTGTGTCGCCTGCCGTCGTCGAACGAGTCGCCCCTTTCGTTCCCACCCGCAGAGTAGTCAACCATGAGAAACCGGTGGGAATGAAAGGGGCCGACCGCTCCGGGAAGACGGGCGACGCAAGCACCGAACGAAGTGAGGCGCGCAGCGAGC
>PXSD01000141.1 GCA_003023165.1 Halobacteriales archaeon QS_9_67_15 | reverse complement strand
GGCTGTCGGTGGTGGGTGGCGCGGTCGGTGTCTGGGCGCGGCGACACACTGCGTGGAACCTCGACCCGGCGCGGTGGCTCTGACCTTCAGCGGCCGCTAGATATCGATAGTAGAATTTGAAAGCGTTTGCACGGTCGACCGCACGTAGTCATGCGGTCGTCCGAGCGATGTCTTTCAAATTCTACTATAGCGAGTGGATGATGCAACGGGTTCGTCCGGACGACGACCGTCACCACCGGGATCGACAGGAGCAGCGGCACCGACCGGCGGGAGAGAAGCCAGTCGTAGCCGGTGAACTCCACGATGAAAAAAGAGCGGCACGACAGCGATGGCCGTCTACTGGACTCGCTCCCGGACGAAGGGGCTGACCCCGGTCTGTGACAGCGACAGAATCTCCGTGCAGGTCCACCGGGCGAGGCCGATCGTGACCGCCGAGAGCGCTTTCGCACCCGGCTACCCGCGGTGGCGCCACGCGTACACCGCCAGCCCACTGGTGACCACCCCCGCGAGCGTGAGGAGGAGCACGTGGAACACGCCCGGGTCAAGCACTGAAGAACATCTGTTCGTATCGTGTAAATAACTGGCAGTTAACTGATGCGTGCTGGGACCTCTCACTCGCCCCAGTAGAACCGCGGCGCGAGGAGCATGTACGCGAGCGCCGAGACGAGGAGGACGCGCGGGAGGAGTCGTCCCAGCGCCAGCGGTGCGACGATGGCACCGGCCTGGACGACGCCCAGTACGCCCGCGTCACGAGCGAGTAATTTCGGGTACGGGACGGGTGCGACCATCGCGACAGCGAGGACCGCCGCGACCACGAGGAGGCTCGGGACCCACGTCAGTCCCGCCAGGTACGCGGCCGCGAGGATGGTCGCGCCGAGCGTGTTCTGGATCCCCGGACGGTTCTCGTCCGCACCGACGAACTCGCTGTAGAGCGCCGTCCTGAGGACCGAGAACACGACGAACAGCGAGCCGACGGCCACTGCGGCGGTCGCTCGCGCCAGCGGTGCGCTCGCGAGCCCGTCGCCGAGCCAGCCCCACCCCGCCGCGGCCGCACCGTAGAGGAACAGGGCCGGCGTCGCGCCGAACGAGACGACGTCGGTCACCGAATCGAGGAGGGGGCCGACGTCGGTACCGCCGAACTGTCGGGCGACGATCCCGTCCAGTGCGTCGGCGATAGCGGCGAGGAGGAGGAGTCGCGCGGCGAGTCCGGGGTCGGAGAGCGCGACGACGCCCGCAATAAAGCCGACGACGGCGTTCGCCAGCGTGACGACGTCGGCGACGCCGAGGCGCTCGCGGACTCGTAACCCCTCGTTCATACCACCGCTGATGGCGACCTGGTACATCAATCACGGGGAAGCGCGGTCGCGAGCCGTGCCAGTCACGTGAGCCGACGACGCGAACTGACGGAACGCTCCCGGAAAGCCAGAAGGCATTTGTGACGGTCGGCCGGACTGGCAAGCGAACCAACCTATGACACTCGTCGAGGCGCTGGTCTGTGGACGCTGCGGTCGCCGCTACGCTCCCGGCGACATGGAGTACACCTGTCCGGAACACGACGGCGTCACGGGCATTCTCGACGTGCGCTACGACTACGAGCGTCTGCGCGACCAAATCGACGCAGTCCTCGACGGTCCCACCGACGACCTCTGGAGCTACGAGCCACTCCTCCCCGTCGACGGCGAAGGGGTCCGACTCGGCGCCGGCGGGACCGACCTCCTCGACGCGCTCGCGCTCGGCGACGCACTGGGTGTGGACGCGCTGGTCAAAAACGAGACCACAAACCCGACGGGGTCGAACAAGGACCGCGGGAGTGCAGTCGTCGTCTCGCGCGCCCGTCAGCAGGACCACGAAGTGGTCGCCTGTGCGTCGACAGGCAACGCCGCAGCGTCGCTGGCCGGCTACGCCGCGCGGGCGGACCTCGAGTGTCGTATCTTCGTCCCCGCGGACCTGCCCGAGGCCAAGGCCGTCCAGCCGCGACTCTACGGCGCGACGGTCATCGGCGTCGACGGCTCGTACGCCGACGCCTACGAACTCTGTCGCGAGGTGTCGGCCGACCGCGGCTGGTACAACCGCAACGCGGCGATGAACCCCTACGCGGTCGAGGGCAAGCGGACGCTCGGGTTCGAGCTCGCTGAGCAGGCGCCCGCGGCCGACTGGGTCGTCATGCCGATGGGCAACGGCTGTTCGCTCGCGGGGACCTGGAAGGGGCTCCGCGAGTTCGAGCGGCTCGGCGTCCTCGAGTCGACGCCGCGGATGCTCGGCGTCCAGGCCGAGGGCGCGACCGCCATCTACGACCAGTTCGTCACGGAATCCGAAACGGTGCCAGACGGTGGCACGGGGAGAGACACTCCGCGCTCGAACGACGAGGAGACGACCGCGGACAGCATCGACGTGGGCGCCCCGCACAACGCGGGCAAGGCTTGCCGCGCGCTGCGCGAGAGCGGTGGCGACGCAGTGGTCGTCTCCGACGAGGCGATCCGCGAGGGACAGCGGCTCCTCGGCGGGTGCGAGGGCGTCTTCGCCGAACCCGCGAGCGCGGCCGCGGTGGCCGGTGTCCGAACTGCACGGGAGCGAGGCGTCGTCGAGCACGGGGACCGCGTCGTCGTCGTCGCGACGGGGACCGGCTTGAAAGACACCGCGAGCGCACAGCAGGCGGTCGAGGACGTGGTCACCGTCGACGCCGCTGGCGACGGGTTGCCCGAGGAACTCTGAGCGGCCCGGGTCGTGAAATCGCGTCTCATACTGCCGGCTGTAAATCTGTCACGAATTTCGCCGCCCCGGGCGGCGAATATCTTCACGAAGTTACAGCCGGCGGTATCACTCCGCGCTCGAATCGTCCATCCAGAGGCGGGCGCCGGTGACAACGGTGCCGCTGACCAGGATCGCCAGTTGCCAGCCGTGGCGGACGATGGGAAACATCCGCTCAGGATCCTCGACCGTATCCGGGTCGGGGCCGCCGCCCTCGCCGCCGGGGTTGGGGTCGACGCCCGTCGAGATGTTCACCTCTTGGGAGGAGCCGCGACTGGTCGGTCCCGTCTGTTCCGTATCGGGGCTCAGGTCGACGTACGACTGGACGATGCCGCGCTGGTCGGAGACCTCGAAGCGACCGTCGAGGACGTAGAACTGGTCGTGGAGCGGCCAGAGCGGGTTGACGCCGTGGTCGACGAAGTCCAGCCCGATCCCCGCGAAGACGAGCGCGACGAGACTGACCCAGGCGATGCGGACGCCGCGGGGGCCCCAGCGGTCGCGGACGAACGAGCGGTCGCGGACCCGCGTGTCGGCGTACAAGAGGGCGCTCACTACGACCGGAGTGACGTACGTATGCAAAACCGTCCGGTGGCCGGCGACGGAGACCAGTGCAATAAGGGAATCGAG
>PXSD01000140.1 GCA_003023165.1 Halobacteriales archaeon QS_9_67_15 | reverse complement strand
GAAGTGTCGAAGCTCTACCTCGGCGCCTGACCGGCAGTCAGCCGTTCGCAACTGGGTTCACTCTCACTCTCAGTCGTGCCATCGCTCACCCGATACACGTTCGCGCTCGGAACGGTCGCGCTCCTCGCCGCGGTCCGATTCGGGGACACCGGCTCCGACCGCGTCACGACCGCATCGCGTCGGCGGTCAGGCCCCCGTCCACGACGAGTTCGAGCTGTTCGCCGTCGCGCTCGACTGTGACCGCGGTCCCACGGCTCCGTCGAGCGGACGGTCAGGTGTTCGTCGGTCATCGCCCACGCCAGTTTCCAGTGGCGGACGCTCGTCATGTCGGTGCCGTGGTCGTGGAAGAAGGCGACCACCGCCGGGTGATAGGTTGGCCACGACACCGCACACGACGCCCGTCGGCCCTCCGGCCGACAGTGTCGCACACCGGCTGAGAACGATGTCACTCGCAGACTCGGAAGTCTAGACCGGATTACCCGCCTTTTTCGCGGTCCCGGCCGTAGAACTGTCTATGCGTACACGCGAGCTCGGTTCGACCGGCTACGATGTGACGGCGATCGGCCTCGGAACCTGGAACGTCGGCCCAAGCTGGGGGGACGCCAGCGACGAGGAGTGTCGCGAGACCATCAGAACGGCCCTCGATGACGGCGTGAACCTGGTCGACACCGCCGAGGTGTACGGCGACGGCCGCGCCGAGCGACTGATCAGCGACGTGCTCGAGGAGCGCGACCCCGACCGGCGCATCTACGTGCCGACAAAGGCCGCGCCCGACGAGGACGGCGGCCACTCCGAGGAGGGGCTGCGCGCCTCGGTGGAGGGCTCGCGCGAGCGTCTCGGCGTCGATTCGCTCGACCTCCTCCAGCTCCACTGCCCGGAGACCGAGGCGTTCTACGAGCCGGAGACCTTCGCCGCGCTCGAAGCCCTCCGCGACGAGGGCGCGATCGAGCACGCGGGCGTCAGCGTCGAGAAGGTCGAGGAGGCGACGAAGGCCATCGAGTACGACGTGGTCGAGACGGTCCAGATCATCTTCAACCCGTTCCGCCAGCGCCCGGCCGGGCGGTTCTTCGAGCGCGCGGCCAACCGGGACGTCGGCGTCATCGTTCGGGTCCCGCTCGCATCCGGCCTGCTCGCCGACGTCTTCGACAGTCCCGAGGACTTCGGCGAGGGTGACCACCGGCGCACCGCCGCCGAGGAGGGCGTCGACGCCGGCGTCGGCCGCAAGGGCGGCGAGACGTTCGCCGGCGTCCCCTTCGAGGCCGGCCTGCGCGGCGTCGAAGAACTCCGACCGCTCGTCCCGGACGAGGCGACGATGGCGCAGTTCGCGCTCCGCTGGATCCTCGACCACGACGCCGTCTCGACGGTCATTCCGGGCTCGACGACGCCGCCGACCTCGACCCGCTCTCCCACCGGACCCACGGTGCCGTTCGCGACATCTACGAAGCACATATCGCCGAGCACGTCCACCACCGCTGGTGATCGACGGACGGAGTCCGCCTCTCGTCCGACTCGACTCCGAAACGTTCTTACGGAGTCGAGTCGCGTTCGTCTTTTGTTCACTGGGGAGCGCAGGGGAGCGTTCCGTGGGTGCGTTTCAGCCGGAGATCGCGGCCGTGCTTTCCCGCCGCAGTCTGTCGGATCTCCAATCGAAAACGGAGGGTTCGGTCCGGGTCGGTTCTCTCGGCGCGCCGGCTCCACTCATACGGATTATTGTAGCGATTTACCGGTACGCGCCGACCCCGGGGTCGGCGCTATCCGGAAATAATCTATAATAATCCGTATCACTCGGCACTCGCTGGTCTCGTACGCTCAGTTTCGTCGGGCGCGTCGCCGGCCTGACCGAGGTCTCGACCGAGCAGATACAGCGGGACGCCGAACAGGACCGTCCCGGCGGCCCAGGGGAGCGTGGTGACGAGCGAGCCGAGCAGCGCGTATAGCAGTGAACGGGGCGTACCGAACAGCACCGCGGCCCCGAACGGTGCGAGTCCCAGCCCCGAGACGACGATCCGGGCGACGACGGGGTCTCGTCGGTAGGCACAGCCGAGCGGGAACCAGAGCGCGACGGGGACCGACAGCAGCGCCGACTGGAAGGCGACCACGGAGACGACGCTGGTGACCGCGGCGACGGCGGCGCTCACCACCCGGGCGACGGACGGTTCGAGGACTACGGGCCAGACGGTCGAGAGGGCACCGACGGCCGCGACGACCGCGGCGCCCCCGACCATCACGGTCGCGACCGATGCCCTGCCGAGGCTGGGTAGCGTGCCGTCCCATCGACGGAGTCCGAGCGCCGCGCCGCCGAGCGCCAGCGCGGGGAGCACACCGAGGACGACGACGCCCGGGCCGGCAAAGTTGACTCCGTAACCGACGAGCGCGACGGTCGTCGCGCTCTGTGCGAGCGGGCCGTCGGCGGGCGCGAACGCGAGAGTAGAGTCACCGCCAAGCCCGATACCGGGGTCGTCGGGACGCCAGACGACGGACCCGTTTTCGACAGTGGCGTCCGCCGGGACGCGCGTGACGGCGGTGCCGTTCGGACCGCTGATCCGGAGTTCGTCCGCACCGATCTGGACGGTCGAGCGACGGGTACGCGGGTCCAGCATGTCGACGAGGACGACGCCGCCGACGCTCCGGTGGGCGACGTTCGACGCGTCGAAGTCGACGACGAGCGTGTCGTTCTCGACGCGCGTCCGGAGGTTCCGCGGGTCGTCGACGACCGTGCGACCGTGTACGTACGTCTCGGTCACGACGCGCTCGCGCAGTGTCGCGTTCGCGGCCAGCCGGTCGGCGGACCCGTCGTCGATCCGGACGCGAGCGTGCCAGTGGCCGGTTCCGGACCGGTCGACGCCGATCGTCGCCGTGCTGTGTTCGACGGTCAGCGGGACGCCGCGCTCGGCGGCCTCGTACTCGAACTCCGGACCGCAGACACCACACAACTCTTCGGGCGGCGGTGCGGCCGTGGCTGGAGCGACGCCAGCGGCGACGGCTGGGAGGAGGGCGAGTGCCGCGACGACGACGAGCGGCGGGCGGCGACTCCTCATTACACGCCTCCTCTCAGCCGCGTCTAATGTGCGTTGTGGAGAGTCACACCGCGACTACGCCCGTTCGAGCGGCTCGCTGTCGTCGAATCGCGGGGTCGGCCATACTCATGGTATCGTGGGGTCGGCCGTACTCGCCGAACTCATGGGATCAGTCGTACTCGTGGAACCCTCGGCCCGTCTTCTTCCCGAGGTCGCCGGCCTCGACCTTCCGCTTGAGGAGGTAGGCGGGCTGGTAACGGTCGCCGAGTTCCTCGTGGAGCGTCTCCGAGGCGTGGAGACAGACGTCTAGGCCGATGTGGTCGGCGAGTTCGAGCGGTCCCATCGGGACGTTCGTGCCGAGTTCCATCCCGCGGTCGATGTCGGCTTTCGCGGCGACGCCCTCGTCGTAGGCGCGGACCCCCTCGTTGATCCACGGCATGAGGATGCGGTTGGTCACGAAGCCGGGTTTGTCGTCGGCCTGCCAGGTCTCCTTGCCGAGCGCCTCGGCGAACTCGTGGGCCAGGTCCGTCACTGCCGGGTCGGTCTTCTCGCCGACGACGACCTCGACGCCGTTCATCACCGGGACGGGGTTCATGAAGTGGAGGCCGACGACCCGGTCGGGTCGGTCCGTCGCGCTCGCGATAGTGGTGATCGAGAGCGTGCTGGTGTTTGTCGCCAGCACCACGTCCTCCTCGGTCACGTCGTCGAGGTCGGCGAACACGGACTGTTTCACGTCCACGTCCTCGACGACCGCCTCGATCACGAGGTCGGCGTCTGCGAGGTCGCCGAGTTCCGTCGTGCCGGTCACGCGCTCGCGCATCGTCTCGGCCTCGTCTGCGCTGATCGCCTCCTTGTCGACGAAGCGGTCGAGCCCGCTGGAGAGGGTATTGAGCCCCTGCTCGACTAAGTGCTCCTCTACGTCCCGGAGAACGACGTCGTAGCCGGACTGCGTCGCGACCTGGGCGATTCCGCTTCCCATTGTGCCGGCTCCGACGACGCCGACCGCGTCGATGGCATCGAATCCGCGCATGTAGCGGCATCCGCCCGCCGCCGCTGTAAGCTTACTGGCACTCACTCTGACGGCATCTCCCGAGCTCGTTCCCGCGTACAGCTCGGCTCTCTGATGGGTAGTTGCGAACTCCGTGCGATGTGTGTCGTATCGACCGATTTCGAGACGGAGCGTGAGTGTGGACTACTCTCACGGCCAAATCGTTTACTCGACCAGTAGTAAATTATGTCAGAAAGAAGATATATAACGGCGCTCCGACTACGGGTAGTCGTAATGCGACCAATCGACGACGCTCCGGTCACGCGGGACGGGAAGACACTCGTTTTGGCGTACGACCACGGCATCGAACACGGGCCGGTCGACTTCGACCCACAGCCCGAGAGCGCGGACCCGGAACACGTCTTCGAGGTCGCCACACACCCGGCGGTCACGTCGCTCGCGGTGGGCAAGGGCATCGCCGAGGCCTACTACCCATCCTTCGAGGACGACGTTTCGCTGCTCGCGAAACTCAACGGCACCTCGAACCTCTGGATGGGCGAGCCCGACAGCGCCGTCAACTGCTCGGTGGAGTACGCCGCCGAGGAGCTGGGCGCCGAGTCCATCGGCTTCACGGTCTATCCGGGCACGAACTGCGAGGTCGAGATGTTCGAGGAGTTCCGCGAGGTCCAGGAGAACGCCCGCGAGTACGGCCTCCCCGTCGTGATGTGGGCCTATCCGCGCGGACAGGCCGTCAAGAACGACACCAGCGAGGAGGCCGTCGCCTACGCCGCCCGACTCGGCCTCGAACTCGGTGCCGACGTGGCGAAAGTCAAGTACCCCGGCAGCGAGGAGGCGATGGAGCAGGTCACCCGGATGGGGGGACCGACGAGGGTCATCATGTCAGGCGGCTCGAAAACCAGCGACCGGGAGTTCTTAGAGAGCGTCAAGAGCGTCATCGACGCCGGCGGCGCCGGCCTCGCAGTCGGCCGCAACGTCTGGCAGCGCGAGAACCCCAAGCGCATCCTCGACGCGCTCGAGAAGGTCATCTTCGAGGAAACCTCCGTGGACGAGGCGCTCCGGGCCGCGCCGCCCGAAGCATGAGCGAGCAGGCTTCGTTGGGAAGCGAGTGGACCGGCGACGCGGCCGTCAACGACGTACTCGATGTCGTCCACAGGACTGCGCTGGCGGTCCGTGACGCGCTTCCGGAGCGGCGAGCCTACGTCGACCGCGAGAACCCCAGCGGCGAGCGGGTCCGCGCCGCCGACGAGTACGCGGACGAACTGTTCAGCGAGCGCCTGCTCGCCCTCGAGGCCGTCGCCTCCTACGCGTCGGAGGAGCGCGCCGAGCAACAGCGGGCCGACGGCGGCGGCGAGTACCACCTCGCGCTCGACCCGCTCGACGGCTCCTCGAACCTCCGGTCGAACAACCCCATGGGGACCATCGTCGGCGTCTACGACGAACCGCTCCCCGCGAGCGGCGACAGTCTCGTCGCCACCGCATTCGTCCTTTACGGCCCGAACACGACGATGGTCGTCTGCGACGGCGAGCAAGTG
>PXSD01000139.1:17413-32346 GCA_003023165.1 Halobacteriales archaeon QS_9_67_15 | reverse complement strand
GTCTCGACGGAGGGATTCCGGTGGGACGCGTGGGAAAGCGACGGCATCGCGAGTATCGGATACGAACTTGATCCCGGAGAGTTCGATACCCCACCCAGAGAGAATGCTTCGCTCAAAGAGACCTCGATTCGAAAGGACGAGGGACAGGGATTCGCATACCTGTTCACGCAGACAATCAGCGAAAGCGACCTCGTCATTGCTGCCGTTCGGCGGAAGGAGGCTCCAGACGAGATCTACGGGTTCGGGAAAGTTACCGACACGGATCCCGACTATCCCCCCGAGAGACGGCACGAGTCGATCAAGAACGATTCCCACTTCGTTGACGTTGAGTGGGCCTCGTTCAAAACCTGGGTTCCGGTGACGCTCGGAACAAATGACCCACTTGGACTGAAGACACTCCGCGAGGTCTCGGAGTCGGGATTCGAACACTTGTTCGGGACCACCATCGGGCACGCCATCGCCGGCGGGTTGTATCCAGACATCGCGACGGCAAGGAGCCGAATGGCGGCACCGCTTGATATATCAAGTGAGTCGTCGCGTGAAGACGAACGAGAGGAGGAAGCGGGAGATATCCCTGACGACCAGATGTCTGACGACGATTTCGGGGAGTGGCAGCTCGGCGAAGTTGCCTACAGCGAACCGAAATTCGATATCTCCCCGGACGAGATTGACCTCGGTGACGAGCTCTACTTCCAGAACAAGACACAATTATTAGAGGAGATCCTCGGCGCGCTACGCCGTGGAGACCACCTGCTGTTCGTTGGTCCACCAGGAACTGGAAAGAGCAAACTCGCGAAAATCGTCACTGAAGAACTCGTCGGCAACAGCTACGAGATGGCAACGGCGACCGCAGACTGGTCAACTTTCGACACGATCGGGGGCTACCGACAGCAGCGTAGTGGCGAACTTGCGTTCAGTCCGGGCCTGTTCCTCGGGCGATTCCAGGATGACGAACAGCAACCGATCAACGAGTGGCTGCTTGTTGACGAGTTCAACCGAGCTAATATTGACAAAGCGTTCGGGTCGCTGTTCTCGGTCCTTACTGGTGACGACGTGGTCCTCCCGTTCACCGACGAGCAGGATCGTGACATCACGGTCTACGGCTCTGAACTCAACGATACCACCGTTGTCGGGACGCACGAGTACGTCGTCCCGGAGGACTGGCGCCTATTGGCGACTATGAACACCTTCGACAAGTCCTCGTTGTACGACCTGAGTTACGCTCTCAGTCGGCGGTTCGCGTACATCCATGTGCCCGCGCCCGCCGAAGCGGCGATCGACGAGTCCCTCGTTTTATTATACGTCGACTGTTGGGACGGGGTGACCCCAACCTCTGACGAAGTCACCGCCGTCGTTAAGCTATGGAAGACAGTCCAGGCGACCCGACCCCTCGGTCCGGCAATCGTCCATGACGTTCTCGCGGCGGCAGACGACGACCTGACACCCGGGATCGTCCAGTACGTGCTCCCCCAGTTTGAGGGCCTAATGAATCGGATCCAGGAGACCGTCGTCGAAGACATTGCCGCCCTTAATTTGGTTGAGGCTGCTCGCGTTGAGCGCTTCGGGCGAGAATACTTCGAACTGACCGATCTGGACATCTGAGCCGTGGAAGCTAACGATCTCGTAGACGACGTGGCTGCGCTCGCGAGCACATACCTCGGGACGGGAGTGTCAGTTCCAGGGATAAAATCACTGGACCCGGATAAGCGAATCGACCAAATCGAGGAACTTCTGCTAAGGTATTTTGTCGTCACTGGGATCGACGAGTATGGATCTGATCCCTCCCCATCCAGTGAGCAACGTTCCCCGGAGGTCGTGCCTTTCGTCGAGAAACTTCCCGGGCGGGTCCAACGGCTCAAGCACACCACTGACCGACCGCTCGAACTCGGTCGGGGAACAATTCGCGGCCACGTCGACTGGCCCGCGACGATCGAAGCCCGTAGCCGACGCGGCGTAAACGATGACACTCTCTTCGCCTATCGTCGGGTCGACGAGCGTGTCGAGACACCGGAAAATCGAGTCCTGGCCACACTGATCACTAGACTCCACTCGAAGGTCGGATTGTTTCGGGAGATCACCAATCAGCGGGAGAGCCCCTACTCGTGGCTTGACCCGTGGTTGGGTGCCGATAGCCGTCTCTGGCGAACCGTTGAGCGACTCCGATTCCAAAACCCGCACCTCTCCGAGATTGATATCGACGAACAATCAATCCCGACACGGACCCTTGAGGAAGTACGGACCTCACGGCTCCCCCTCTATCGTGAGGCTGCGAAGCTACTTGAGTGGTACCAACGCTACAGCCGGGGGGAGTGTGACGAAGCGGAGCTTCGAGACCTGTTCAACACGCTCTTCGTACGGCCTAAGGAGGTATCCGAGCTGTTCGAGATCTACTGGGCGTATAAGCTCGTGGAGACGTTCGAGGAACGCCGACTCCAACCGATGACTGGGTCCTCGAACGTCGTCGCACAGTGGGATACAAATGAAGCTATCTACACGCTCCGCTATCGCTCTTCTTCGTCCGATCCGCCTTGCTTCTATATCTCGCTTGAGGATGCCGAAGGCGAGAAGTCACTGTTGGACCAGGCAATCCCCGATGGCACCACATTCACTCAACGATACTACGCCTCGATAGAACGGGCCGCGACGATGAAAGAGGAACTTCTGGGGAGTTCTGGCGTCCAGCGAAGTCTCTGGAGTGGTGAGCCAGATATCCTCCTGACGAAGAGAAGTCTCGAATCTGCAGGGTTGCAAGCAGTGTTCTTGGGTGAGGTGAAGTGGGCTGAGTCGGGGCGCCAGAAGGCCATCGCGAGCAAGGCTGCCGAAGGGATCGAGGAACTCTGCGAGTATCGGGAGTTACTCACCGACGGCAATGGGTCATATCTGGCCAGTACCAACCAGTCGGTACAAATTGAAGCAGCGGTATTCACTCGTGATTTCGCTCCCGAGGGCAACCGTAGTCGACAGACTCAATTAATCACCTACGGTGACGATATCAAGCGGCCAATCTGAAGATAGACTCGGTCGTGGTGTCCACTGAAGCTAAGCGACACCGAGTAGTCAATACACGAGACGAGTCGTCTTCTCCTGTCGCCGAGTGTTACAGTTTCCGGATTGAGGGGTGACTCCGTATCCGTACCGCTGGTAAACTCGGTCTGCTCAAATGCTATGACCGCCCGTGCGACGAGTGTTGGATCCTCAGGCGTCTATCCGGAAGAACTGGAGGAAGATCGAATCGGCGCTCATAGTAACTATTCACCCTGCTGTAGGATTTAAATACAAATTCGGCGATGTCAACCCCAATTGATTTTGTCGAAGATTGACTCGATCCGCCCATTCAGTTGAGGGTTAGTTGTGGTGGGATACCCGTAGCCGTCTCTTGTTTGTGGATTGTGGGTGCCGCCAGGTCGTGCTACATGGATTCTCTGTACTGATTATCCGCGCGAGCGAAGCGAGCGCGGTTCACCGCATCGAGGCCGAAGGCCGAGATGCGGCCTTTTTCACCCATGTTTTTGGCCGGGGGGTTGCGCGGGGCGCAACCCCCCGGCGAAAAAGATGGTGCGGGGGATTTTTACACGCCGTTGCCCGACCAAGGGACATGACGTCCCGTCTCGTGTTGGGGACCGGGTCGCTCGCGGGGGCGCTCGTCGACGAACTCGGTGAGCGCCGCGGCGGGCTCTCCGTCGTCTCGACCGACGAGAACGCCGTACGGACGCTCCGGGAGGAAGGCGTCGCGGCCGAGGTGGCCGACCCGACGTCGGAGGCGACGCTGTGTGAACGCGAGCGGCCGGACACCGTCGCGGTCGCGACCGACGACCCCGACACGAACGTGGCCGCCGCTCGGGCCGTCCGACAGGTGTTCCCGGCGGCGTTCGTGCTCGCGTACGCCGGCGAGAACGCGACCGAGACGCAGCGAACCGCCCTCAACGCGGTCGCGGACGAGGTCGTCGACCCGGCGGCGGCCGTCGCCGATCGGCTGCTGGAACGCGTCGGCGAAGCGGGTCTCCGGACCCGAAAGCTGACGAGTGTTCTCCGGGACGTCGATGGTCGCCTCGCGATCGTCACTCATGACAACCCGGACCCGGACGCCATCGCGAGCGCAGTGGCGCTCGCCCGGGTCGCCTCGGCGGCCGACTGTGAGTCCGACATCTGCTACTTCGGCGACATCACCCACCAGGAGAACAAGGCGTTCGTCAACGTGCTGGAGTTCGACCTGCGGAACGTAGACCCCGGAGCGGACCTGGAGGAGTACGGCGGCGTGGCGCTGGTCGACCACTCGCGGCCGGGCGTCAATGACGGACTCGCGCCCGAGACGCCGGTCGACGTCGTCATCGACCACCACCCGCCGCGCTATCCGGTCGAGGCACGGTTCGTCGACCTCCGCAGCGACGTCGGCGCGACGAGTACGCTGCTGGTGGAGTACCTGCAAACGCTCGGTATCACCCCGAGCCGCGAGGTGGCGACAGGGCTCCTCTTCGGTATCCGCGTCGACACGGACGGGTACACGCGAGAAGTGAGTGCATCGGACTTCGAGGCGACCGCGTTCCTCGTGCCGTACGCCGACCCGGGGACGCTGGACCGGATCGAGTCACCGAGCATGAGCGCAGAGACGCTCGAGACCATCGCGCGGGCGGTCCGGAACCGCGAACGACACGGGTCGGCGCTACTGAGCAGCGTCGGCGAGCTGTCGGACCGGGACGCGCTCGCTCAGGCCGCCGATAGACTACTCAACCTGGAGGACGTGACGACGACGCTAATCTACGGGATCGACGACGAGACCGTTTACGTGTCGGCGCGCGCTCGGGGGACCGACCTCGACCTCGGAGAGACGCTCCGTGACGCGTTCGGACAGATCGGGAGCGCCGGCGGACACGCCGACATGGCCGGTGCGCAGATCTCGTTGGGACTGCTCGACGCCATCGACGTCGGCGACGAGTCGCTCGGTGACATCGTCAGGGCGATCGTCTCGGACCGGTTCCTCGACGCGATGGGCTCGCCCAGTCACCGGGTCCTGGCCGGACTCTATCCCGAAGACCACCACGGGTCTGGACCGGGCGGCGACAGCCCGTCAATCGAAGACGTCGCACGCGAGGCGGTCGACGAGCAGTCGCCCGGGCAGGACCCGGACAGCGAGTACACCGACGACGAGAGCGAGTCCGACGGCGACGGCGACGGACCGGTGTGAGGGGACGAGGCGGCGCCTCAGCCGGGGACCCCGCATGCGATGTGCTTTTGACCGCTCGCCGACTCCGGACAGGTAATGGACGACGCGGGCTCGCTGACAGTCAAAGAGTACATGACTCGGGAGGTCGACACGGTCTCGCCCGACGACACCGTCGAGGACGTCGCCCAGCAGATCGCCGAGAGCGCCCAACACAGCGGGTTTCCGGTCTGTGACGGCCGCCACGTCGAGGGGTTCGTGAGCGCTCGGGACCTCCTCCAAGAACCGGACCACGAGCCGATCTTCAAGGTGATGAGCGACGACTTGCTCGTCGCCCACCCGGACATGAACGTCGACGACGCGGCCCGCGTGATCCTGCGCTCGGGCATCCAGAAGCTCCCTGTCGTGGACGACGCGGGGAACCTCGTCGGCATCATCAGCAACGCGGACGTGATCCGCTCGCAGATCGAGCGCGCCACGCCGGGGAAGGTGGACAACCTGATGCGGACGCTGGAGAACATTCACGGCGTCGCCGTCACGCAGGAACGTCGCGACGTCCGGCTGGCGGAGTTGACGCCCACGCAGGCGAAAGTATACGCGGACGAACTGGAGGGGCGCCGCTACGAACTCGAACGGAAACTCGCCGAGCCACTCGTCGTCATCGACAACGACGGCGACCTGCTGCTCGCCGACGGCCACCACCGCGTCAAGGCCGCCGCTCGCCTGGGGATCGAGACGATGGACGCCTACGTCATCGTCCTCTCGCAGCCCGTCGACCTCGGGATGGCGAAGACCGCCAAGAAAGAGGACCTGGCGTCGATCGGTGACATCGCGGTCGTCGACTACGCCCACCATCCGCTGGTCCAGAAGACCCACCGGTTGCGGGATTGAGTGACGCCCACGGCGTCACGATGTTCGAGGGACGAGCAGCGCGAGGGACGCGGACAAGTAACAGAACAGAAACAGAACGGCCCTGCAGGAAATAGTTTTACACCGACAGGTACTTCATCGGAACAGGATGACCACGACACCTGAACAGGTCCCCGACGAGGTGGCGACGGTCGACGAGCGGAGTGGGAACGACGCCGACCGGGACGCGGCGCTCGCGGTCCGGAACCTGACGAAGACCTTCGAGGACGGCGAGGAGGCGGTCCGGGCCGTCGACGACGTGAGTCTCGCGATTCGATCCGGAACGGTAGTTGGTGTACTGGGCCCGAACGGTGCGGGGAAGACGACGCTCATCAAGTCGATCCTCGGCCTGGTGGTCGCGGACGAGGGCGAGGTTAGGGTCGCAGGCACCGACGTGTACGCGGACCAGCGGGCCGCCTACGCCCGAGTGGGAGCGATGCTTGAGGGCGCGCGCAACGTCTACTGGAAGCTCACCGTCCGGGAGAACCTAGAGTTCTTCGCCGCGGTAGGCGGCGAGTCGCCCGACGCGCTCGGGGACCGCCACGACAACCTCCTCGAACAGCTCTCGTTGCGTGAGAAAGCTGACACACCGGTCAACGACCTCTCGCGCGGTCAGAAGCAGAAGGTGTCACTGGCCTGCGCGCTCGCTCGCGACGTGGACGTCGCCTTCCTCGACGAACCGACGCTGGGACTCGACGTCGAATCGTCGGTAGAACTC
Organism: Halobacteriales archaeon QS_9_67_15; assembly: GCA_003023165.1. Classification (GTDB taxonomy): domain Archaea; phylum Halobacteriota; class Halobacteria; order Halobacteriales; family Haloarculaceae; genus Halosimplex. The sequence goes on along the minus strand of PXSD01000139.1, from coordinate 25,561 downwards.
CGTCGCGAGATACGCCGACTGGCCGACCAGGAGGACATGACAATCGTCCTCTCCAGTCACGACATGGACGTGGTAGAGGACATCTGTGACCGGGTCGTGATCATGAACGACGGGGACATCATCGCGGACGACGCAGTAGCGGACCTGATCGATGTGTTCCGCACCTTCACGTATCGCGTGGTCGTCGGCGGCGACGAAGACCCCGACGGTATCGAGAGCGGGGACGGGGACGGGGAGCCAGCGCTCGATTCGGCGGACCGCGACCGACTCGCCGATGCGTACGGGATCGAGACGTTCGAGCCACGGGGCGAGCGGACGGCGTTCGACGTGACCCTCGGCGAATCCGAGCGGTTCTACGACCTCATGGACGACCTGCGGGAGGTCGGTGTCACCGTCCAGGAGGTCGAGTCGGTCGACCCGGACCTCGAGGAGGTGTTCCTCGAACTGACGAACGGTGACGGGAACCGCCTCGACGCGGCGGCCAGCGGCGGTGATCGAGCGTGAGCGCTGGAACCGTCGACCGCGAGCGCGTCGGTCGCGAGTCCGGCAGCGGGAGTTACCGGACGCTCCTGTGGGCGATGGCGAAGAAGCGAGCCCTGCTGATGTACCGCTACCCGCTGAACACGTTCTCGGGGCTGGCAATGACCTTCCTGTTCTTCGCGATGGTGTTTTTCGGCGGTCAGGCGCTGTCGAGTCGCGCGCTGACGGACTCCCTCGGCGGGATAATCGTGGGGTACTTTCTGTGGAGCGTGGCGCTGACGTCGTTCTCGGGGCTGGCCTGGAGCGTCACCCGGGAGTCCCAGTGGGGGACGCTCGAACAGCTCTACATGTCGCCGTTCGGCTACGGCCGGGTAATGCTCGCCCACATCACGGTCCGGATCGTCGAGAGCTTCGGCTGGGGCGCGGCCACGCTCGCGTTCATGCTCGCACTGACCGGCGAGTCGCTCCACTTCCCGGTCGAGACGATCGTCATCATCACGGTGCTCGCTATCGCGCCCGCCATCGGGCTGGGCTTTTTCTTCGGCGGCCTGGCACTGTTGTACAAGCGCGTCGAGAACGTTTTTAATGTCCTCCAGTTCGTCTTCCTCGGACTCATCGCGTCGCCGTCGCTGGACGTGTTCTGGGTTCGCCTCCTTCCGATCTCGCAGGGGAGTTATCTCCTCGCGATGTCGATGCAGGAGGGGCGACGCCTCTGGGAGTTGCCCGCCGGCGAACTCGCACTCTTGGTCGGGACTGCGGTCGGATACTTCGCGTTCGGCTACGGCGCGTTCCAGTGGATGAGCCGACGCGCGCGCCGCCAGGGGTTAATGGGACAGTACTGAGAGCGACAGGCACACCCTCCGCCCGGAATCCGCGTTTGACCGGCGGTAATTACTCGTTACTGCTGGTAACGGGTCGTTTCGTGGACGGCAAACGGTCGACAGTGTGAGAACGGGTCGTGCAACTCATTCGCAACCAACTTTCAGGACCCAGCACGGAAACGCACTCACCTGCGAGCAAGTGGCAGAAACCAATTTTATAGTATGTCCTTCGTACCCGGGTATGCAGGGAACACATACTCCGGGACGACCTGGCTTCCCGGAGCTGTTCACGCAGCTGCGACCGACTACGAATGACAAACAGACCACGCGCACCCGAAGCATTGGTCCGCGACCCACTCGGAACGGTTCACAGGTCGAATATGCAGCTGCTACTAGGAGAGTAAGCGGTTCGTATGGGGGGCGGTGACCGTGTCGACGCAACCGGCGCGCTCCGAGACGAGCCCACACGACCATCTTCAGACGATTCGGCAAGTGACGCTCCCCGGCCGGGTCGGCGAACTGGCCGACGCCTACGACCGGTACTTCGAGGAGCGCAACCGGTTCCTCTGGCAGTGGATCTACTCGCTGTTCCCATCGTTCACGCTCTCGTCGGTCGCCGAGGAGCACGCCGCCCACGTCCGCGAGCAGAAGACGATCCTCACGATGTACGTCACGGTGCTCGACGACCTGATCGAACACCGGGGCGACCGTCGGACGTTCGAGGAAGCGTGCCGACTGGCGTGCGACAGCGTCGACACCGACCCCCAGCGGGCCGCCGTCGACGCAGAGACCTTCGCGTTCGTCGAGCGCCTCTGGACCGAGTTCGAGGACGGGCTGTCGGACGCCCCTCGCCGGGAGGAGTTCGCAGATATCTTCGCTTACGACTTCAACCAGACGGCCGACGCCATGGAGTACAGCGCGCTCGTCAGTGACAACCCCTGTATGGCGAACCTGACCGGCGCGACGCAGTACGACTCGCACAACATGGTTATGTTCCCCTACGCCGACGTGGACCTGATGTACTCGCCGGCCTTCGACCCGGCCGACCTCGGCGCGGTGCGGAACACCCTCTGGGACCTCCAGGAGATGGCCCGCATCGGCAACTGGCTCACCACGTGGGAGCGCGAGGTGGTCGAGGGGGACTTCTCGGCCGGCATCGTCGTCGCCGCTATCGAGGAAGGCGTCGTCTCCCCGTCGGAAGTCGAGGCGACCGAGGACCGCGAACCGTTCGTCGAGTCGATCCGGTCGAGCGGGCTCGAAAACCGCTTCCGCCGGCGTTGGCACCGCATCTACGAGGACGTGCAGTCCCGCCACCGCGACGCCGAGAGCGTGGACCTCGCGGCGCTCGTCGCCGGCATGGAGACCGTCTTCGAGTACCACCTCGCGACTGAGGGCCTGAAGTGACCGTTTCGACGGGCGATTTCGACCGTTAGCGCCCCTATACCCGCGCGTCTCGAGGGGCGTTCTCAGTACCGGTAACCGCGGGGGGACGCTTTTATCGGGTGACAGTTACCCACTATCATGGCTGCGCGCAGCGTCGGACCGGTCGCGGTGCTACGGGTCGGGAGAGAGAGCGATCTGGTCCGAAACGCAGTAGCCGCGCTAGAGTCGGCGAGCGAGGGGACCGAACTACGCGGCGTCGAGACGGTCGAGCGTGCGCTGGACCGATTGTCGGAGCAGCGCTACGACTGCCTCGTCCTGTGTCACGAAGAGAGCGAAACCGCCCTCGCCGACGCGGTCGGAGCGCTCAGGAGCAGGTGGGCGTCGCTCCCGGTCGTCGTCGTAACGGACGACCCCGGCGCGACAGACGCGGCGCTTTCGGTGGGGGCGACTGAGGTGTTCGTCACCGCAGAGGAGAGGGACGACCGTGCGGCGTTGACGCGGCGACTCGAGACCGTCGTGTCCGCTCACACGTGGGACGACGAGCGGGAGGGTGACGGGGCCACGGCGGAGCCGTCCGACAGGGCGGAGGAAATCGAACGGCTCCGGACGGTCCTCGAGGCGCTCCCGAACGAGGTGTACACGCTCGACATGGACGGTCGCTTCAGGTCGATCGTCCCCGCGGGCGACCACGAGACGACGGTTTCCGGCTACGAGCCGTCCGAACTCGTCGGCGAGCACGTCTCGACGGTGATGGCAGACGCGGACCTCGCGACCGGACGGGACGCCGTCCGCGAACTGGTCGAGGACGACGGGACTGAGCGGGTGTCGTTCGAGGCGTACTTCCGCACTGACGACGGCGAGCAGGCTCCACACGTGGTCCACGTCGCACCGTTGCGAGAGAGCGATGGCGACCGGGTGACAGGGACGGTCGGCGTGCTCTGCGACGTCTCCGAGCGCGTCGAGCGCGAGCGGCGGTTGCGGGAGAAAAGCGAGTTCGTCGAACTCACGCTCGACACCATCGACGACGCGTTCTATCTCATCGACGAACACGGCGAACTGGTCAGGTGGAACGAGACCTTTCGAGTCGTCACGGGGTACTCCGACGCGGAACTCGACGGGATGGACGCCCTCGAGTTCTTCGAGGGCACCGACCGGGACCGCGTGGCAGACGCCATCGCGCGGACGCTCGAAACCGGCATTGCGCGAGTCGAGGCGGACTTCGTCCGGGCGGACGGGTCGACGGTCCCGTTCGAGTTCACCGGCGCGCGACTGACCGACGACGACGGCGACCTGCGCGGCGTCGTCGGCGTCGGACGCGACATCTCCGGGCGGAGAGAACGCGAGCAGAAGTTCAAGCAGATCCGCAAACACACCTCGGACGTGATCTGGATGAGCTCGCCGGAGAAGGACGTGATATCGTTCGTCAGCGAGGCCTACGAGGACATCTGGGGCCGGTCGACGGAATCGCTACTGGCGGCGCCGGAGTCGTTCGTCGAGGCGGTCCACCCCGACGACCGCGACCGCGTCGAGGCGGCACTGGCCGAGCAGCGGCGCGACCCCGACAGCTATAATGAAACCTACCGCGTGGTCCAGCCGGACGGCGAGGTCAGGTGGGTTCGCGACCGTGCGTCAGCCGTCTACGACGACGGCGAGCTGACGCGCATCGTCGGCGTCGCGAGCGACATCACCGAGCGAACGGAGCGTGAACGGGAACTCCAGCTGAAGAATCGGGTCATCGAGGAGGCACCGGTCGGGATCACGATCCACGACGCGACCGACCCTCGCGGGACGCTCACCTACGCCAACGACCGACTGTCGGCGCTGACCGGCTACGAGGCGTCGACACTGCGCGACGGCTGGCTCTCGGTCCTGCGCGGGAGCGAGACGGGCCCGAGGCAGTTGGCGACGCTGGAACGCGGGATGCGCGACCGGGAGCCGACGACCGCGGTCGTGCTCCTGTACCATCGGGACGGGACGCCGTTCTGGAGTCGAACCAGCCTCGCGCCCGTCGAAGACGACGACGGGACTGTGACTCACTTCGTCGGCTTCCATCAGGACGTGACCGAGAGCAAGGAGCACGAACAGCGCGTCGAGCGACGGCTCGACGAGTTCAGCGACCTGCTGGCGGAGGAGCTGAAAACCCCCGTCGAACGGGCCCTCGAGGAGTTCGACCGCGCACAGGCGGACGGCACCGACGACGCCATCGGCGCCGCCGAGGAGTGGGTCGAGCAGTTGAGCCGCCTGATCGACGACCTCGCGGCGATCCACTCGTTCTCCGTCAAATCCCGGGAGACGGCGGCGGCGATGACCACCGGAACCGACACGCACGATGACCAGTGAACCCTGTTCGGTATCCGAAACCCGTCCCGTGAGACGCCGCTCGAGTCGTCAATCCGGTCGGTGGGTCGCCCGCTCGGTCGCGCCGACACCGGTCGGGTGGCGGTAGCATGGAGCTTCTGACCGACATCGTAACGGTGTTCGGGCAGAACCGGACGCGAGCGGAGCTGTACGGACTCTGGCTGGAGGGGTGTGAGGTCCGGATCGCGACGACGCGATCGGAGGCCGCCGACGTGATCGACGGGTCGACCGCGGTCGCGATAATCGACCGGGGGTTCGGCGGCGACGGCCCGAAGCTACTCGAACCGCTCCGGAAGCGCGCGCCGCACTGTCGCGCGGTGGTGACCCGGGATCGGTCGGAGGGATTCCCCGGTGTCGACCCCGAGTACCACCTGGTCACTCCGGTTTTCGAGGAGGACCTGCAGGCTATCGTCGAGCGACTACTGGGGCAAGTGAACTACCGCCTGGCACTGGTCGAGTACTACCGCGCGACCGGCGAGTTGGCGTCGAAGGAGTTCGTCGCCGACCGGGCCGAAGGAGACAGCGTCAGGGACGACCCGGACGGTGACGAAGCGGCCGAACTCAGGCGTCGGGTCGCGCGACTGCGGCGGTTGCTGACCGAGTACAGGAAGCGTCTCGACGGCGAGGACGTCGCGGCGGTGATGGAGTCCGTCACGTTCCAGTCCGCTCCGGAGTCGACGGACTCGGCGGAGGAGTCCGCGAGCAAGCACCATCCCGGGAGCTGTTCGAACTGCGGGCGCGACTGGAGCGTGAGCGAGTCGGACCCCGAACGGGCGGGGTTCAGACAGCTGGGTGCCCGCGTCTGGCGCTGTATCGACTGCGGACACGTTCAGATGCGACCCGACCCGAGCCACCAGCGCGTGAGTCCGTACGAGCGATGAGCCGTGCGCGCTCGGCCCGCGCTCGACCGCCCGAACCCTTATGCGCGGGCCGGCAATATTTGCGTCCATGTTCGACGAGGAGGACCTCGCCGCGATCCGGGACTCCCGCGAAGCGTGGGAGTCCGCGCGGCTCGATCCCGTACTCGACGGGTACGGCGAACGCAAAGACCGCTTCGCGACGGTGTCGAACCACGAGGTAGACCGTCTCTACACCCCGGAGGACGTCGCCGACCTCGACTACGACGAGGACCTGGGGTTCCCCGGTGAACCGCCGTACACGCGCGGCGTGTACCCGACGATGTACCGCGGACGCACCTGGACGATGCGACAGTTCGCCGGCTTTGGCACCCCGCGGGAGACCAACGAGCGCTTCCACTACCTCATCGAGGAGGGCCAGACCGGGCTCTCGACGGCCTTCGATATGCCGTCGCTGATGGGGCTGGACTCGGACGACCCGATGAGCGACGGGGAGGTCGGCCGCGAGGGGGTCGTCGTCGACACGCTCCGGGACATGGAGATCATCTTCGACGGCATCGACGTGGGCGAGGTCTCCACGTCGTTCACGATCAACCCGAGCGCGCCGGTGATTTACGCGATGTACGTCGCCATCGCCGACCAGCAGGGCGTCCCCCGCGAGGAGATCCGCGGGACGCTCCAGAACGACATGCTCAAGGAGTTCATCGCGCAGAAGGAGTGGGTCGTCCCGCCGGAGCCGTCGCTCGACGTCGTCGTCGACACCGTAGAGTTCGCCGTCGAAGAAACGCCGAAGTTCAAACCCATCTCGGTCTCGGGGTACCACATCCGCGAGGCTGGTTCGACCGCCGTCCAGGAGCTCGCGTTCACGCTCGCGGACGGGCTGGCCTACGTCGAGGCCTGCGAGGAGCGCGGGCTGGACGTGGACGTGTTCGGTCCGCAGCTCTCCTTTTTCTTCAACTCGCACAACGCCATCTTCGAGGAGGTGGCGAAGTTCCGCGCCGGCCGACGCGTCTGGGCGACGCTCGTGGACGAGTGGTACGACGCCGAGGACGACGCGACCAAGGCGATGAAGTTCCACACCCAGACGGCGGGCCAGTCGCTGACCGCCCAGCAACCGCTCAACAACGTCGCCCGCGTGACGATTCAGGCGCTTGCGGGGGTACTGGGCGGTACCCAGAGCCTCCACACCAACAGTTTCGACGAGGCGCTGGCGCTCCCGAGCGAACAGGCCGTCCGCGTCGCGCTCCGCACCCAGCAGATCATCGCCGAGGAATCGGGTGCGGCGGACATCGTCGACCCGCTGGGCGGGAGCTTCGCCGTCGAGGCGCTCACCGACGAGGTCGAGGAAGAGACGATGGAATACATCGAGGACATCCGCGAGATGGGCGACGGGTCGATGCGGGACGGCGTGCTGGCGGGCATCGAAGAGGGCTACTTCCACCGCGAGATCCAGGACGCCGCCTACGAGTACCAGGAGCGCGTCGAGGAGGGCGAGGAGACGGTGGTCGGCGTCAACGCCTACGAGATCGAGGAGGACACCGAGCCCGAACTGCTCACGGTCGACGAGGCGGTCCAGCAGAAACAACGCTCGCGGCTCGAAGAGGTTAAAGCCGAGCGCGACGACGAGGCCGTCGAGGCCGCGCTCGCGGCGCTGGGGGAGGCGATCACCGAGGACGAGAACGTGATGCCGTACATCGTCGACGCCGTCAAGGCGTACGCGACGATGGGCGAGATCATGAACCTGTTCGAGCGCCAGTACGGCTCCTACCGGGAGTCCATCGGGCTCGCGCGGTGAACGAGCGCGCGAGCGAGTCGCTCCTCGCGGCGACCGGCTCCGCTAGAGTACGTCCTTCTTCACGAACACGAGATAGCCGACGACGGGGACGACGACGAGCCAGAGCGCGAGCGCGAAGAGCGCGTACCACTCGGTGACAGCGAAGTAATTAATCTCCGGCCCGCGCGGGTTCGTGAGCAGCGGGAACTGACCGTCGTCGTTGAAGAGCACGTTCACCCCTTTGAGGTACGCGTTCATCGGGTCGAACCGGCCGAGGTAGAAGTACCACTCCGGGTACGGCCGCACTCCCTGTTCGCCGTCGGGACGGGTCAGGTAGAGCCCGCCCCACTGCATGACGGGCCAGAGGCCGCGGAAGAGGACGTACGCGCTGATGATCCCGGTCGTCACCTGCGTCTCCGAGTCGAAGACGGCCGACGCTGCGAGGCCGATCCCGACGAAGACGAGCCCGAAGCCG